>NZ_JAAHIH010000005.1:738714-1108072 GCF_010671925.1 Moorena sp. SIOASIH | reverse complement strand
AGTATCATTGCCCTCATTACCGAAAACAGTACCGTTAACAGTGCCTGCAATACCATCATAGGTATCATCACCAGCACTGAGTAGAACATCGCCGTTGATAGTACCTTGGTTAACAATAGTTACGTCAGCCTCAGCACCCTGAGCATCAATACCCACCTGAGGGCTGCCTGCAACAACACCACCGTTGATAGTGCCCCTGTTAATGATTTCGCCGTTGAGTTCGACTCCGTCTTCAATCAGTACTGCCGCATCAGTTTCTGAGGTCAAGGTGCCTTCATTGACAATATCACCATTGAAGACTGAGAGGTCAGTATTAGTACCCTGTCTGAGGCGAACAGCAGTAGCTCGGTTGTTGCCCACCGGCACACCACGTCCGATCACCGTACCCCGATTAATCACACTACCTGTGACATCAGCACCGAGTTGTAGAGAAATGGCATCTCCATCATTGCCTTCACCCACATCGATCAGACCACTACTTTCGTTGACAATCGAGTAGGAAAGCGCACTCTGGTCAGTGTAAACCACACCATCCCGGGGACTGGCAGAGGTGAGAATCTCACCGAAGTTTTGAAGGCTAATATCTTGACCACCGATATTTACGGCACGACTAGCACTAGTGATAGTACCGAAATTTTGCAGGGCCCCAGAAGAGGTACCGCCATTGGCAAAGCTAACGCCGTTGAAAGCGCCATCAATGGTACCGTTGTTAACGATTGTACCGTTGAGTTCGACTCCCGACTCAATCAGTACACCACTGTCAGTTTCTGAGATCAAAGTGCCTTCATTGATAATATCACCATTGAAGACTGAGACATCGGCTCCTCCAATGTCAGTACCCTGTCTGAGGCGAATCGCAGTAGCTTGGTTGTTACCCACCGGCACACCACGTCCGATCACCGTACCTTGATTAACCACACTGCCTGTGACATTAGCACCGAGTTGTAGAGAAATGGCATCTCCATCATTGCCCTCACCGACATCAATGACAGCATCAGGACCGTTGAAAATATTATAGGATGTAGCGGTCTGGTCAGCGTAAACGACACCATCCCTCGGACTTGCAGAGGAGATAATCTGGGCTAAGTTATCAACCCTGATATTTTGACCACCGATGTTGACGGGACGACTATCACTGGTAATCAAGCCTTGGTTAGTTAATATGCCAGAAGAAACACCACCATTAACGAAGTTGACACCGTTGAAGCTACCATCAATTGTCCCTGTTTCTGCGTTAAAGATGCTGGCATTAGTGCCGGTGATATCAACAGCACTACCATCAACATCCAATGTACCGAATACGGTTAAAGAATCCCCTACTCCAGGTAGTACTACTGGATCGGTTAGAGTTTCTCCAGTGGGAATAAAAGTGTTTGACATAAAAGTTCCTCCGAATGCAAGTGAATTAAGTTGGTGAATTAAGTTGATAGTGGAAGTAAACACTGGTCTACCGGCAATAGACCAGTGTAATGTTTTTAACATCAGGCAAACATTGACCCTTAGGCAAAAACCATCGGTTTTAACAGGGCATTAGCGCTGTTGTCTAGCCGCTAAGGTGTCTATATTTCTAGAATGCCATTCGGATCATAGCCTAATGTCTCAGTTTTTGGATCAGTTTTTTAGCTCAGTTATTTTAACTAGGCTTAGTGGTATATTTTTTTTCACACTTAGCCCAGGTTGAGCTTAGATTTTTCTCAGACTAATCTCAGGTTGAGCCATAAACCGATCAAATTAATCCTATTCAGAGGCGCTATATAGCAGAAGTTTGAATAAGAGTTGTCTCAGTTTTTGTCTCAAAGGACTTGCTGGCACAAGTCCGTAAACCACAGGTTTCCTGTTAATCAATAGAGCTCCCGATGTCTGGGATTATTTCATAAAGTTGGAGTTAAAATTTACTGATTTAATAACTCTTTAAAAAGACTTTACTTAAAATTTATAAAAATAAACAGGGAGTCGGGAGCGGTGCGACCCGTGGCGAATTTAATTCGCCTACGGAAAGCGCACCGAGGGAGTCGGGAGTCGGGAATAAAAATTATCACAATTCATTTAGTTTACATGTTCGGGTACATCTGATTAAAGCTGTTTGACCCGGTGGGTGGAACCGGCATCTTGGTGGAACCGGCATCTTGGTGGAACCGGCATCTTGGTGGAACCGGCATCTTGGTGGAACCGGCATCTTGGTGGAACCGGCATCTTGGTGGAACCGGCATCTTGGTGGAACCGGCATCTTGGTGGAACCGGCATTTTGGTGGAACCGGCATCTTGGTGGAACCGGCATCTTGGTGGAACCGGCATCTTGCCGGTTATCAATATTCCCAGGCGGGCTGTCCCAAGCCTGTGGAACTGGCATCTTGCCAGTTATCATCCCAGGCGGAAAATGAGGGCGAGCCCGCCCCTGAAGCACCACTAGCAACTATATGTAAGCATTGAGCTTAGAGAAAAAATGCGATCGCTAATCTAACTAGCGATCGCTAACAGTCTTGGGTAAGAACGTTTTAAGTAAGAACTAATCGGAACAGTCTTGGGATGACACTGTTGTGTTACACAAATACATCAAGTGCCTGCTCAGCAGCATCGAGATTGCCGAATACAGTCAGATTATCCTCGCCGCCAAGGATGGCTACTACAGCTTCTTGACCACTAACTGTTTCGCGACCGAAACTAATATTGCCCAAGAATTCATCAGCGAAATCAAAGGCATCCCCTGCCTCAAAGTCAGTGATTTGGTCAACATCCTGGAGACCGTCTTGGAAGATTTCACTGCCGAAGGCGAAGATGTCTGCACCTGAATTGCCAGTTAACAAGTCATTGCCAACCCCTCCGTTCAAGACATCATTAGCGCTACCACCAATCAGAGTATCATTGCCCTCATTACCGAAAACAGTACCGTTAACAGTGCCTGCAATACCATCATAGGTATCATCACCAGCACTGAGTAGAACATCGCCGTTGATAGTACCTTGGTTAACAATAGTTACGTCACCCTCAGCACCTTGAGCATCAATACCCACCTGAGGGCTGCCTGCAACAACACCACCGTTGATAGTGCCCCTGTTAATGATTTCGCCGTTGAGTTCAACTCCGTCCTCAATCAGTACTGCCGCATCAGTTTCTGAGGTCAAGGTGCCTTCATTGACAATATCACCATTGAAGACTGAGAGGTCAGTATTAGTACCCTGTCTGAGGCGAACAGCAGTTGCTCGGTTGTTACCCACCGGCACACCACGTCCGATCACCGTACCGCGATTAATCACACTACCTGTGACATCAGCACCGAGTTGTAGAGAAATGGCATCTCCATCATTGCCTTCACCGACATCGATCAGACCACTACTTTCGTTGACAATCGAGTAGGAAAGCGCACTCTGGTCAGTGTAAACCACACCATCCCGGGGACTGGCAGAGGTGAGAATCTCACCGAAGTTTTGAAGGCTAATATCTTGACCACCGATATTTACGGCACGACTAGCACTAGTGATAGTACCGAAATTTTGCAGGGCCCCAGAAGAGGTACCGCCATTGGCAAAGCTAACGCCGTTGAAAGCGCCATCAATGGTACCGTTGTTAACGATTGTACCGTTGAGTTCGACTCCCGACTCAATCAGTACACCACTGTCAGTTTCTGAGATCAAAGTGCCTTCATTGATAATATCACCATTGAAGACTGAGACATCGGCTCCTCCAATGTCAGTACCCTGTCTGAGGCGAATCGCAGTAGCTTGGTTGTTACCCACCGGCACACCACGTCCGATCACCGTACCTTGATTAACCACACTGCCTGTGACATTAGCACCGAGTTGTAGAGAAATGGCATCTCCATCATTGCCCTCACCGACATCAATGACAGCATCAGGACCGTTGAAAATATTATAGGATGTAGCGGTCTGGTCAGCGTAAACGACACCATCCCTCGGACTTGCAGAGGAGATAATCTGGGCTAAGTTATCAACCCTGATATTTTGACCACCGATGTTGACGGGACGACTATCACTGGTAATCAAGCCTTGGTTAGTTAATATGCCAGAAGAAACACCACCATTAACGAAGTTGACACCGTTGAAGCTACCATCAATTGTCCCTGTTTCTGCGTTAAAGATGCTGGCATTAGTGCCGGTGATATCAACAGCACTACCATCAACATCCAATGTACCGAATACGGTTAAAGAATCCCCTACTCCAGGTAGTACTACTGGATCGGTTAGAGTTTCTCCAGTGGGAATAAAAGTGTTTGACATAAAAGTTCCTCCGAATGCAAGTGAATTAAGTTGGTGAATTAAGTTGATAGTGGAAGTAAACACTGGTCTACCGGCAATAGACCAGTGTAGTGTTTGTAACCTCAGGCAAACATTGACCCTTAGGCAAAAACCATCGGTTTTAACAGGGCATTAGCGCTTTTGTCTAGTCGCTAAGGTGTCTATATTTCTAGAATGCCATTCGGATCAGAGCCTAATGTCTCAGTTTTTGTATCAGTTTTTTAGCTCAGTTATTTCAACTAGGCTTAGTTGTATAATTTTTTTCATACTTAGCCCAGGGTGAGCTTAGATTTCTCTCAGACTAATCTCAGCTTGAGCCATAAACTGATGAAATTAATCCTATTCAGAGGCGCTATATAGCAGAAGTTGGAATAATAGTTGTCTCAGTTTTTGTCTCAGTTGTCTCAGTTTAGCTTTTTTTATCAGTTTGGATTCAGTTTGGATTCAGTTTTACTTCATTGATAAAGTAAGTCCTATGACATTTGGTTTCACAAGCGTGTTATTCTCCCATCACCCCATTAACCTACAGTCTTAATTTCAATCATTTAGCCTATCTACTTTAGTGATATTGCTTAATTTTCGGCTGTTATACCGGATCGGATAATCAGTTAACGAAGGTGTGATCTGGTTTATAGGGTTTACAAATCAGATGTAAACATAGGAGGTCTTTTTTTATTGTCCAATAAAACTCCGGATATCTTTGCCATATTGCCTTTTGCCCGCCCCCCTTCCGCGCGGGGGGTTAGGGGGGATTCCTTTTTCCTTTTCCGGCAAAAATTTTGTTTACAACCCAGATATAAAGGCGCTTATCGGATGTTAAACAATTTGTAAGCATTCAGCCGTCAGCCGTCAGCCGTCAGCTTATTTTATTCAAAAGCTGTTCGGTGTAGCGTGCGCTATGGGCATAAACTGTTCGGTGTAGCTTGGCCACAGGCGTTTGGCTGAGAGCTGAGAGCTGAGAGCTGAGAGCTGAGAGCTGAGAGCTGAGAGCTGAGAGCTGAGAGCTGAGAGCTGAGAGCTGAGAGCTGAGAGCTGAGAGCTGAATGCTTACGGTTAGTCAGCTAGACACCGCTCCACTCACAGCTAGGGAGAGTTGGTTTGGTGAAGACCAAGCTTTTATTGTGCTGCATTGCAACCACAACGTTTTCTGATGGCTGCTTCTACTTAATCGGTGATCAAGGTCAGCAATTGGAATTCAGTGATGAGGATAGCTCAAAGTTATGTCTATTTTTATGATCGGCACCCAACGCTCAGGCTCTAATTTATTGCGCCTGATGTTGAATCAGATCGGTGATCTCGCTGCTCCCCACTCCCCTCACATATTGCAGCGGATGATGCCATTACTACCTAGCTATGGGGATTTGAGTCAAACGGACACATTTACCATCTTAGTCAATGATGTGTGTCGTTTAGTGGAACTTAATCCCGTCCCTTGGGAGGGTGTGCATTTAGACACAAAGGAAGTTATTTCTTTTTGCCGAGAGCGGTCTTTGGTGGCGATATTAGCCTCTGTTTACGATATTATGGCACAAACTTGGGGAGCACAGCAATGGTGTTGCAAAAGTTTAGCCAACGTTTACTACCTGCCAGAGATTACCGCTTACTTGGAAAACGCTAAATTTATCTATTTGTACCGGGATGGTCGAGATGTGGCGGTTTCTTTTAAGAAGGCAGTGGTTGGAGAAAAGCACTTCTACCATATTGCTCAAGAATGGGCAAAAGCCCAGCGTTTAGCACTCCAGATGCGCTCTCGCCTAAGTCCCGAGAGGTTTTTCAGTATCAGTTATGAAACCCTAATCAGCTCTCCTGAGACTACCCTGCAGGATCTGTGTAATTTCCTAGGGGTGTACTATACTCCTGAGATGCTGGATTTCCATCAATCCCAGGAAGCCTCGAATGCTGCAATGTCTAGCTCCCTATGGAGTAATGTAACGCAACCTGTAATTAAGCAAAACACTAAAAAGTTTCTCCAGGAAGCTACGGATGAGGAAATCCTGATTTTTGAATTGGTGGCGGGAGATGTACTTGATGCTCTTGGTTACGAACGGGTTGGAATTCTTAAAGGGAAAGAAATCAAATTCAGCAGCACTGCGATCGCTAAATTTAATGCGATTAACCAAAGCTTAAAAGCAGAAGTACGCCAAAAAATGGATCCTGAGGACTTAAAGCGACGGGATCGCCAAGCCAGTCTGCTCAAAGAGATTAAAGCACGTCAGAATGTAGCGGCTTAAATAACTGACTATGTTAAAAAAACTGCATGTAAACTCGGAAAATTCCGAGTCGGTATCCCTTTGGTTTCTGTTCTGGAACTTTTTCAAGATCGGAAGTACAGCCTTTGGCGGTTTCATGGCTCTGATTTCTGTGATAGAGAATCAGATGGTGCAGCGGCAGAAGCTCCTCACCCATGAAGATATGCTAGACGGCATCTCTTTAGCCACTGTTTTACCTGGTCCAGTTGCTGCTAACGTAGTAGCCTATGTGGGCTATCGCGTGCGGGGTACTAATGGAGCTGTAGTCAGTGCCATCGGTGTGTTGCTTCCTTCTTTTATCCTGGTAATTGGTCTAACCATTGCTTATCTCCAGGCCGGGGAAATTCCAGCACTTCAAAAAGCCTTTGCCGGATTTATTCCTGCGGTGGCGGCGATTATCTTGAGTGCCGCCAGGCGCATGAGCAAAAAAGCAATCAAAGGCTGGCGCGAACTAGTGATTGCTTTAATAGCGGCAGTCCTACTCAAGGTAGTAGGAGGATTCTACATTACTGTGCTAGTCGTGGTGGGTTCTGGATTGGTAGGATGGCTTTGGTTAGGTGACACTAAGCAGTCGGGACAGCAAAGTTCCCAAGCTCAACCGATTCCGGAGTCAATTCAGGGGATTTCCTGGCTGAAGCTGTCAGTCACCTTGCTCATCCTCCTGAGTTTTCTGTTGCTTTCTCTGATTCCCCTACCCTTTTTGGGGGAAACCAGCCTCGCGAAACTATTCGTCACATTTTCGGGAATGAGCCTCATGCTATTTGGTGGAGGCTACGTGTTCATTCCCCTGATTCAAGAAGTGGTAGTGAATACTTACGGTTGGGTGACTCAGACAGAATTTGCTAATGCGATCGCAATCGGACAAATTACTCCTGGACCAATTCTGATCAGCGCTGCCTTCATCGGTTATGTGGTGAAAGGGATTTCGGGAGCAATAGTAGCAACAGTAGGCATTTTCTTACCACCAGGACTGCTGATGGTAACCTGTTCCCACTTATTGAAACATATCAAAGAATCCACAGTGATTCAGGCGGCGCTCAAAGGAATTCGTCCTGCCGTCATTGGCATGATCATTACCGCTGCTATTGTAGTAGCTGGGACTGCTGAATTTCATGTTGGCAGCCTGGTCATCTTTGCCGCAGCCTTAGCTGCCCTGTGGCGGTTCCGCGTGAAGGTGCTGTTAATTATCCCGATTGCTGGAATTTTAGGCTTAGTACTTTACTCAATCTAGAATGGATTGCTAAATAAGCGCGTTTGTATCTGGGTTGTAAAGTCATGGATTGCCGAAAAAGGCAAGAGGAATCCCCCCTAACCCCCCGCGCGGAAGGGGGGCGGGCAAAAGGCTAGAGGGGCAAGAGATCCAGAGTTTTATAGGAAAATAAAAAAAGACCTTTTCGGTTTACATCTCAAATACAAATGCTATAGCAATCCGTGTAGGAATGGTGATAATTTTTGTTCCCTACTCCCTACTCCCTACTCCCTGTTGCCTGTTGCCTGTTCCCAGAATTCCTAAACGGATCCCTATTAGCATCCCAACTTTTTAGCCTCAACGTTTCAATCAGTTTATCGAGGGAGCCATAATCCTCTGCCGGTAAAAATTTTTCTATCTTAGCAGCTGCCAGGGCTGGATGGTTTGCTGGGATATTCAGAAGCGCTTCGGTCACTGCTGCGACTAATTGCGGGTCAGTACCCTTAAGCGCAGCAATCGGCCACTCGGGATAGAGCTCGGTGGTATGAGTATAGAAGAATTCGTCCTTAGCCGAATCTAGGATTCTCAGCTGTTCCAGGTTTTCCAGCAAGCCTTGGTTGACCATATTTTCTAATTGACATGTACGGATAAACCCAACATCAATTTTGCCGTTGACTACATCAAGCACGATCTTGTCTTGTGATTTGTTTTCCACAAAACTGCTGAAGTCGAGGAACGGGTCAATACCATGTTGAAGCAGATGATAGATTTGGAAAATGCAGCCAGCCGCCGCCGTTTGAAAAGCCACGCAGGCTGCCTTCTTACCCCGCAGATCCTTCAGCTTGTAGATATTGCTATCGCTTCTGACGATGATCAGACCACCAAATTTTGTACCCACCTGAGGTCGAGAGTGGGTAAGTAGAAATTCCGTATCGTAGAGCCGACGGATTTGCACAGCTGCCAGAGGATTGTTGGTGGTAAAGTGCAAATTACCTTGGGCTACTTCAATGAATTGACTTTCTTGGGTAACAGGTACTAAGGAGAAAGGGCGATTAATCACCCCAGAGAGGTAGTTTAGGAGTGGCTGATACCGTTGTTTGACAGAATCCACGCTATCAATGGTAAGCACACCCACCCGGACAGTATTATCCGACACGTGTTGATGGGAAGTATCAACGGGTATCACTGATGGGTTTGCATAATTTTTCTTCTCGCAGGCGGTAAGCCCTAGGATAAGAGCAATAGATACACCAGTCAACAGATGAATTATTGTCTGTTGATAGCTTATTGAGTTGACTAGATTTTTAACCATCAAAACCGATTAAATTCTTCAAGAAAAATAATCATAAAAATAATTTAAACTAGATTAGATCTTATTTTTTCCTTGACAATAGTTATTTCACATGATAAATAATTAGATAAAGTTTCGATAAAGTTTCGATGAAGTTTCGATGAAGTTTTATATCATGTCAGGATAATTAGCCTTAATAAAAATCTCCCCATCTCCCCACACTTCCCACACTTCCCACCCTCCCCACCCTCCCGCGCCCGGGTCCCTTAATTATGGGTATTCAACCAGACTTGATATTAGACATACCCTAGCCAGCCTTAGTTTTTACTGTCAGCAGTTACGAGCATACACAAGACTGCCGGAAAACTATACCTGTAGAGTTAGCCATGACGACATGACTACTCCCAGTAGCGTATATTAAGTAAATTGGCGTAACCCTTAAGGAAAAAAATTCAGTTAATTGACTGAGATAACTTCCTAGATAAATATGGTTACATTAAAAACTGGAGTCAATCTATAAATTCTAAATAGGTTGTGAAATATCACCCGGCCAAGATTCCTGGAATAACAATAATTTTGGGTTTCTGGATTTTCACAAATCGTTTAGAAACGCTATAGTTATCGTTCTAGGAAAAATAGTCACGGTCTATGCATTGTTCAACAGACTTACCCTGGGAATTACCTGTCACACCTCAAGGGATAAGCCAAGATCGACAACAGCACTACCATCAACAATCAAATCAACCCACCGATTCCAACAATTCCCAACCACAAAGGAAAAGTAATGATCTGCGCACTCAATTATTGAAGACCATTCTCCCAGCGGTTTTAACCCCTCTAGGTCTGGCTGGACTATTCAGCTACAGTGCTATTTCCCGCAGCTCCCAACAGCAAGCTGAGCAACTATTAGAGGGTGAAACCCTAGTTGCGGGCAGAGTTTTCTATATATTTTTGGAGGAAGCAAAAAGAATACCTGCTACATTGGCGGCTAGCCCTCTAGTAGTTGAGGCGGCTAGCACTGCAGCCAAAGTTTCTCAAGATCAAAACCTTTCCAAATTACCCTACTACGAGGTTGAAGAGTATTTCTCGGCTACCCGGTTAATCGAGCCAAATCAAGCTCTCAATTATTACTTACGTAAAACTACAGAAATGTATGAGTTTGCCGAGATATCTTTCACCGAAAAGCACGGGTTTAATGTGGCTTACAACAGTCCTACTTCTGACTTTGTCCAACGGGATGAAGCCTGGTGGCAAGTGGCAAAAGATGATCCCAGTCAGCAGGTGATTAACACGAAATTTGATGACACTGACGATAGGTTCGTGATTGAGTTCAGCAAAGCGATCACAGACCCAGCAACTGATGAATTCCTAGGGGTTGTTAGAGGAGTTTTGCCTGCCTCGGTTTTCAGCACCATATTTAAAAACCTGCTGAAGGATTTGGAAATTGGGGATTCTCAATCTATGCAGCTACTAGCCCTGAAACAAGACGACACTGTGGCTGTTGTTGATACCATCTACCAAGGGAAGAGTAAAGACCAGCCACAGAAACTGCTCGGGGCAAAGGATCAAGCACTTGTACAGAACCTAAAAATTTTGCTCAAAGCTGTTGAAACTGGGCAAACAGTGCAGCAGAAGGGACTGACGATAAAGTCAGCTAATTCAGAACTTTTCCCAAACTTAAAGCTGGCCACCTTTGATCATAATAGCAGGCACTATATATTGGTTGCAGTTCCTGATAGCAATTGGACTGTGGCCGTCTCGATCAAACTTAGTGAACTCAGAGCAGCGGGTAGAAAAGCGGCAATAGGCTTTGCTAGTTTGTTCGTGGTACTGGGCATGATTATTACCTTGGTAGTCAGAGCTTTATCCGATCAGTTAGCAAAACCCTTGGGTCAGTTGGCTAATACTGCCAAAGCGGTGATTGCAGGCAACCTGAACGTTCAGGCGGAACTACTTGGTGCTACCGAGACGCAGTTACTGGCTCAAGTCTTTAATAACCTGGTGACACGGGTCAAAGGTCGATTACAGGAGCAAGAAGAAGAAACTGAACAGGCGCGGACATTAGCGCTAGTCAGCAACCAGCTTCAGCAATCCTTAAACTTCGACAATATCCTACAAACTTCCGTTTATGGGGTACACCTTGCCCTCAAGACAGACCGTGTGTTTATCTATCGCTTTAATCCTGACTTCAAAAGCGGGATAATTGCAGCGGAGGTCGTAGATTCTGGTTTGGTTGAAGCCCTAGGGCAAACTATTTATGAACCAATCACGACCGGGGAAATTATACAGTTTAAGTTGGAGAAGCTTGTGAGTGTCGAGAACCTTCAACAAGCTACTCTAACTGGTGCTCCTGGCCAGTTCCTTCAACGCCTTGGTGTCGTAGCCAGCCTAGTTGCCCCAATTATAGTTGGGGGTGAACTTTTCGGCTTGTTGTATGCGAATGATTGCTCAAAACCCCACCCTTGGCAGGAGTCAGAACGTCAGTTAATGCAGCAGTTAACTAGACAAATCGGTGATGCCCTCACCCAAGCCCTGCTCCTGGAACAGCAGCAAGCCACGGTGGACATTTGCCAAACGTTAAATGAGATTACCGCTAGCATGCTTGAATCCGTAGAACGGGAAAAGATTTTCGCGGCTACGGTGGTGGGAGTTAAAAGAGCGCTCTCGTGCGATCGCACAATCATTTACCTCCTCGAACAGAATCATAAAGGGTCAATGGTTGGCCTTTCAGTAACTCTGGATGGGTCTGTTACCCCACAAACACAGAAGGAAGAGTTGGATTTTGCCCTAGAGGATGTTGATCACTACCAGTCACGTCAGGTTCTAGCCATTGATAATCTTGAGGGTGAGTTGACGCAGTACCAGCAGTCCCAAGTAGAGAGGCTTGGCCAAACTTCTCTACTGCTTGGAGCTAAGGCAAGTTTAGTGGCACCGATTTTCGTGGCAGGGAAATTGATTGGCTTTCTGGCTGCCCATCAATGTTCACAGCCAAGAGCTTGGCAGGAAACGCAGATCAACGTTTTCACTCAAGTGGCGATTCAATTGGGCTTTGCTCTAGAGCAGGCTAATCTCCTCGAAAAGACGGAAAGAATTTCTCAAGAGCAAAGACAGGAAAAAGAAGCACTCCAGAAGCAACTGTTGGTACTGCTTGAAAATTTGCAAGGGGCAGCACAAGGAGATCTGACAGTGCGCTCTGACCTGACTTTGGATGAGATTGGTAAAGTTGGTGATTATTTTAACACCATTATTGAAAATTTGCAAACTATCGTAACCCAGGTCAACAACTCAGCGGTTGAAGTCAATACCTTACTGGGAAACAACGAGGTGGTAGTCGGTCAACTAGCAGAAGATGCTCTTAAGCACGCTTCAGAAACCAATCACGCCCTGGATTCAGTGGAGCAAATCACCGATTCGATTCAAGCAGTGGCTGAGAATGCTGATCAGGCGGCAAGGGTAGTTGATCAAGTTGCAACCACTGTTGAAGCTAGCAGCACTGCTATTAACCTAACTCAGGAGAGTATGCTGGAATTGCGAGACACGATTGGCGAAACCACGTCAAGAGTGAACCAGCTAGGTAAATCTTCCGAGAAGATTGCTAAGGTGGTTGCCTTGAGCAACATGCTTTTGGTTAAAACCAATGTTTTGGCTATTAACGCTGAGATTGAGGCTGGGCGGTCTGGTAAAGGGATTCAGGGTTTTGTCGTGATTGCCAAAGAAGTAAATCAGCTTAGCAACCAATTGATCAAAGCTACCCAGGAAATTCAAAAGATAGTAGATGAGATCGACCTAGAAACGTCTCAATTAGTGAAGGTAATGGAACAGAGCACTGCTGTGGTGGAGAAGGGCACAAGTGGAGTTGAGGAAGCTAAGCAGAATTTCAAACAGCTGATGGAGGCTTCGTGCCAGATCGAGCAGCTAGTGGCAGCCATTTCCCAGGGGAGTGTTTCCCAAAGCGAAATCACTGAGAGGGTCGCTATGTTGATCAAAGAGATCGCCCAATTCTCGGAACGCACCTTTGATTCCTCTAGGGAAATTTCAAGTTCCTTAACCTCAACCGTAGCCGTAGCTCAGGAATTGCAGGAGTCGGTTAGTGATTTAAAAAGTTAACAAAAATTTTTCAAACCCCTAGAATGCTTTAGGCTTTAGGTTTGAGGTTTTAGGTTTCTGACCTAGTGTCAGGGTGCCTAGTGTCAGGGTGCCTAGTGTCAGAAATGGGCTTTCTTCGATAGGATTTTTGTGTAGCAAAACCACTACATCTTTACCACTACTCTACTACCTACTACCTACTACCTACTACCTACTACCATTAACCTAGGACAAAAGTCCCTCACCCAATTTATAACTGCTATATAGCCTTAAAAAATATATCATCAACCCCACTATTTATCATCAAACCAAAAAATCATCGTATCGCTTTTTAGATCAATCATATTTTCAAATTAAAATGCTATAATTAACTGGACATATAGCGTTTATCATAGTAAGCTCATGTCCTGAATACTTATACTAAGATCAGAATCGAAGGCAGAGGGAATCCCCCCTAACCCACGCGGAAGGGGGGCAGGCAGCTATGCTGAAGTAAAGGAGTAAGGTTTGATCGGATCAGGTTTTTTATAACTAATTATCCGAACATGATATAATGAGGTAAACAAGATTTTTTCCCAATTCCGTACCCTCCTGATTAAGGGATTCCTCTTCTGACTTCCCTACTCCCTACTCCCTACTCCCTATTCCCTACTCCCTAGGACGAAAGTCCCTCACCGATTTGAGAACTGCTATTAAATTATATTAACTCTGTTCAAAAAACTTAAAATTCCTCAAACCCTTGCTGTTCTAAGATCCGAAGTTACCTGTGCCCTTGTTTAAGGTTATTATCTGAATTGTCTCAGATTGACTTCATGATACTCTCAGATTTTGGCATAACAATTAGCTTGGATACTGAGCAGAACCAGATTTCGCTATGAAGAATTCAGTGCGAGCTTCTGAACTAGGACTCAAATTGGTTGACCGGGCTAGACGCCTGAAAAAATGGAACAAAACCGCAGAAGCTTGGTGTAGCAGTGCCTTAACCTCTAGGGCAACCTTAAACCGATTTTGGGCCAGACAACCGATTCGCTGTGACACCTTTATCGCTATTTGTGATGCTGTAGGGGTTGATTGGGAAAAGGTTGTTGAGTCAGATAACATTAAGCCAGATCAAATCAATAACGGCAAGAGTCCCAATCTGGCTCAAATTAAACGTGTCGATTGGGGACAAGCACCAAAGCTAAGAGATTTCTACGGTCGTACTGAGGAACTCAACACCCTACAGCAATGGATTCTTCAGGAAAACTGCCGCCTGGTCACACTTCTAGGGATGGGGGGAATTGGTAAAACCTCTGTGGCTGTGACCTTAGCCCATCTTCTGGAAGATAAATTTGAGTTTGTGATTTGGCGCACTCTACGCAATGCGCCTCCCCTAGAAGAACTCCTGGCAGACCTGATTCAATTTCTGTCTCGACAGCAGGAAACCACTTTACCCTCCTCTGTGGATGGCAAAATTCTGCGATTGATTCGGTATTTACAAGAGCGGCGTTGCTTGCTAGTTCTAGATAATGTTGAGTCGATTCTGCAAAGTGGCGATCGCACCGGTAGTTATCGAGAAGGATATGCTGAATACGGTGAGCTGCTCAGAAGTATTGGTGAAACCGCCCACCACAGCTGTCTATTACTGACTTCTCGGGAGCCACCCCAGGAATTGACTATCCTGGAGGGGGCAGCCTTACCCATTCGCTGCTTCCCACTCAAAGGGTTATCAGACACCGATGGACAGGAAATCCTGAAGGAAAAAGGAAATTTTGCTGGGGATGACACCCAGTGGCTGACAGTAATTGAGCACTATGCTGGCAATCCTTTAGCTTTAAAAATGGTGGCTTGTCTGGTCAGAGACTTTTTTTATGGCAATATTTCTCAGTTCCTGAATTTTTTAAAGCAAGGCTCATTCATTTTTGATGATATTCGGGATTTGCTAGATCGGCAGTTTCAGCGCCTGAGTGCTACACAACAAGAGCTGATGTACTGGCTAGCTATTAATCGCGAACCTGTTTTTTTTAAGGAGTTAGAACAGGACGTTGTCTGCCACCGATGCGCTCCTGACATTTTACAGTCTCTAGGGTCTCTACAACGGCGCTCATTGATTGAGAAAACCTCGGCTGGGTTTACCCAACAACCTGTAGTGATGGAATACATGGTTAATCGATTACTTGAGCAGATTCCTGAAGAAATTACTAGTAAAAATTTTGATATATTTCGCACTCACGCCTTAGTCAAAGCCACTGTCCCTGAGTATATTCGGGATAGTCAAGTATCTCTGATTATCGAACCGATTATTGAAAGATTACTCGCAAGTTTTGGTTGCACAAAACAGCTCAGCAATCAGTTGCGGGAAATTATTTCAATGCTGCGCTCCCCAACTTCGATAGAAAAAAAAATACCCCAAGAAACAGCATATATCTGCGGCAATATAATTAATATACTGCGCCAATTACAGGTGGATTTAAGCAGCTATGACTTTTCTAATCTAACAGTGTGGCAAGCTAACCTACAGGGGATTAAATTACACAATGTCAATTTCGCTAATGCTGACTTGACCAGCTCAGTATTTACGGAAACCTTAGGAAATATTTTATCAGCAGCATTCAGCCCAGATGGTAAACTATTAGCAACCTGTGATACAGATTGGAAGGTTCGCCTCTGGCAAGTACCAACCGGCAAACTAGTTTTGATCTGTGAAGGTCACACCAATGTAGTACGTGACCTTGCTTTCAGCCATGATGGTAAAATCTTAGCCAGTTGCAGTGCCGATCACACCGTTAAGTTTTGGGATGTCAGTGATGGTAAGTGCTTAAAAACTTGTAGTGGACATAGTAATGAGGTATGTTCAGTCGCTTTTAGTCCAGATGGTAAGACCCTAGTCAGTAGCAGTGGCGACCACACCTTGAAACTCTGGGATATCAAAACTGGAGAATGTCTCAACACTTGCACCGGACATAGCAGTTGGGTTAGATCCGTTGCCTTTAGTCCAGATGGTAAGACTATAGCTAGTAGCAGTGACGACCAGACGGTGAGATTCTGGGATAGTAGCACTGGTGAATGCCTGAATACTGGCACTGGACATAGGGATTGGGTGGGGTCAGTGGCATTCACCAGTGACGGGAAAACCTTAGCCAGTGGCAGTGGCGACCACACGGTGAAGTTTTGGGAGGTAAGCACAGGTCGGTGCTTAAGAACTTACACTGGACATAGTAGTGGTGTCTACTCCGTGGCCTTTAGTCCAGATCGGAAAACCCTGGCTAGTGGCGGTGGCGACCACATCGTTAGGCTGTGGGATACTAGCACCAATGAATGTTTGAAAACCTTGCATGGACACAGCAATCAGGTATTTTCAGTGGCCTTTAGTCCTTATGGAAAAACCCTGGTTTGTGTGAGTTTAGACCAAAAGGTGAAGCTGTGGGATTGTCAAACCGGTCAATGCTTGAAAACTTGGTATGGACATACGGATTGGGCAATGCCCATCGCGTTTAGTAGTGACGGTCACACCCTGGCTAGTGGCAGTAACGACTACACGGTGAGAGTATGGGATTATGGTACTGGTAGCTGCATCAGAACCTTGCCCGGACATACTGACTTTGTGTATTCAGTGGCATTCAGTAGTGACAGGAAAACCTTAGCCAGTGGCAGTACAGACAATACGATCAGGCTGTGGGATGTCAGCACAGGTCGCTGCATGAGAACACTGCATGGCCATACTGATTGGGTATTTTCAGTAGCATTCAGTAGTGACGGGAAAACCTTAGCCAGTGGCAGTGCCGACCACACGGTCAAGCTGTGGGATGTCAGCACAGGTCACTGCATCAGAACGTTTCAAGAACATACTGATAGAGTGTGTTCAGTGGCATTCAGTAATGAGGGGAAAACCTTAGCCAGTGGCAGTGCCGACCACACGGTGAGGCTATGGAATTGTGAGACCGGAAGCTGTGTAGGAATTTTGCGCGGACATAGTAATCGAGTCCACTCCGTGGCCTTTAGTCCCAATGGTCAGCTCTTGGCTAGTGGCAGTAGAGACGACACGGTGAAGCTGTGGGATATCGGTCAGAGTAAGTGCTGCAAAACCTTGACGGGACATACCAATTGGGTATTGTCAGTTGCCTTTAGTCCCGATGGGAAAACCCTAAGCAGTGGCAGTGCTGACCAAACGGTGAGACTTTGGAATGTTTCCACAGGGGAGTGCCGTGACATTTGCGCCGGACATAGCCATCTGGTCTATTCAGTTGCCTTCAGTGTAGATGGTCAAATTATGGCCAGTGGGTCTCAAGACCAAACCGTCAGACTAAAGGATGTAGAAACGGGGGAGTGTTTGAAAATCCTGAGAACTCCTAGACTCTATGAAGGCATGAATATTACTGGAGTTAGAGGGTTAACTGAGGCACAGAAAGCAACTCTGAAAACTTTGGGGGCGATCGGATGAATTTGGAATGAAGAATGAAGAATGAAGAATGAAGAATGAAGAATGTAGAATTTAGAATTTAGAATTTAGAATGAAGAATGTAGAATTTAGAATTTAGAATGAAGAATGTAGAATTTAGAATGTAGAATGTAGAATGTAGAATGTAGAATGTAGAATGTAGAATGTAGAATGTAGAATGTAGAATGTAGAATGTAGAATTTAGAATTTAGAATTTAGAATTTAGAATTTAGAATTTAGAATTTAGAATTTAGAATTTAGAATTTAGAATTTAGAATTTAGAATTTAGAATGCGCGCGTAGGGTGCGTTAGGGGCGGGCTCGCCCTAATTTTCCACTTCGTAGCCAGTATTGGGATAGCCCGCCCCGTAACGCACCACCAAGTATAAATTCTAAATTAGAATGTAGAATGTAGAATGTAGAATGTAGAATTTAGAATTTAGAATTTATAGCAACCGAAGTATAGTTTAGGACAGAGTATTTTGGTTGAAAGGGAGCAGGGAGTAGGGAGCGGTGCGACCCGTGGCGAATTTAATTCTTAATGGGTCAAGCGCACCGTAGGCAGCAGAAATATGTCTTAAGCTTTACTTCGACTGCTATAGAATTTATAATTTATAATTTAAAATTTAGAATTTAGAATTGAATTTTTTTTCATTCTTTATTCTTCATTCTTCATTCTTCATTCTTCATTCTTCATTCTTCATTCTTCATTCTTTTTGGTGTTGTCGCCATGGCATAATAACAAGAAAAGGGAAAGAGCCGCTACGGGATCACATCCCATAACTCCATACCTCTTAAATTTTAAGATTATGCCCATAGCCCATAAGCTTAATGCTTACTTTTTGACGTCTATTTTAGGATTTTTTACTGTATTAATAAGGTATAATTTTAGGAGTATATTATTTAAAATAACTTTTGAAATTGGTAACATTTAGTCCATGAATAATGACTAATCAACGTGCAGACTACGATAATCCATGGAAAGAGGCAATTTCCTTATATTTCCAACCCTTTATGGCATTTTTATTTCCCGAACTTGAGGAAAACATTGACTGGGACAAAGGCTATGAGTTTCTGGACAAGGAATTCCAACAGATAGCTCGGGATGGGGAAATTAGCACTAGGGAGGCAGACAAATTAGTTAAGGTTTGGCGCACCGATGGCCAGGAAACCTGGGTATTAATTCATGTTGAAGTCCAAAGTCAATACGAATCCGTGTTTGCTGAGAGGATTTATGTATACAATTACCGCATTTTTGACAAATATCGGCGTCAAGTAGTCAGTTTAGCTGTTCTAGCTGATGAAAGCAAATCCTGGCGACCGAATCAATACAGTTACACGATTTGGGGGTGTGAGGTTTTGTTGCGCTTCCCGATTGTGAAACTGCTCGATTATTCGTCCCAGGTGTTGGAGGAAAGTAACAATCCGTTTGCTGTAATTATTGCAGCTCATCGGGCGAATCAGCAAACTAAACAAGATGTTGAGCAACGATATCAGATTAAATTACGAGTGGCTAAACGTTTGTATCAACGGGGCTATGGCAGGCAAGATATCCTAGAGTTATTCCGGTTAATTGATTGGCTAATTAGTTTACCCGATAGCTGGCAAACCGGCTTTACAGAAGAAATTAGACGTTACGAACAGGAGAGTAGTATGCCTTACGTTACTAGTTTTGAACGCCTTGCTCGTCAAGAGGGGATTGAAATCGGCCTTTTGGAAAAGGGTCGAGAATGGCTGCTTGAAGTACTTCGGATTCGTTTTGAAGATGTGCCTAGTGAGTTGGTGGAAACAATCAACCAAATTAAGGAGGACTCGATGTTGACAATGTTGCACAGACAGGCAATTACCATTGCTTCTGTAGAGGAGTTTATGGTTGTGGTTAATCAGCAGCTAGCTTCTGGTGAGCAAAGTTCTTAGGTGCCCTTGACCCATTAAGAATTTAATTAGCCACGGGTCGCACCTGAGGATACTTAACGGAAAGTGCGACAGGAAAATTTGATAAATTATTGGAATTTAGAATTTAGAATTTAGAATTTAGAATTTAGAATTGTAATTTTTTTCATTCTACATTCTACATTCTACATTCTACATTCTACATTCTTCATTCTTCATTCTTCATTCTTCATTCTACATTCTTCATTCTACATTCTACATTCTACATTCTACATTCTTCATTCTACATTCTACATTCTTCATTCTACATTCTTCATTCTTCATTCTTCATTCTTCATTCTAAATTCTTCATTCTACATTCTTCATTCTTAATTCTACATTCTTCATTCTTCATTCTTTGTAAGCATTCAGTCGTCAACGGTCAGCAGTCAGTCATTTGCTTACCTGTTTTCTTCAAAAGCTGTTCGCGTAGCGTGCGCGTAGCGCATAAGCTGATAGCTGATAGCTGACGGCTGACGGCCAACGGCTAAATGTTTACAATCAGATTAAGAAATTTTCTGTAATACTGATATCATTCCAAACTAACTTAATGGTAAAATATTCTCCTGCTTCGCCACTCACTTGCAACTTAAGATTTTCCGTCTCTCTGGCTTGGACTTGAATCACGACAATTTCCTCTTCATCTAGCACCATAATTTGTAAACCTTTGGGGAGAAGGTCTCGACCACCACCGGGATACAGCTCAATGGATACATTCATTTTGGGTGATTCTGTCGGATGTAGCTCCACTAATAAAGCTACTTGCTGATCACCCCAGCCGATCTCAGTACCGAGTAGCTTACCTCTTTTCACTCCTGCTGTGGTATGGAATTTGGTACTAGCTTCTTGATGCAGTCGCTCATGGGGGAAACCCCCAAGACCGCGCTGCATCGCTTGGTGAAAGGAGTCACTTCTAAAACTGAAATCTCGCTCTGGGTATTGCTCTAAGATAGTCTCCACGTTTTCCCAACCCGGATCAAAACAATCCTCTAACCACCGTTTTAGTTGTACCACCTTTTGACTGGGTTTTGATCGCTGTGTTGGGCTGGGGTCTAATCTAAAACTGTCTAATCTAAAACTATCCTTAGGGAAGGGAGAAGGGGAAATGGGGAATGGGAAATTGGGGGAAGTATACCCTGAATCCCCTTGCCTTCCGGAACCTCTGCGAAAAACGGGAACTGCTTGGTGGGTTTGTCCTGCTGGAATAATGGCGTTGCTTAATAATGGAATGATTTTAAGAGTGAGGTGGAATGGGCATCTTGCCGTGGAATGGGCATCTTGCCGTGGAACTGGCATCTTGCCAGTTTCAATAGATTTCCGCGCGGGCAGGATGCCCACTCTACTCATATTGATTACTTGATTCAGCAACGCTGGAATAATGGTGTGTGACATTAATAAGTTACTCGAATACACTCTGCAATTGTCATCATAATGGCCAGACAATCGCAAAATGTCTCAGTTTTTGTCTCATTTGTCTCAGTTTTGAATTAAAAATGAAGAATTAAGAATTAATAATTAAGAATTAAAAATGAAGAATTAAGAATTAAAAATGAAGAATTAAGAATTAATAATTAAGAATTGGGAATTAAGAATGTAGAATTAAGAATGTAGAATTAAGAATTGGAAATTCTGCCTTAACCCTTAACCATTCACCATTCACCATTCACCATTATGTATTCTAAATTCACCCTTATCAATTCACCATTCACCCTTAACCATTCATAATTCACCATTCTAAATTTTTCATTCTTCATTCTTCATTCTTCATTCTTCATTCTTCATTCTTCATTCTTCATTCTTCATTCTTCATTCTTCATTCTTCATTCTTCATTCTTCATTCTTTAACCTTTAACTTTGGCCTTTCGGCCACGCTACGCGAACGAGGAGAGTCGATTCAATAACTCCTTTGGAATTGCCTCGAAATTTTCTAAGAGAAAGTCCATTAACGCTAGATGATGTAAGGAATCGGAAGAGGGAGATCTATAGCGAGCACCTTGGGCGAGCCAGGTGTTTGCAGCGTGGGTTGAGCGGAAGCAGATTTGACCAATGTCTTCTTGATTAACTTGCCATTTCCCATAAAACTCTTGGGGGGTCATGGATAGTGGGCAGTAGCTGTACAGGTTGATCAGGATTCGCTCTCGCTCGGTGATGGGACGAGGATAGGAATGTGGGCTTGTGGATTGGCTCTGGGCAAGTTGGGCAAGGCGGTCTAGGGCTCGCTGACACTTAATCAGATGATCTAAGGAGCGTTTTTTTGGCATGATTTTTTGGCATCATGGAATTACCTGGGCGACCGATGAAGGCGCTCAAAGGAGTGAGAATTCCATAATTCTCCATAGAGGCTAGAGTTCAAGCGAAGTTCCCACCCGAAGGGGCGCTGCGAGATGGATATATCCGGCTTCTGAGCTAGAATACTCCCGAATCGCTTCGTCTGCTGAGCTAGAGGGTAATGCGTAACCAGATGCACATGCCGCGTGATAATGGGTCGTTAGGGAAAGAACGAATAGGTTGACGAAAGGAATCGTTGTTTGAAGCGTCGTAACTATCGATATCCCTGCTAAAGCGGTAATGGGGGTACTAGCTCCAAGAGTTAACTCAGTAGGTTATGGGTAACTTAGAACTCCTTGGACTCGGCGTAGAGACGGCAACCATTAGTTCGCATCTCCTTTGTGTGCAACCGGGTAAGCCGAGATTGAGTCCCTAACCTAGGTCGATAGTTAGGGTAGCCAAATCGTAAGAAGAGGTATAACTCTTAGTCCGGTAGAAGACTGAACCAAGCAAAAGCCAACATGACGAAAGTCAACGGGAAAACGGAAACGTATAACCGGTTGGATAGAGGGAAATCCCTCAACTTGAAAGAGTGCTGAATTTCAGAACTAATTCCGAGCAAGGGACATAATACATTTGACACCTTAATTGTAATGGAAAAGATAGCATCGAACCCAATAGGGAACGGTATCGTAACTGAACAAACTACCCACTGGCACTCCATCAATTGGAAGAAAGCCTACAGGTCAGTAAGGAAGCTCAGACGTAGAATATTCCTCGCGACTCGTGAAGGCAATTGGAAAAAGGTGAATAAACTACAACGCCTGATGCTACGTAGTTATTCCAACATACTCATTTCCGTAAGACAGGCAGCGCAACTCAACAAAGGTAAAAATACCCCTGGGATTGACAAAATAGCCAAATTAGACCCCAACCTCAGAGGAGAGTTGGTCGATGCTCTCAGAGATTACAAAGCCTGGACACCAATTCCTACCAAACGTGTATACATTCCCAAATCCAACGGTAAAAAACGCCCCTTAGGAATACCTGGCATGATTGACAGATGCATACAAGGCATCGTCAAGAATGCACGCTTAGCCAACATGGGAAGCTTTATTTGAACCAACATCATATGGATTCAGACCAGGCAGGAGTACCCATGACGCACGACAAAGGATATTCGACAACATTAAAGGGGAAAATAACCGAAAGTGGTGGGTATTAGACGCGGACATCTCCGGATGCTTCGACAATATTGCACACAAACCCCTACTGGACAAAATTGGAAACTTCCCAGCCAAAAAACTAGTGGAACAGTGGCTCAAATCGGGATACATAGATAAAGACGTATTCTATAAAACCGAGACAGGAACACCACAAGGTGGGACGATAAGTCCATTACTAGCCAATATCGCACTACACGGCATGGAGGAAGAACTGGGAATTAAATACAGGTGGGACAAAGACAAAAGAAGAAAATCCGGAGGATTCTGGACTAACATATCCAATAGAACATTTGTCCGCTTTGCTGATGACTTTGTGGTATTAACCGAGAACAAAGAAGATGCAGATGAAGCTAAGGCAATCCTACAAGAATGGTTGACCAAAATAGGACTAAATCTATCAGATGAAAAAACCAGTATCAGACACCTCACAGCAGGATTTGACTTCCTCGGATGGAATTTCCGAAAATATAGAACCACCACACGCAAATCAGAATTGGTGACCCTAATCAAACCTTCAAAAAGGAATATACAAAAATTCAAAGATAAATTGAAGGACGAATTCAGGAAATTGAAAAGTGCAACCCCTACCCAAGTGATAGAAAAACTAAACCCAGTTATTAGGGGGTGGGGAAACTATCATGACGGAGTGGTCGCTAAAGAAACTTTCAGCTACCTGGATAGTCATATATTCTGGAAATTGAAGAGATGGGGATTACGGAAATACAAAAAATCTCCAGATTGGATTTTCGAAAAACATTTCGGGAAATATTGTCCAGGTAGAGATGACAAATGGGTATTTGGAGACAAGTCCTCAAAAATGTATTTACAAAAACTTGCATGGACTCCCATCAAACGCCATACCTTAGTCCAATACATGAATAGCCCTGATGACCCCAATCTAATTGGGTACTGGGAACAGAGGAAAATCAAACAAATGGAAAAGACGGCGAAAGGGAGACTATCGGCAGGAAAGGACAAAATAGCAAACCGGCAGAATTACACCTGCCCAGTTTGTAATCAATTATTGGGTACAAATGGCATACATATACACCACATTATACCCAAACACCTAGGTGGAACAGACAAGTATGATAATCTAGTCTATCTACATGAAGATTGCCACCATTCCATTCATGCCTTGGGTGCCCTCAATCCCGACATACAGAAAATGCTGAAAGCCGGGATAAAAAAACCCTCTTTGAAGCGGAACAAAAGCCAAAAGGTACAAACCCGCAAATCTAAGAAAAGAGTAGGCAGTGATAAATGAGTTCTTTTGGAGTTAGTTGCGCCGTGTACTTGGAGACTTGTTCGCACGGTGCTTAGGGGACGAAGCGGGGGCAACCCTGCTGACTTACCCAATCACACATAGTTTGTGACTGGGGACTAGAGCCGCGCTTGTAGCGTGCAACTGAGAAGCGCGGCTCTTTGTCCAGAAATGCTAGGGGAATATCGGACATTTTTATTATTACTAATATCTCGGAAAATGTCAAGAGTAATTTTAAATTTGAAACATTTTTTTACAATGAAAAAAAATGATTATTTTGGGGGTTTATCGAGGGTTTATTTTTGATTTATGAACATAGTATTGATGGGAAAAGGGAGCAGGGAACAGGAAACAGGGAGGGAACAGGGAACAGGAAACAGGGAACAGGGAACAGGGAATGAGTAGGGAGATTACCTACTATAATAAAGCTATATTTTTTTATAAATGATTATCTGAACTTGATATAATTTATTCCTGGGTTTTAGGAATCCTGTAGCAGTGATTAAGGAGTAGCAAATCCCGATTCCCTACACCCTACACCCTACACCCTACACCCGACTCCCGACTCCCGACTCCCTATTCCCTGTTGATGGTAATCTCTCTAATTGCGGCTAAATCGGGGTAGGGTAATACGCTATCCATGGCTAGCCAAAGTAAGTACTCGATATTCCCGGCGGGGCCAGTAATGGGAGAGGAGATTAATCCTTTGTACTGCCAACCTAGCTGTTTGGCGGATTCTAGAACGTTTGCGATCGCATCCGCCTGGTGATGGGGGTCTCTGACTACTCCCTTTTTCCCGACACGGTCACGACCAACTTCAAACTGAGGCTTGACTAGCAACACTACCTCACGGGGAGGGGATAGCAGTTGCCACAGAGCAGGAATAATTTTGGTTAAGGAAATAAAGGAAACATCGACTACGCCTAAATCAGCATAGACTTGACTCTGATTCGGGATTGGTGAAACACCGTACAAGTCCGCTGGCTGAAGATAGCGTAAGTTGGTACGTTCTTTCAAGACCACCCGCTGGTCATTGCGCAGACTCCAGGCAACTTGTCCATATCCGACATCAACACCATAAACCTGTTTTGCTCCAGCTTTTAGCAAGCAGTCGGTGAAGCCACCGCTGGAAATGCCACCATCTAGGCAAATGCGTCCGTTTACTGAAATTCCAAATACGTCCAAGGCTTTGGCAAGTTTTTGCCCTCCTCTGGATACATAAGGGGGTTTCTCTTTGACCTGAATCTGAGCGGTGGTGTTAATTTCAGTTCCTGGCTTATCTAATACTTGTCCATCTACCATTACTTCACCGGCACGAATCAGCACCTGAGCTCGCTGTCGGGATTCACACAGGTTAAGGTCTACTAATAATTTGTCGAGTCGTTGTTTAACCAATGGGATTGGAAGGTTTGAAGGTTATTTGTCAGAATGCAGAATTAAGAATTTAGAATGTAGAATTTAGAATGTAGTGCGTAGGGTGCGTTAGGGACGGGCGAGCCCTAATTTTGCGCCTCGTAGCCAGTGTTGGGATAGCCCGTCCGATTGTAACGGGCAAGATGCCCGTTCCACCCACCGGGTCAAACTGCACTTGTGATCTTTTTGCAGTCTACCACTGGTATCCTGTGCTTTGGGTTGTTGTGTGACTTTCGCTGGTGCAGAAACTGGAACAGGACTTACGCAACTGGCACAGTGCGTACGCACTGAAGCTTAGTACATTAGTACTAGGCTTCAGTCAAGTCTGTGATCAGCCCTTGTTCAGATTAGTAATAGTAATTAATGGTCGTAAAGTCGTTTTTTCCATGTCTTGATGCAGTCGCTCATGGGGAGGGGCTGTGTGCGGAACACCGCGACGCACCGCTGTTTGCCCCGTGGAAACCACGGCAGTTGCTCATGGCGCATGGGTCTGCGTGCGGAACCTGCTTCCCCACCGCTGTTTGCCCCGTGGAGACCCCCAAGACCGCACTGCCTCCCCTGTTCCGAAGCTGCATCCCTACAAAGGATTTATCTCAAAATTATACGGACGTTGTACAAAAAGAGTGTAAGGTTCGATGGAAGGTTGAGGAGTTTCACCGGGAATTAAAACAATTGACTGGTATTGAATCATGCCAATGTCGTAAGGGTCCTATTCAAAGAAACCATATTGCTTGCGCTATTTTAGTTTGGCTCAGACTCAAAAATTTGGCTTATAAAAGTGGTCAAACAATTGATAAAATTAAGCATGGGCTCTTTTCCAATTACTTAATTAACCAACTAAAACGTCCCGACATTACTATGTCTATAGTTTAGTTATTAGACCCTCGTCGTGGTCTAGACCCACCATTAATTGTGCCCGTTGCGTAAGTCCTATAATAGAAGCTTTCCTTTTGTGCGGCTTGTTCTAAGTAGGAGCCTCTAGAAACTAGAGGGGTATGACTTAGGTAACTCGCGGGGACAACCCCAAAAGTTATAACTGTCCAACGGATGGTGGTGAAAATCCACCCCTTTAAGAGATAAGTGACTCCCTATCTTGGCCACACCGAGCAGGCGACATCCTAGTAGAGTGAAGCTGGCACCAGGGCGGAATCAGACACGATTCAGATGCGTGAGTGCGGCTCGTTCCTAGGAGGAACCTCCTGAAACAGGAGGGGTATAACTAGGGGGAATCGCGGGAAACATCCCGAATTTCTAACTATCTGTCGGATGGTGGTGAAAATCCACCCCTTGAAGAGACAAGTGACTCCCTACCTGGCCACACCGAGCAGGCGACATCCTAGCAGAGTGACGCTGGCAACAGGGCGGAATCAGAGGTAAATCAAATGTACCACACTGCCGCTAACGGGGAGGTGACATGGGTAACAGTAGCAAAAGTCCTGAAAAAGTGTCTTATCTGAAAGCCGTAATTTGACCAGTACATACGAGACTTCATCCTCTCATTCTCACAACGTTCTTCACGCGATAGTTGTAATCTCTGAGAAGAGGATAGGCAAAGTGGACTGCCCTAAATCACCAAAACAATCTAACAGATGGAGTGCGATTCGTTAGCTATAAACCTTGGCCAACAAGGCTTTGGGAGGATTAGCTGCTTGGTTTAGAAAACCATGACAACTTGATAACCATGATGGTGGAAATCCATCCCTCGTGAAATCCGTGTGACAACCTTACCCTGATTTATAGAATTAGCAAACCTATAAATTAAATTCGCAGAGGGTCAAACGGACAAAACACCCTTTAACCTGAACGGTGTTTAGTCTAGGTAAAGAACTCATGGGTACGAGAGAAAGGTACGTTTGAATCATCGTTATTAGAATGTAGCGAAATAAAAAGGTTGAACGACGCTACGGACAAAAAGTCAACGGAGAACATAGGTTATAAGGTTTCCGTCCCTTATAAAGATTTCCCTCTCTCCCGATGAATAGTGCCACCCTAAAAGTTCAAAGAATGGTTATCAGGAACGAAGTAACCCTTATATGTACTCTCAGTAAGGTCGATTACTGAGTAGGTAGCTAGCCGCAAGTCATACGAGGGCAAGATTGGGTCAGAAGCTAATGCCTAGGGTAATGCCTAGGATACGCTGACAGACACACGTTATCGGAAAAGATATGGTTGTAAGTAACAATTGATATGTCCAAAACTCGGGGGTTCGCCCCACAGTCGGAATGGAACAAGGTTAACTGGCGAAAGCTAGAACAAATCTTGTTTAAGTTGCAAAAACGAATATATCAAGCCTCACAACGTGGTAACGTCCGCGTGGTAAGAAAGCTACAAAGACTCCTGATCAAGTCCTGGACTGCCAAAATGATTGCGGTTCGCCGGGTCACCCAGGAAAACAAAGGCAAAAAGACTGCCGGAATAGACGGGGTCAAAGCCCTGACAGGGAAAAAACGCCTCGCCTTAGTAGCCAGCCTTGAGGTCTATCGAAAAGCCCAACCCACACGCAGAGTGTGGATACCAAAGCCAGGTAGGGAGGAAAAAAGACCACTGGGAATCCCAACGATGTACGACCGTGCATTACAGGCACTTGCCAAAATGGCCTTAGAACCAGAATGGGAAGCAAAATTTGAACCAAATACATATGGGTTCAGACCAGGACGCTCATGTCATGACGCCATCGGAGCAATATTTACAGCCATCTGTAAAAAACCTAAATGGGTTTTAGATGCTGATATAGCCAAATGTTTCGACAAAATCAATCATGATGCACTTCTAAAAAAACTAAATACTTATCCATCCATGAGACGTTTAATTAAGTCCTGGCTAAAAGCCGGTGTGATGGATAACGGAACATTCTCATCTACAGATGAGGGCACTCCCCAGGGTGGAGTCATCTCTCCATTACTGGCAAATATTGCTCTCCACGGCATGGAATCGGCCATATGGAACTTCGCTAATTCCGTATGGAAGAAGAAAGGACATTACAAAAGAGGATTGACATTAATCAGATATGCCGATGACTTTGTAATCCTACACCAAGACCATAAAGTGGTAGAAGAATGTCTTGAAGTAATCAACAAGTGGCTGCAAGACATGGGTCTGGAATTAAAACCAAGTAAAACTAAGATTACCCACACTTTTGAAGGATTCAACTTTCTTGGATTCAATATACGTCAATATGAAGTAGGTAAACACCATTCGAAACAAGGTTTTAAAACCATTATCAAACCATCCAAGGAAAGTATCCAAAAACATTATGGGCAGCTTTCAAATGTCATAAATCGATATAAAGCTGCCCCACAGGAAGCGTTAATACGCCAACTTAAACCCATTATACGCGGATGGTTTCTTTACTACAAAACAGTCTGTAGTAAAGAAACCTTCAGCAAATTAGGGAATCTGTTATGGAATAAACTCCAAAGATGGGGATACAGGAGACATCCGAAGAAATCAAAAACTTGGGTGAACAAGAAATATTGGGGAACCGTTGGAAAGGATAACTGGACGTTCAAAAAAGGAGAAAGCTATCTCCCAAAACATGCCAATACAAAAATAGTAAGGCACAAAAAAGTACAGGACACCAGAAGCCCCTACGATGGAGACTTAATCTATTGGAGCACCAGAATGCAGAAACATCCTGAGATGACCAGCTCAATTGGGAAACTTTTGAAACGGCAAGAAGGGAAATGTGCTCATTGTGGTCTCACCTTCAGGGATGGAGATTTAACGGAAAAGCATCACATAAAACCACGGGCACTAGGTGGAAAGGACAATGATGAAAATCTTGAACTACTACATCTTCACTGCCACGATGCCAAACATGGAAAAAAAATTAACTTATCCGAGTTAGATGACAATCCATTCTAGAGGTACCAATGACAATGGTTCCTATAATGAGGAGCCGTATGATGTGAAAGTATCACGTACGGTTCTGAAGACGAGTCGGTGAGGCGACTCACCGGCTTAGTTTAATACGAGTAAAAACGGCAGCATTAATGAGTCCAAGGAAAGGTCGAACCCTTGGTAAGTTATGTCAAACTTAATCCTCACTGCCGGGTAGGATGCAGCCGAATAACTGGCTGCGGGTATTCAGAGTATGCGAGTTAATGGAGAGCACAGTTAGACACATGGTAAAACATAGTGAACTTTGGAAAAGCCAACAGTGGAAGAAACTCCGCCAGAATCTTTTCCGCCTACAAAAACGAGTATATAAAGCGGTTCGAGCTGGGGACTTAAAGAAAGCACGGTCATTACAGAAACTGATACTGAAATCCCGTTCAGCACAACTTTTGGCAGTCCGACAAGTGACACAGCTCAATAAGGGCAAGAAAACGGCTGGAGTTGACGGAAAGTCAAGCCTCAACTACAGAGAACGGATGGAACTGGTAGAAACATTGAACGACTACGCCCATGACTGGAAGCATAGCCGACTTCGTGAAATCCCAATCCCTAAAAAGAACGGGAAAGTAAGAATGTTAAAGATACCTACCATAGCCGACCGAGCATGGCAATGTCTAATAAAGCTAGCCCTTGAACCAGCCCATGAGGCCACGTTCAGCGGAGATAGTTACGGGTTCAGAACGGGCAGGTGCGCCCAAGACGTCCAAAAACGCCTGTTCTTGCATTTGGCATCAAAGCACAATGGAATTAACAAGCGCGTCATAGAACTAGACATTAAGAAATGCTTCGACCGAATCAACCACAGCTCCATAATGGAAAGGCTTATAGCACCAGCAAAAATTAAAACGGGGATATACAGATGCTTAAAAGCAGGGGTATCCGTTCAGTTTCCTGACCAGGGCACCCCTCAAGGGGGAGTGGTGAGTCCTTTACTTGCAAATGTGGCATTAAACGGAATAGAAAACATTCACCCAAGTCTACGATATGCAGACGACATGGTGTTTATCCTAAAACCAAAAGACGATGCTGATAAAATTCTTAATAAAGTCAAGGCATTCTTGGCAGAAAGAGGAATGGAAATCAGTGAAGAAAAGACCAAGCTAACTAAAACGACAGACGGGTTTGACTTCCTGGGGTGGAGATTCCGCGTCAGAAAAGACGAAAAATTATCATGCATTCCCTCAGAGGAAAATCATAGGAATATACGTAAGAAGATTAAAACCGTAGTCAACCACTCGAATTATGGTGCTGAAGTAAAAGCTAAGAAACTAGCCCCTATCGTTCGCGGATGGCGTAACTACCACAGCAGCTGCGACATGAGCAGTTCCAGGGATAAACTATGGTTCATGAACCACACCGCCCACCGAAAGTTCCGAAAGGAAAAGAAAGTAAGTCGGTATAGAGCTTCTGAACTATGTAAAAAGGCATTCCCAAAGGTAGGATATAAACAAAATCAACACGTAAACGTAAAGGGGACTAAGTCACCTTACGACGGTGACCTAGTCTACTGGAGCCAAAGGAATTCACGCCTTTACTCCGATGCTACATCTGAAGCATTGAAAAAGCAAAACCATTCCTGTGGACACTGTAGATTGAAGTTCTTGGAAGGCGAATCTGTACACCTTCATCATGTAGATGGAAACCACGACAATTGGTCGGAAAAGAACCTTCTAGCAGTTCATCAGAGCTGCCATCAACAGATACATTGGAGCAAGCCGAAAGGCCGGTCATAGACCGAGTTTACCCAGGAGCCGTGTGAGGCGAAAGTTTCATGCACGGTTCTGAAGCGGAGGGTGCGATTCGTTAGCTAGAAACCTTTACCCTACAAGGGTTTTGGGGGATTAGCTGCTTGGTTCAATGAACCCTGACAACTTGATAACCATGGTGGTGAAAAACCATCCCTCATGAAATCCGAGTGACAGCCCTACCCTGATTCATAGGAACTAACAAACCTATGGGTTAATGCAAGGGTCGAATATTGGAACACCCTTAACCTGACCGGTGTCAACAATAGGCAAAGAACTCATGGGTACGAGAGAAAGGTACGTTTGAATCATCGTCACAGAAATGTAGCGAAAAAAGGTTTGACACGCTACGGAGAAAAACTCAACGGAATTAGGATTACAAAGTTCCTCCCCTTTGTAATGGATTTCCCAAACAGTTCCCGGTGAAAAGTACCACCCTAAAAGTTCAAAGAATGGTTATCAGGAACGAAATAACTCTCATATGTACTCTCAGTAAGGTCGATTACTGAGTAGGTAGTTAGCCGCATGTCATATGAGGGCAAGATTGAGCTCATTTGCCAAAGCCTAGGGTAATGCCCAGGATATGCTGACGGACTCACGTTATAGGAAAAGATCTAGTTGTAAGTAGCAATGAAAATGTCTAAAACTCGGGGGTTCGCCCCACAGTCGGAATGGAAGAAAGTCAACTGGCGGAAGCTAGAAAAGACTGTCTTTAAGTTGCAAAAACGAATATATCAAGCCTCGAACCGTGGTGATGTCCGCGTGGTAAGAAAGTTGCAAAAGACTCTGATAAAGTCCTGGTCGGCCAAGATGATTGCGGTCAGACGGGTAACCCAGGAGAACAAAGGGAAGAAGACTGCTGGAGTAGATGGGGTCAAATCATTAACACCAAAACAACGGCTTACTTTAGTCTCCAACCTAAAAGTTTCTAAGAAAGCCCAACCAACCAGAAGGGTATGGATTCCTAAACCTGGACGGAAGGAAAAGCGACCATTGGGTATCCCAACCATGTATGACCGCGCTCTCCAGGCACTTGCCAAACAGGCATTAGAACCTGAATGGGAAGCAAAATTTGAACCCAACTCCTATGGGTTCAGACCAGGACGTTCATGTCATGATGCCATCGAAGCAATATTCAATAGCATCAAACAAAAGCCTAAATGGGTACTTGATGCTGACATAGCCAAATGCTTCGATAAAATCAATCACAATGCACTTCTAACTAAACTGAATACCTATCCATCCATGAGACGCTTAATAAAGTCCTGGCTAAAAGCCGGTGTGATGGATAGTGGGACATTCTCACCTACAGATGAGGGCACCCCTCAGGGTGGAGTTATCTCTCCACTTTTAGCGAATATAGCCCTCCACGGAATGGAACAGGCCATATGGGATTACGCAAATTCTGTAAAAGGCAAGAAAACCCACTATAAAAAGGGACTAGCTCTAATCAGATATGCCGACGATTTTGTCATCCTACACCAAGACCAAAAAGTGGTAGAAGAATGCCTTGAAGTCATCAATAATTGGCTACATGACATGGGTCTGGAATTAAAGCCTAGCAAAACCCAAATGACCTATACCTTTAACGGATTTGAATTCCTTGGATTTAATATCCGTCAGTACAAAGTAGGTAAAAACCACTCTAAACAAGGCTTTAAAACCATCATCAAACCATCTAAGGATGCAATTCTAGAACATTTCGAGCGGCTTTCAAAAGTCATCGACAGACATAAAGCCGCTCCTCAAGAGGCTTTAATCAAACACCTCAAACCTATTATACGCGGATGGTGCAACTACTACAGAGGAGTCTGTAGCAAAGAAACCTTCCAAGATTTAGGTTACATGCTCTGGAACAAACTCCAAAGATGGGGATATAGAAGACACCCAAAGAAAACCAAAACCTGGGTAAACAAGAAATATTGGGGAACCATCGGAGAGGATAATTGGATATTCATGGCAGATGAGGATAATTACCTCCCAAAACATGCCAAAACTGAAATAATAAGGCATAAAAAAATCCAAGATACCAGAAGTCCCTACGATGGAGACCTAATCTATTGGAGCACCAGAATGAGAGAACATCCTGAAATGCCAGCTCAATCGGGAAGGCTTTTGAGAAAGCAAAAAGGGAAATGCGCTCATTGTGGTCTTACCTTCAGACCTGGGGATTCAATGGAAATGCATCACATACTACCACGCGCACTGGGTGGAAATAACTTCGATGAAAATCTGGAATTACTACACCTAACCTGCCACGATGCCAAACACGGGAAAAAAGTCAACGCCTTAGAGTTAGATGAAAACCCGTTTTAGAGGTACCAGCGACAATGGTTCCTATGATGAGGAGCCGTATGATGCGAAAGTGTCACGTACGGTTTTGAAGACGAGTCAGTGGGGTGACTCACTGACTTAGTTTAATTGCCCCGGATAATACCGGGCATCGACCGTAACCACTGCCGCTAACGGGGAGATGACATGGGTAACAGTAGCAAAAGTCCTGAAAAAGTGTCTAAAAGCTAAGCCGCAATCTGACTAGTAAATGCGAGACTTGATTCCCGATTATTCTCACAACGTTCTATTAGGGACAGTTGTAATCTCCGAGAAGGGAATAGGCAAACTGGACTGCCCTAAATCATCATAACAATCCGATGGATGGAACAAGTAAAAACGGCAGCAATAATGAGTCTGTAGACCGGTCGAATCTACGGTAAGTTATGTCAAACCTAATCCTCACTGCCGGGTAGGATGCAGCCGAAAAACTGGCTGCGGGTATTCAGAATACACGAGTTCTAGGAGAGCACAGTTAGACGCATGGTAAAACATAGCGAACTTTGGAAAAAGCAACAGTGGAAGAAACTCCGCCAAAACTTATTCCGCCTACAAAAGCGCGTGTACAAAGCGGTTATAGCTGGTGACTTGAAGAAAGCCAGGTCATTACAAAAACTGATACTGAAATCCCGCTCAGCACAGCTTTTGGCAGTCCGACAAGTGACACAGCTAAATAAAGGGAAGAAAACGGCTGGAGTTGACGGAAAGTCAAGCCTCAACTACAGAGAACGGATCGAACTGGTGGAGACATTGAGCGACCATGCTTCTGACTGGAAACATAGCCGACTTCGTGAAATCCCAATCCCTAAAAAGAACGGGAAAGTAAGAGTGTTAAAGATACCAACCATAGCCGACCGAGCATGGCAATGTCTAATGAAGCTAGCCCTCGAACCAGCTCATGAAGCAACGTTCAGTGGAGACAGCTACGGATTCAGAACGGGTAGGTGCGCCCAAGATGTCCAAAAAAGGTTACAGATACATCTGAAATCGAACTCCAATGGTATCAACAAACGAATCATAGAGTTAGACATCAAAAAATGCTTCGACCGAATCAACCACAACTCCATAATGGAAAGACTAATAGCACCAGTAAAAATCAAAAACGGAATATTCAGATGCCTTAAAGCAGGAGTATCCGTAGAATTTCCAGACCAGGGTACACCCCAGGGCGGTGTGGTAAGTCCCTTACTAGCTAATGTGGCACTAAACGGAATAGAAGATATACACACAAGTTTGCGATACGCAGACGATATGGTGTTTATTCTAAAGCCAAAAGATAATGCTGAAAAAATTATCAACAAAGTCAATAAATTCTTGGCTGAAAGAGGAATGGAAATCAGTGAAGAAAAGACCAAGCTGACTAAAACGACAGACGGATTTGACTTCCTATGAAGTTACCGTAAGAAGAAAGAAGCCTTTACAGGGGACAGACTATGCAAAAAAGGGTTAAAAATTATTAATTAAGGCTTCTTTCTTCTAAGGTTTCGTCTCCTGGGGTGGAAATTCCGCGTCAGAAAAGACGGAAAGTTCTCGTGTACTCCCTCAGAGGAAAACCACCGGAACATCCGTAAGAAGATTAAAACCGTAGTCAACTGCTCGAATTATGGTGCCGAAGTAAAAGCCAAGAAACTAGCCCCTATCGTACGCGGATGGCGAAACTACCACAGCAGCTGCGATATGAGCAGCGCACGGGATAAACTATGGTTCATGAATCACACTGCCCACCGAAAGTTCCGAAAGGAAAAGAAAGTAAGTCGGTACAGAGCTTCCGAACTATGCAAAAAGGCATTCCCAAAGGTAGGATACAAACAAAATCAGCACGTGAACGTAAGGGGGACAAAGTCACCCTATGACGGTGACCTAGTCTACTGGAGCCAAAGGAACTCCCTCCTTTATTCCGATACTACCTCCGAAGCATTGAAAAGGCAAAACCATTCCTGTGGATACTGTGGATTGAAGTTCTTAGAAGACGAATCTGTACATCTTCATCATATAGATGGAAACCACGACAATTGGTCTAATAAGAACTTACTAGTAGTTCATCAAAGCTGCCACCAACAGATACATTGGAGCAAGCCGAAAGGCCGGTCATAGACCGAGTTTACCCAGGAGCCGTGTGAGACGAAAGTTTCATGCACGGTTCTGAATCGGAGGTGCTCCCCGTAATAGGGGACATCGACCGTAACGGATGTCCTTAAGCGGGCTGAATCTGGTCATTTGTTGGGTGTAGATAAAGCCTTGTTGCCGACCCTCCAAACGCTAGACAGCTTCGGGATTGATATTGTAAACTTGCAAGACAAGCCTGAACCTAGACTGTAAACTGCCCTGCGATCGCACCCCGTTATTGGTATACGATCACGATAAAAAAAAGAAAACAGTAGTAATAATATGCCGACAACAAAATCTAAGCAAAATTCCAGGACTCGTTACCAGATGAAGCGAGCAGCAGAGAAAGAACAACGAAAGCAAGAAAGAAAAGCTCAAAGAAGACAGAAAAAGGTGGATAAGTCTATAGCCTGTGTAGTTAACCAGTCCAAACTTCAAGGAACAAAGCTTTTCCCTATCTTACTTGAAAATGCCTTTTATGCTCTCGGGTATCGTAGTGAAATTAAGGCCAGAAAAGATTTGCTGAAGCTTGACCTGGAGGAAGGGAAAGACTACATCGTCAAGCAAGGTAAGCAGAAGGAATTCGTCCGCTTAACAGTTGATGGATTCCTTTGCTGGGCAGACGAAAATGGGAAGGGAGAACTCCACTTTCATTTGTTCCCGGAAGAAGATGAATACTTTTGGGATGATGATCTGTTTGAGCAAGAGGATCCATACCTCAACCTCTATATGAGGGGAATTCCTTGCGATTAATCCTGGCCTTGGTAGACCGGTTAGTTGATCGCGATCGCACTCTAACTGGAGTTTAGAGATAAAATAACTCAGTCTCCTTTTGAAGCTGAGATGTTAGTAACTGGAGTTTAGACTATGATAAAATAACTCAGTCTCCTTTTGAAGCTGAGATGTTAGTAAATTAATGCAAAATTATGTCTAATTATTCTTGTTTTTAGATTTTTTGTCGGTACTTTTGCCTTTTTTAACCACGGGATAACGAGTTCTTTTGTTTCTTTTTTTTCCTGGTTTCCATCCGGTCGATTTTCCACGAGGTTTGGGAGGTCGTGCGGGAGTTCCCATCTCTGTCTTGATGCAGTCGCTCATGGCGCATGGGTCTGTGTGCGGAACACCGCGACGCACCGCTGTTTGCCCCGTGGAAACCACGGCAGTTGCTCATGGCGCATGGGTCTGCGTGCGGAACCTGCTTCCCCACCGCTGTTTGCCCCGTGGAGACCCCCAAGACCGCACTGCCTCCCCTGTTCCGAAGCTGCATCCCTACAAAGGATTTATCTCAAAATTATACGGACGTTGTACAAAAAGAGTGTAAGGTTCGATGGAAGGTTGAGGAGTTTCACCGGGAATTAAAACAATTGACTGGTATTGAATCATGCCAATGTCGTAAGGGTCCTATTCAAAGAAACCATATTGCTTGCGCTATTTTAGTTTGGCTCAGACTCAAAAATTTGGCTTATAAAAGTGGTCAAACAATTGATAAAATTAAGCATGGGCTCTTTTCCAATTACTTAATTAACCAACTAAAACGTCCCGACATTACTATGTCTATAGTTTAGTTATTAGACCCTCGTCGTGGTCTAGACCCACCATTAATTGTGCCCGTTGCGTAAGTCCTATGGAATCGAGTACTAAATGCGATCGCATCCCAAAGGGTATACTCACCCAGTTCCATCACTGAGTCGAACGTAGCTAAGCCAATTCATGGAAATTTTTTTATTATATCAGAGTTAATCCGGATTAAAAATACGTTAGACTATAGCTATTCATTGTGCTCATAGTTAATATCCCCTACTTCTATTTAATCAGATATGGAACCTCTATCGCCTCTAGCTATTGTCACCCTAGCTTTTATCGGTCATGAAGCTGCAATAGCTACAGTAAGAAAGTCAACTGAGGCAGCCCTAGAAAAAGTTGTGAATCTACTGCGCCAGAAGATTATTGATAAGTTAAGTGGTAATCCCAAGGCAGAAAAAGCTTTACTAGCTGCTCAAGATGGTTCACAGCCTCATGTACAGGTTTTATCTAACTCTTTGCAAAAGGCGATGGCAGAAGATGATAAATTTGCTCAGGAGATTAAAGCATTAGCAAAAGAAATCCATAATTTGAACCAAGTAGAAGGGGAAAATTGGCAAGTATCTGGGGGTGAGGTGAATTACAACAAGGTATCTGGTGGTGAAGTCAATTACAACAAGGATAATAAAGCTCCTGTGTTTCAAGGTGGTAGTATTAATACGGTAAACTTTAACAACTACAATAATCCTCCTGAACATTAGCCGAATTCGCCTGGGGAGCAGGTTCACCAAATCCAAATTTTCAATTATTACCATTACCAAAAAGAGAGCAGCACTACTCCCAAAGACTTAGAGCAATCTACAGCAAGTGACAACCTGCCATGCCCTTATCAAGGCTTGTTTCACTTTAGTCCCAATGAAGCTGAGTATTTCTTTGGGCGTGATGTTTTTATAAAGGAACTGTTTCAAGGGACTCAAACCCGTAACTTTATTCCAGTATTGGGTGCATCAGGTAGTGGTAAATCCTCCGTAGTTCTAGCGGGATTAGTGCCGAAATTAGTAAAAGCAGGACATTGGCAATTTACCCATTTTCGTCCTGGAAAAGACCCATTTCTGGCTCTAGCTCAAGCCCTAGTTCCTCTATACAGATCTGACCTCGATTCTACTGACAAAATCATCCAAGCTCGTAAATTGGCTAGATCTTTTAGTGAGGATGAATTACCTTTATCTGATGTCTTTGCCACAATTCACCGGAATCATCCTAACCAGATAATTTTACTAATTGCTGATCAATTTGAAGAACTCTATACTCTTTGTAGGGATGAGCAAACCCGTCGTTTATTTCTCGATACCCTCTCCAACACATTTCAATCTAGTTCAGAACAATCTTCCTCATCAACGGTGTTAGTAACCACCATGCGGGCAGATTTTTTAGGGAATGTGTTGTCTTATCCTCCCTTAGCGAATGTCTGGCGCAAAGTTAATGTTCAAATTCGTTCCATGAATCCAGAGGAACTTAGAGAGGTAATTGAAAAGCCAGCCCAAAAAGTAGGAGTTAGTTTTGAAAGCGGACTGGTAGAACGCATTCTCGATGATGTCGATACAGAACCTGGAAATTTACCTCTGTTGGAATTTGCCCTAACTGAACTTTGGAAAAAACGCACCAGCAAACAATTAACCCACCAAGCTTATCAAGAAATCGGTGAAGTTTCTGGTGCATTAACCAGCTATGCTGATCGGGAATTTAGTAAACTTCAGCCAGAGGAACAAGAACGGGTAAGGCGAATATTTATCCAGTTAGTACGTCCCGGTGAAGGAACCGAAAATACTAGACGAGTAGCCACCAAAGCTGAATTAAAGGAGACAGACTGGAAATTAGTCAAAAAATTAGCAGATGCCCGGTTAGTGGTTACCAGTCGCACCCTTGTCACCAGTGCTAAAAATGCTGAACAAGAAACCGTGGAGGTAGTTCATGAGGCTTTAATTCGTAACTGGGGTCAACTGAAAGCATGGATGGAAACAGACCGAGAATTCCGTGCTTGGCAAGAAAGAATGCGAGCAAATATGGGTCAATGGCAGGAGATGAACCGGGATAAGGGACTGTTATTGCGGGGAGCTGCTTTAGTCCAGGCACAGGAAAAACTTAAATAACGTCGGGAGGAACTATCCCAAGCTGAACAAGAGTTTATTGGCTTGAGTCAGAAATACCAAAAACGTCAGCGTCAAAGTATTATAGGCTTAATAACCGCAGGATTTGTAGCCATCTCTGGGGTAGCAGCAGTGGCAGTTTGGCAATGGCGCGAGGCGCTTATCGGTAAAAACAATGCGAATCTTAAAGCTGAAATTGCAGGGTTAAAGTCTCGCTTAGTCTCAGGAGAGAAAAGTTTAGATGTTCAGTTGGGTGCAATTGAAGTAAATCAAAAATTGCAGCAAGCAAAGAAACCAACGATAGATATTTTGATTCAAGGTGTAAACTTGTTGCGGCAAAATGTTAATCAAATAAGAGAGATTAACCATTTGACTGGGCATCATCGTCCTATCTATGGTATCTTCTACAGACCCACTCTTCATAAAGTCACCTTCAGTCCCGATGGTAAATACCTTGCTATGGGTAGTTGGGACAAAACGGTGAAATTGTGGACGCTAGACGGGAATTTGGTGAAAACCTTGACTGGCCATCAGTCTTTTGTCTATCATCTCACCTTCAGTCCTGATGGTAAATACCTCGCTTCTGCTAGTGCTGACAAAACGGTGAAATTGTGGACGCTAGACGGGAATTTGGTGAAAACCTTGACTGGGCATCTGAGTGATGTCTATCATGTCATCTTCAGTCCCGATGGTAAATACCTCGCTTCTGCTAGTTGGGACAAAACGGTGAAATTGTGGACACGAGAGGGGAATTTGGTGAAAACCTTGACTGGGCATCTGAATGATGTCTATCATGTCACCTTCAGTCCTGATGGTAAATACCTCGCTTCTGCAAGTCGTGACAAAACGGTGAAATTGTGGACGCTAGACGGGAATTTGGTGAAAACCTTGACTGGCCATCAGAGTAGGGTAGTTCATAAGACCTTCAGTCCCCCAAATGTTAATGTCATCTTCAGTCCCCCAAATGTTAATGTCATCTTCAGTCCCGATGGTAAATACCTCGCTTCTGCTAATTCTGCTAGTGACAATACGGTGAAATTGTGGAAACTAGAGGGGGGATTAGTGGACACCTTGACTGGCCATCAGTCTTCTGTCCATCATGTTGTCTTCAGTCCTGATGGTAAATACCTCGCTTCTGCAAGTCGTGACAAAACTGTTAAATTGTGGACACTAGACGGGAATTTGGTAGACACCTTGACTGGCCATCAGGATTCTGTATCTCATGTTGCATTCAGTCGTGATGGTAAATACCTTGCTTCTGCAAGTGGTGACAAAACTGTTAAATTGTGGACACTAGACGGGAATTTAGTAGACACCTTGACTGGCCATCAGGATTCTGTCTATCAAGTTACCTTCAGTCCCAATGGAAAATATCTTGCTTCTGCAAGTCGTGACGAAACTATTAAATTGTGGATGGTAGACGGGAATTTGGTGGGCACTTTGACTGGGCATCATCAAAAAAATGTCTCTCAAGTCACATTCAGCCCGGATGGTAAATACCTCGCTTCTGCTAGTTCAGACAAAACTGTGAAATTGTGGACAGCAGAGGGTAAATTGATCGAGATGTGGACGGGAGAGTGGACATTGGGGGACAAGTTGTCTGGCAATAGGTGTAAGCTCAACCGTGTCACCTTCAAATATGTCACCTTCAGCTCTGACGGTAAATACCTTGCTTCTAATAATTATGACAAGACGGTGAAATTGTGGACACGAGAGGGGAAATTGGTGAACACCTTGACTGGCCATCACGATGTGGTTTGTCATGTTACCTTCAGTCCCGATGGTAAATACCTCGCTTCTGCTAGTTCGGACAAGACGGTGAAATTGTGGACACGAGAAGGAAAACTGCTAGAAACCTTGACTGGCCATCAGTCTTTTGTCCATCATGTTGCCTTCAGTCCCGATGGTAAATACCTCGCTTCTGCTAGTTCAGACAAAACTGTTAAATTATGGACACGAGAAGGGAAACTGCTAGAAACCTTGACTGGCCATCAGTCTTTTGTATATCATGTTGCCTTCAGTCCCGATGGTAAATACCTCGCTTCTACTAGTTCAGACAAAACTGTTAAATTATGGAAACGAGAAGGGAAACTGCTAGAAACCTTGACTAACCATCAGTCTTTTATCTATCATGTTGCCTTCAGCCCGGATGGTAAATACCTCGCTTTTGCTAGTTCGGACAATAAGGTGAAATTATGGAAACGAAAAGAGAAACTGGTAGAAACCTTGACTGGCCATCACTATTCTGTATATCATGTTACCTTCAGCCCGGATGGTAAATACCTCGCTTCTGCTAGTGCTGACAATACCGTGAAATTATGGACGCTAGACGGGAATTTAGTGGACACCTTAACTGGCCATGAGGGTCTGGTCTATCATGTCACCTTCAGTCCCGATGGTAAATACCTCGCTTCTGCTAGTGCTGACAATACCGTGAAATTGTGGAACTTTAACCGAGAGGAACTCCTCAAATACGCTTGCAATGGACTAGAAGATTACCTGAAAAATAATCCCAGTGCTAGCAATGAAGATCGTAAACTTTGTAGGATGGACTAAAACCCAATTTAAAACCCTAATGCTAGTGATAAAGATCTTTATATTTGTAGCGTGAAAGCTTCTGTAACAATTTTGATTTACAAGGGGATAAACGCGCAAGGCAAAAGGCAAAAGTTTACTATAATAGCTTTTCAGCTTGTATTAATGTCCTAACCTTAATGCGTAATGCTGTATAAATTTTTTCCCGACTCCCGACTCCCGATTCCCGACTCCCGATTCCCGATTCCCTAATATCACAAAACCCCGCAAAGACATAACCTTGCAGGGCTTCATAATATTCTATCAAGTGGCGGGAGGCGGATTTGAACCACCGACCTTCGGGTTATGCGTACCAACTACAACTTTCGTTGCCTGGATCTTCCAGTTTGTGGTCTGGACTGTCCCTTCACCCTCGCCTTAAACGTTAGGGTGCCTGCCTAACCAGTCTCTACACCTTCTCCTTTTGGGAGCTTGGCTCGGGATTACCTCGCTACAGGCTTCCCCGAATTTGACAGGTAAACACACGGAGATTTATCTTCGTGCCGCCCATGCTCAAGCTCGCTATTAAGCGTCTAGCTAACTTGATTGTTGAGCCCGACGAGCTACCAGGCTGCTCTATCCCGCGTCGTCTTTTTAACTATAACACCTAATTTCCAAAAGTGGCAAGGGGAAATTGAAAATTTCTCAAATTAATTGTAAGAGTGCTCTGGGAATAGGCTGTGGGGTGTGGGGTGTGGGGTGTGGGGTTTAGGGTGTAGGAAGTGGGGTGTAGGGTGTAGGGTTTGGAGTGATTGGAACTAAGGTAATAATTTCTGGATGTATGTGTATAGCTACTCCATACTCCCAGTGCCCGGGCTCCACACTCCCTGACAGGAAGGAGAATGATGGTTTTTAAGGACAATAATGGTACATGTTATCATATCCCACACCCCACACCCTACACCCTACCCCCCACACCCTACACCCTATTCCCAACTAAGGCATAGATAACTCACCAACTACTTCTAAACGCTTGTATTTACTGAGATTAATAAACATCGACTCCAAGGTATCTGCCACGGAAGGGGTAATCCAAGCCATTTGCTTAAGTAGGGCAATGGCTGCAGCATACTTAGGTGATTTGCCTCCATCGAGGACTTTAATGGCTAGACCCATATTCTGGCCAACGCGACCGATACATTGAACCCCTTGTGCTCCCGATTTACTGACCAGTTCTCCTTCGGATAATCGCATCAGTTCTGTATCAAATCCCCCATCCCCGGACACCATCTGGGGATGACTGATCATGGCGCGGACAATACGCTCCATGGCCAGATTATTACCAGAAGAGAGCAGAGCGTACAATAAAGCCATTTGCCGTAGCTGTAAAAAATAAGTCGGAGCGCCACAGTCGTCGTGAGCGAGAATTAACTCTTGCTCCGGCATCTGTAGCAGCTCCGCTACTTGGCTTAAGATTAACATTTGCACGGGATGATTATACTCCAAATAGCTCTTGAGTAGCCACTGCCTTTGTTGACAAACAGCCAACATTCCAGCATGTTTACCGGAACAGCAATGCTGCAGTGAACTTTCCTGGCCTGGGGGAATGGGACACTGTAGTGCTGATGGGTCAACATCACAGCGCCAAAGAATATTAAAGACCTGCCTTACCTGCTCCATCGTGCCGTGATGGGAACTACACATAATAGCCAAGTCTCGGTCGGTGAGATTGTAACGCTCAAGGGTACCTGTGGTAGTTACCGCTAAGGCTTGGAAAGGTTTGAGTGCAGAGCGAATGAATGTTGAGGTTTCTGGGTTACCCGCAACATATAACATCCGTCCCCGGTCATCACACACAACCGCTTGAGCTGAATGAACTGATTCGATAATGCCTTCCCGTAGTAAACGGACTTCTAAGGCTCGTGTTTTAGTACGTTTTCCCCTGGTCATGGATTAGACTTAAAGCTACCCTATAGCTTAGTTGGAGCAATCGAGCTAGGTGGCTGATAACAGACGCCAAATGATGTTGCCACCAATCACGACTATAATCAAAAATCCGAACGTCCAGTGTAAACGTCGCAGAATTGGTTGGAGTTCATAAGAAACAATTAAGCGATCGCGAGCCAAAATTTCTGGAGTTTTTGTCCAGGTTTGACCGTCATACCAGCCTGACTCCTCGTAGACTATGGTTTCTCTGATCAAGCGATCGCCTACATAGTACCAACCCAGGTATAACCGCAGCAAAGTTAAAATCAAGAAGATACTTGCTCCTGCTCCACCACAGAGCAGAAACTTGATTATAGCTTTTTGGGGTGGAAAACTCACGGCTGCTATCGGCCCTGAAATCAGCCAGCTCAACCCCCAAACCCACGCCAGCTTGATCACATAATTTGGTAGTTCCAGCCTTGCCCAGTTAAAAAACCAAGATTCCTTTAGTTCTTGGTATTCATTTATGGGTTGCTGCTCTTCTGGAACAGGACATACATAAACGGGAGATTTCATGATTATTTTTTTGTCATTGCTGCAATTAGGATGCCTGAAACTCAATCTGCTCCGCGTGGCCCCAGAATGCTTCGAGATTATAGAACTTCCGTTCTTCAGGCAGCAAGATATGGACAATCACGTCACCGTAATCTTGAAGTATCCAGATTCCCTCTGCTTTTCCTGCTGTTCGCACAGGTAAACGGTTCCATGCCTCTTCTACTTGCTGTTCAATCGACTGAGAGATTGCCCTGACCTGTACCCTAGAAAACCCGGTCACAATTACAAAGTAATCTGTGATGTACGATACCTCTGAGACCGACAGAATCACAATATCTGCACCCTTGCGGTCATCTGCTGCTTGAGCAACGGTTAGTGCTAACCCATAGCTAGCATCCTGGTGTTCGGTATCAGGGGTTACTAAGGTGGAGGGCTTATTATTTTGATCTCTCATTAAGCGTTTAATTCCTCGCTTTACAAAACAATCTGTTCTAATAGTAATTAAGTTTCCTTGTGGTTAATCACTTGCTGTACAATTCTTTTCATTTCTTTTCGTTGCTTCTTCATTTGACACTCACACTGCTGTTGACGAAACTTTCCTGAAAGCTAGGCACGGGGGACTTTAGGCATTTACACAATCTGTCTTACGGTCTCTTTTAGCTGTTGTCTTCCTGGACATCTGTTGCGCCCAGTTTCGAGTCAAGATCATACGTTGGTGAATGGGACGAGGACTCTCTAGCAGGAATTTTAAAGAGTAGTCACAGGCTAACCAAACAGTCTTGTATAGGTCTTGCTTGGAGATATTTCGTAAGGTTTGTAAATCCGGTGTCTCACCACGACCTGGCTCAATAGTATCAGCAATAAACACAACACAACTGAGGGGGGTCATACCCTCACGCCCTAAGGTATGGAGAGCGATCGCTTGCAATACTGCTTCATCTTTGACTCCAAATTGCTCTTGGGCAACAATAGCACTGACATCTGCATGCAATAAGTGAGGCGCGGCTTCACAGACTGGATCGACTTCTATGCCATTATCCCTAGCCATTTGCAACAAGCGCTCAGGCTTAAAGCATTTGGCTAGGTCGTGCAACAACCCTGCTTTAGCTGCCTGCTGAGCATTGAGATGATGAAGCTCAGCGAGTTCAACAGACATCTGTTCAACCCGCAATATATGCTGTAGCCGAGAAGACGGTACATTATCTGCTAACCAGGTCAACACCTGATCACGCATCACCTTAAAAAGCTCCTAATACATGTAATTGGTAACAGTCGCTAATTCTTTTTTTAATAAAAATTTCACAACTTTTTTTGAGCTAGCGGACACTAATCGATATGTCTATTAAAACATTTTCTCAAGACTTTAGCAAGAAAATGTTATGGCAAAGGGAGTCGGTAGTCAGGAGTCGGGAGTCGGGAGTCGGGAGTCGGGAACCTGACAACAAAAATTCTCACAATTCCTACAGGGATTGCTATATAGGTGTTTCTCACCTAATGAGGTACAGAGGATTTTTTCCCTGTTATCTGTTATCTGTTCCCAGATCCGCTGTTCCCTAAAACCCAATTTGTAGCTTACCTAATTGAAAATTGCTATAGTAATCATTTAGGATTGCTATAGCAAAAAAACCTTAGCCATCAGCTAAATCGGGAAACACTTCTCGGACTGCTGGATGAACCAACTGGTGATTCTCGACATTAACGCCCTTGGCTAAAGCGGGATTATTTTCCAGAGCGCTCAACCCCTGATTGGCCAGACTGAGTACGTAGGGGAAAGTACTATTGTTGAGAGCCACAGTTGATGTGCAGGGGACAGCTCCAGGCATATTAGGCACCCCATAGTGAACCACACCCTCCTCGATATAAATGGGATTGGTATGGGATGTGGGTCGTAATGTTTCAATACAGCCTCCCTGATCCACAGCAACATCCACAATCACTGAGCCAGTAACCATTTGTTTGACCAGAGAGCGCGGGACTAAAATGGGAGCACGACGACCAGGCACTAACACTGCCCCAATCAGGAGGTCAGCATCAGTAACAGCCGCTTCAATTTCTGCTGAATTGCTGTAGAGGAGTTCAACTCTTGAGCCAAAGATGGTTTCTAAATAAGCCAACCGTTGAACATTAATATCAAAAATCTGTACTCTCGCTCCCATCCCCACAGCTATTTTGGCGGCTTCTGTACCTACAACTCCGCCACCAAGAATTACCACCTTACCTGGTTTGACTCCGGGAATACCGCCTAACAGCACCCCTCTTCCCCCCTGCTGACGCTCCAGAAATCTGGCTCCAAATTGTACGGAAAGACGACCAGCAATAATGCTCATCGGGGTTAGCAGCGGTAGGGTGTGGTCTGGGAGTTCTACTGTTTCATATGCGATCGCAATCACCCCCGATTGCAGCAACTGCTCGGTTAAAGCACGGTCAGCGGCTAAGTGTAGATAAGTAAACAACAGCTGTCCTTTTTGAAGCAAGGGATACTCTGGCTCTAAGGGTTCTTTGACTTTGACTACTAGTTCCCGATTCCAAGCCTCAGCAGCGTCTAAGACAATTTTGGCTCCCTGACGCTGATAGTCCTGATCGGTAAAGCCAGCACCAGTGCCAGCATTAGTTTCAACGAAAACTGTATGACCCGCTTCTTGTAAAACCCTGACACTACTGGGGGTTAATCCCACACGAAACTCTTGATCTTTCGTTTCTTTGGGAACACCTATTTCCATGCTTTTACCTCTTTGGCTTACTGGTGCTGTATTTAAATATGATCTAAATGTTAAAATTAGTAAAGTTAACAAAACTCGCGGAATTCCCCACCCTCTTCCAGGGTGTTGAAGTTACCGTAAGGATAGGGTCGCCTTTATGGTTAGTCGGCTATGCATAAAAGAGGTGCGACCCGTGGCGAATTTAATTACGGGTCAAGCGCACCTTTGGTTAAAACTTTTTGATTAAGGCGACCCTATCTATCGGTTTCGTCTCTAGGATGGATAGCGAGACGACAACTTTTGATGACAAATCATCACGGTTCATGTTAGAATAAAGATGGTTGCTGACCCGCCTGACTGACTAAAAGGCTAGCTTACAAATGGTCTAATATCCTATCAGTTTTTAGGCCATTAGGTGTACAAAGTACTAGCAGAGCTCAGGGAAGAGACTTGCCCCGGCTGGTTAGCCATAGTGCTGTAATTCCAAGGTGAGTCTGTCGAGTAAACTATACGTCTGCGGAAGGCGGATGTCTGCCTGTGGACGCTGAGTAAGACCGTATTGCAGCTTGCTGTTTGAGGCATCGGCGGATGAAACGGGAAACCCGAAAGACGAATAAGACCGTCCCTGATTGAGTTGAGAATGCGAGCAATCCCATGGCCGTAGGCCACGCTACGCGAACGCATTCTCAGCGAAGCAGGCTAGGGTACTTCACGTAACTCTACTATAGCTTGGCAACTTTTATCACTATGACGCAACCCCAACCCTCTAAAGTCCCTCAACTCCAGTCACCTAAGTTTGGGTTTAATGATTACGCAGAACGCTTGAATGGTAGAGCTGCCATGATTGGTTTTATTTTGACTCTGGCAATTGAATACTTTACTGGTCAAGACTTATTAACCTGGTTAGGCTTACAGTAAAACTAGTCCCAGAGTAGGTCAGTGGGAGAGTAGGTCAGTAGGAGAGTCGCTTAAGCTACTGGCCTACTCCTGTAAGCGCTTTCAAGAATAAACGCTGCCATGGTTTCAAGGATTGGCGAAATTGATCTTAAATTTCCCGGTTGCTCTGGGGATATCGAAGAATTATATATATCTCTCTCAATAACAGTGAAGTCCTCCAACTAAGTTAGTGCTCTAGTTGGGCACTTCTGACCAAAATAATGGGTCTCAAGCCTTGCCCTTTTAGGGCGGCTTTTCCAGAATTTATTAGAAAAAGGTGTATAATATATTAAGTGTGTAGCCTAGCACAGGTAGGATTCGTCGGTACTACCTCAATTAATAACGACGTAAAGCGATGCTAGTACACGAGGCGCGAAAAACCTCGCTATACGCATGGATCTTAACAGATACCGAAAACCAGTAAAGTAGCAAATTCAAAATATATAACGTACCGTGGGGCACACGGGAACGGGGAAATGCCCAACGCTTAGGGAGATAAGCCCACTGGGATTAGTTAAATTAGGCTCGATACTTGGTTATGCATGAACGGGTATTTGGCTTAAATATTGCCTTTGCTGGATAGCTAATTTTAAGGCGTGTCGTAGAACTAAGAATCCCCGTCCTTCAAGGGCGGGGAGTGTCAACTATTCTGTTACAAAAGAAGTAAATCTGTGAAATAGAGTAAGTAGTAAGCCGTGATAAATGCTTTATGGCATCGAGTGTTGAAGTCAGCTTACCGTAAAGAGCCAATCTCAGGCTTCATCGTGATTATGGGAGCGGTGGATGCTGTGATTGGTGGTGTCGGCGGACGCTGGTCATTATTCAGTTTTGGACTGATGATGGTAGCAATAGCAGTGGCAGTCCGTTGGTGGCAAAGCCAAAGTCAGCAAACTGAACTGGCTGAGCAACCTGTGGAGCGGTATCTTCCCCCCAGTTCTTCCCGTCCACCATTACCGATGTTGAGTGCTGTCAAGCGTCAACAACCTCGACGTCAACCACCTCGATAGGTTCAGGCTGTTTTAAGATCAAACTGTTCATCCCTAAGGCAATAGGGGAAACAGAGGGGAGAGCATAGTTATCAGTGGTCAGTTACCAATTACCAATTACCAATGACCTTTTGGCCAATTCAGAGGACTGGCTCAAAATTGGTCAGGTAGCTAGTCATAGCGGGTTGCCCGTGAAGACCATTCGCTATTACGAAGAGATTGGTCTGCTTACGCCAGTCACAACCCGCTCCCCTTCCGGCTATCGCCTGTTTACGAGGCAGGTGTTGAATCGACTGGCTTTTATAAAACGTGCCCAATCCCTAGGACTTAGCCTTAGTGAGATTCAAGACATCCTCAAAATCCATGACTTTGGTGAGTTACCTTGTGGAGCAGTTAAGCAGCATCTACTGCTCAAGATTGAGGCAATCACCGAACAAATAGAAGCATTGGAACTACTAAAGTCCGAGTTGTTGGGTATAATTTCCGGTTGGCAAGAACATCCCCCTGACGCGCTGAAAAGTAAGACGATTTGCCCTAACCTTGGCCAAAAGGCCACGCTACGCGAACAACCAGAATGAAAAAAACACCGTTGGCGATTTTGGGAACTGTGATCGGGATCATGGCAGTGGTCACCAGTACCACCTACGCTAGGGAATCAAGACTGGGGCTAATGGTTGGAGCGATGCCGGAAATGGCTTCATCCCAGGCTCAATCTTGGAGAACTCCTCAATTAGTGCGTACCATTGAAGCCCATTCTACTGCTGTGGATACTTTGTCATTTAGTCCTAGTGGGCGAGTGCTACTCAGTGGGGGGAGCAGGAGTGATGCCCATCTGAAATTATGGTGGCTGAAAACCGGTCGTGAAATTGATAGCCTGCGAGTACACCAAACCTCAGTGGCTGACATGGCTTTTAGTGCTGATGGGACAATACTGGCTAGTGTCGGGGAGGATGGTGGGGTCAATTTGTGGCAATGGAATCAGGAAGACTACACAGGAGACTATACCCGTACTTTTCTAGGGCATACTAGCAATTTGCTTTCCCTAGCTATGACCTCAGATAGTAAGGTGTTAGTGACTGGGGGATTGGATGGTATTCGGGTGTGGGACCTCAGAAACCAACGTCCCCTTTACAATCTGGCAGATTTTGATCATCCAACCTATTCCCTAGCAATTCATCCCAAGGCCGAAACCCTGGTCAGTGGACTCAAGGATGGCACAATTAAAATTTGGAATCTGAACACAGGACAACCGCTTTACGTTATTCCCGCTCATCAAGGTATCACTAGTGCTCTTGCCTTTACCCCTAATGGTAGAACCCTAGTAAGCAGTGGTTATGACGGTAAGATTAGGGTCTGGGATACGCAGACTTGGCAGCTTAAGTATACCTTGACCAAACATACTGGAAAGATTCGTGCGATCGCAATTAATCCAGTTAATGGCACAATTCTCGCTAGTGCTAGTCGTGATGGGGTTCGGTTGTGGAATTTGAACACTGGTCAGCAGATTGCTTGGTTGACTGGACATCAAGATTGGGTACAATCCGTTGCCTTTAGTCGGGATGGACGTTTTCTGGCTACTGGGGGATTTGATCGGACGATTAAAATTTGGCAGGTGAATACAACAGAAGTAGCTCGACAGTAAAAAAATACCAATTACAGTAGGGTGGGCAAAGGTAAGCTATCAGCTATCAGCTATCAGCTATCAGTTATCAGCTATCAGTTATCAGCTATTAGCTATCAGTTATCAGCCATCAGCTATCAGTTATCAGCTTATGGGTTACCTCACAGCGTCGAAGCCTGTGCCACGCTATTTGAGGTCAGCTGACCGCTGACCACTGACCGCTGACCGCTGACCGCTGACCGCTGACCGCTGACCGCTGACCGCTAAATGCTTACAACCAAACGGTTTTTGCCCACCTTAAAATCTAAACAATATCATGACAGATAAATCGAATAATCTTGCTATTATTCATTTCGATGGTGTCAGCAAAAGACGCACTAATCAATCCGCCTGTGGTGCTATAATTCAGTACCAAGGTGAAGTTTATCCAGTCTCTCAATACTTAGGATTTACTACCCAGAACCAAGCTGAGTATATGGGACTAATCCTTGGACTACAGAAAATTATAAAGCTTGGAGCAAAACAAGCCAAAATCTATGGGGATTGCGAACTAGTAATTAACCAGCTCCATGGGGATTATATGGTTAAAAACAACAATTTAGTTAGCTTTCACAGCCGAGCCAAAACCCTTCTTGATAAACTGGATTTCTATGAATTAATCTGGATTAACAAAACCCAAAACCTTGAAGCTGACCAGTTAGCTAATGACTGTATTGATTTGCAAAAATCCTAGAAGTAAACGATGGGTGGGGTTTGCAGTAATATCAATAGGAAAGGGAATAGGGAGTAGGGAACAGGGAGTAGGGAGTAGGGAGTAGGCAAAAGGCAAAAGGCAAAAGGCAAGAGGCAATAGGCAAGAGGCAATAGGCAATAGGCAATAGGAATCCCCCCTTTCCCCACACTACCCCCTCTACCCACACTCTTGGCTCTTGCCTTTCCCTGGGAAATGCAATATCAATTGTCTTTTGATTCCTGCTCCTCTTGCAATAGTTGCTCTTTGGAATCTCCCCAGTAGGCAGCGTAAGTCCAAACTTCCTCGTTATCGTTTTCTTTGGTTTCTACTGACCATCGATAAATAGCTGATTTCGGTTCAACCCCAATTTCCAGCAGTTTAGCACCCATATAGTACTCCATTTGGTTTTTGGTCATGTACTTGACCCCAGTAGGCTGATTCTTTTTTACGGTTCGGGACATGAAAGCCTTAGTATGTTTTGCCATTTTGTTTCTGTTTTGGATGTGAATATATAGAATTGCTGATGTCTTGCATCCGTTCCTGACTAATCTCTAGCAAGACTTAGACACAATTCTTAATATTTTAATGCTTGAAGCGAAAAGAGAGTTAGGTAAAGTACCCCACTTCCGGTATCTTCGGGCTGAGCAACGGCTGAACATCTAGTGATGGGATGGGCTTGATCGTTGCCAGACTTTTCTGCTGCTGCACCATGCGTTCGCGAAGCGTGACCTTTGGTCAATCGCATTTGCCTCTCGCTACGCCTAAGGTCGCTGATTCACTGGTCATCTACTGAGAGCTAGTTGTATAGCTCTGTCCACTATCTAGCGAATACCATTAGTATGAAAAAAAGGATGAAGGTCAGCAGTTGCATCCAGACCAGTCTACCAAAGGCACTGCCAAAGGCAATTGTGGCTGATCATCCACTGGCGAGATCCCTCAGTGTTGAGGAACTAATCAAGCCCAATTATGATCACGAGTGAGGTGCACAGGATTTTTTTCTACTCCCCCCTGCCCGTGCGGTGAAACCACTAGTAACAAAACTCTTCCCCCTACTCCCTACTCCCTACTCCCTACTCCCTAAAACCAATGTATCTGGGAAAATTGAACCTTAAGCCTGTCTACTGGCTCTTAGGGCTAATCTTGGCAGTCATCCTCCTCTGGGAACTACCCAAGCCCTGGCACGCAGCCAGTTTATCCACTAACCCGAAAGTATTACATGTCCTCAATCGCGTTAGTTTTGGTCCTCGCCCTGGGGACATCGAACGGGTGAAATCCATGGGGGTTGATGCCTATATTCAGTCCCAGCTTTCCCCAGAATCTATCCCTGAACCGCCACCACTTAGGAAACAACTCAATGATTTAGAAACCCTTGAACTGAATCCAGTGGAGGTATGGAAAGCCTATGCACCACCACAAGGTAAAAAGAAACGGCAGCTGAGTCAGCAACAGCGCAAGCAGGCTCAAAAGCGATCGCAAATACCTAGGCAGCAGGGATTAGAAGCCCGTTTAATCAGAGCGATCGCTAGCCCTAAACAGCTTCAGGAAGTAATGGTAGACTTCTGGTTCAACCACTTCAATGTTTTTGATAGCAAGGGATTGAATCGGATCTGGGTTAGCTCCTTTGAACAAGATGCCATTAGACCCCATGCCCTTGGTCGTTTTCGGGATTTGTTAGGTGCTACAGCTCACCATCCCGCCATGCTCTTCTATTTAGACAACCACCAAAACACTGCACCAGGAAGTCCAGGAGCTCGTGGTCGATACAAAGGGCTTAATGAAAACTATGCTCGGGAACTGATGGAACTCCACACCCTAGGAGTAGATGGTGGCTACACCCAAGAGGATGTAATTACCTTAGCGCGGATCTTGACTGGCTGGACTACTGACCGTGAGGGTAAGCACGGTGACAGTAGGGGATTTTATTTCCAAAGTAAGCGCCATGATTACAGTGATAAGGTTTTGCTGGGTACACCGATTCCAGGTAGTGGCAGCCTAGAAGGAGAGCAAGCCCTAGACCTCCTGGCTCGTCATCCCTCCACCGCCCATTACATTAGCTACAAATTAGCCCAGTACTTTGTAGCTGATCAGCCACCAGCAAAGCTAGTAGACACTCTAGCCCAACGCTTTTTGAAGACCGATGGGGATATTCGTAAGGTTCTCAAAACCCTATTTCAAAGCCCTGAATTTTGGGACACTCAGTATTACAACAGTAAATTTAAATCCCCCTATCACTACATCATCTCAGCAGTGCGAGCTACAGGGAGTAAAAAGCCCAAATGGAAAACCCTCTCTGGTATTATCCGTCAGCTAGGAATGCCCATCTACGGCTGCCCAACTCCCAATGGTTACAAAAACACTGAGAAGGCTTGGCTCAGTCCAGATGGGATGATTCGCCGGGTCAGCTTTGCCACTGCATTAGCCAATGGTAATTTCGAGCAGCGTCAACCTAAAGAAAAGCGTAAACCTGTAGATGCTGTCCAACTCAGAAAAACCCTAGCCAATCATTTTTCTGACCAAACCAAAGAAGTCATCGAGACTAGTCCAGCTAAGCTAAGGGCCGCCTTGATTTTGGGGAGTCCAGAAATGATGTATCGGTAATATCTTAGGGAACAGGGAATAGGGAACAGGGAATAGGGAATAGGGAGTAGGGAGTAGGGAGTAGGGAGTAGGCAAAAGGCAAAAGGCAAAAGGCAAAAGGCAAAAGGCAAAAGAAACAATATAGCGGTTTTTAGTCTAATCAGGTACACAAAATTTTTTACCTTTTTACTGTTCACTGCTCACTGCTCACTGCTCCCTAAAACTTGTACCTTACTAGCTACAAAACCGCTATACACCTCATAAGTCTGAGAAACGCTATCCTTTTTGAAGGATGACTGATAAATTATGACTGATAAATTATGATTTGTTAGTTGTAAATTGCAATTAAAAAAATTTAATTTTAAATCAATTTTTAATTCAAAATTTGCGATTGTTATCAAATAAATTTATAGCGGTTTTCATAGCTATGATAACCACAGTATTTTTCCCCTATTACCTGCTCACTGCTCCCTGCTCCCTGCTCCCTGCTCCCTGCTCCCTGCTCCCTGCTCCCTGTTCCCTGCTCCCTGCTCCCTGTTCCCAGATCCGCTGTTCCCTGTTCCCTATGCTATAAAAAAAAACAATGAAAAGACGCAAATTATTACAACAAGCTAGCCTTATAACTGCTGGGGGAATTATCTCTATGGGAAGTTGGGTAGCTAGAGGATTAGCAAATACAGCAAATACTAATCACCGTAAGCGACTGATTGTTATTTTCCTGCGGGGTGGGGTAGATGGACTGAATGTAGTTGTGCCATACCAAGACGCTGATTACTACCAAGCGCGACCGAGAATTGCGATTCCTCGCACCGGGGAAAAAGGGGGAGTCTTGGATTTAGATGGTTACTTTGGCTTACATCCAGCTCTAGCTGATCTGATGCCTCTTTGGAAACAGAAAAGTTTAGCCTTTGTTCACGCCAGTGGTTCACCAGACTCTACTCGCTCCCATTTCGATGCTCAGGATTACATGGAAAGTGGCACCCCAGGCATTAAGAGTACAGATGATGGCTGGATGAATCGACTATTAGGGACGATTCCCAAGGAAATACCAACTCAAGCGGTGAATATGGGCACAACAACGCCACGGATTCTATCCGGTCAGATGCCAGTGGCTAATTTACCGATGGGGAGAAATTATAATCACAAGCTGCCTGTAGACCGTCCCCAAATTGATGCGGCCTTTGATCAGCTCTATCGTGGTAATGATGCTATTAATCGGGCTTATCAGGAAGGAAGTGAGGCACGGAAGATACTGCTGGCTGAGCTAAACGAAGAAATGATGGCAGCTAACCGGGGAGCACCACCTTCCTCTAAATTTGTTGGTGATAGCCGAAAATTAGCCAAGCTGATGGTGGGGGATGCTAAGACCCAAATGGCATTTTTGGCCTTAGGTGACTGGGATACTCATGTTAACCAGGGAGGTAGTCAAGGACAGCTCGCTCGAAAACTTAAGCCTCTGGGGCTTGGCTTGGCTACTCTAGTCAAAGCCTTAGAACCGATTTATGCCGATACTGTGATTGTGGTGATGTCAGAATTTGGTCGTACCCTGGCAGAGAATGGTAACAAGGGTACTGACCATGGACACGGGAATGTGATCTGGGTCTTGGGTGGAGGAGTTCGCGGTGGTAAGGTCTATGGAGAGTGGCCCGGTTTGGCTGAGTCCCAGTTGTATGAAAAACGGGACTTAGCAGTAACTACCGATTTTCGTGACGTGCTGATGCCTGTGCTAAGGGAACATATGGAGATTGGAGACTCCAATTTAGCCCAAATCTTTCCTGGTTTTAGGTCTAATCAGAGTCTCGGGCTTTTGTAGGGAAACAGAGGTGTCCGGGGAAGGGAGTGCGATCGCTTTCGGCTTTGCCGAAAGCGATCGCACTCAACAAGCAAGTTCTTAAAAGCGATAATTAACAAGGTATTCACTATCTATTCAGAATTGGAAAAGCTAACCGGTATTCCTGAAACAATGCTTTGGACTTTGCACAATCGAGCCAACGAAGCAATGCGGTCAGACGGGGTGATACAGGATCCCAAGGCCGTTGAAATTTACCAAAAAATTTGGGTTTAAAGCCCCGTCCTTATAGGACGGCTTTTTTTGAAATTAAGACTTGACGGTTTTCTCGCATCGTGTTAAGATTAAAACCTGACGAAAAAAACAATTAATGTTCTAGATAAACATGATATTAAAATAAGTAGATGATGTAAAAAATAAGCTAATATATCAGCTTGTTGCATAGTCAAATTCTTAGATTTTGATATCTACGAAAACATAATATCAACAAAAAGTTTATCTAACTTGTTAACTAGATTAGGTACGGTGGGGCACACCGAAACCTGGGTCATAGACCAAATACGCTTGGGGAGAGGAGACCTCTATTTTTCCTGGCTCCGGCCTGGTTGAACAAGTCATCTCGTTGAATCAAGAATCCCCGTCCTTCCAGGGCGGGGAGTGTCAAGAGGCGATTGAATACGATTACGAACGATCCTTTGGAAAGGCGGATCCAGTGCACGCACTGCGTTCGATCGCTTTTGACTCAGAAATTATAGCGTTTATGAAAAAGCACCCAAGTGGCGTGGTGGTAAACCTTGGGGAAGGGCTTGAAACCCAGCGTTTCCGTTTGGCGGATCTTCAAACGACCTGGTACACAATAGATTTACCTGAGTCGATCCGCCCTCGTGAGCACTTTATATCGCCGGGTGACAGGTGGAAGCACATTACTTGTTCCGCCCTGGATTATGCTTGGATGGACCAAATCCCGACCGACCGACCTGTGTGTATAACAGCTCAGGGTTTGTTCATGTATTTTCAGGAGTCGGAAGTTCGGGATCTTCTCAAAACCCTTGCAGAGCGGCATCCAATTTTGACGATTATATTCGACGTTATTCCGAACTGGGTTGCCCAAAAGACACTATCACCCGACGGCTGGAAAAAGGTAAGCATTCAGCTATCAGCTATCAGCTATCAGCATTCAGCTATCAGCTATCAGCTATCAGCTTATGCGCTATCGGCACGCTACTTTACGAAAAGCTTTTGAATACAATAAGCTGACCACTAACGGCTGACGGCTGACAGCTGACGGCTGAATGCTTACGGAAAAAGACTCGGGATTATGTGACGCCGGTAATGCCTTGGGGAATCAACCGGAAAGAGATTCCATCCTTTATCGAGAAAAGTATGGGACGAGACTTTGATGTGACCAATATAGGTTACCCTCAACGCTCCAGAGTCTGACAGTAAAGTCTTTGCTGGCGGTAGCTAAAATTTTGCCATCGAGACTAAAGCTCATACTTGTAATCCCTCTCTTATGACCTCGCAAGATTTGGAGTTCCTGACCTTCCCGACTCCAGAGCTAAACAGTTCCATCTAAACTACCAGTGGCAATTGTCTGACCATCAGGACTGAAGCTAACGCTGCTGATTGTGGCACCAAAGCTTTGGAGAGTTAGCTTTTCCTGACCTTGAAGATTCCAGAGTATGAAAGCTCCATCTAGACTGGCAGTGGCAATTGTCTGACCATCAGGGCTGAAACTGATACTTGTAACATCAGCTTTATGCCCCTTAAAGATTTGCCCAATTGGGTTGCCTTGTGTGTCCCACAATCTTACTATTCCGTTGCGACTACCACTGACAATCACTTTACTGTAAGAATTTTGCTCATGGGGTGCAACAAGTCTGTGGAGAGCAAGTGCGGGGGTCGGTGATTGAGCGAACATCTTTGGAATTTGAAACATTACCAAAACGATGGATCCTCGAACGAACATTTGGCTGGCTGAATCGATTTCGGCGTTTGAGCAAAGAGGCTCTCCTAGGGTGGCTATGATAAATTAGTATAAAATAATAGCCATAGCCCTTACTAAGTAAGGTTTTGAGTAAACTAAAAATGCAATTTTAATAAAAATATATTTTTAGTTTATTGAATCCTTTGCTATTTAAGGAGTTAAGCTAATTTAAACTACTCATTTACTATAATCAGTCTAGGAGAGCCAGCAAAGATTATGAATTGTAAACCACCAAAGCGTGAACGGATGATTTACGGGGAGCTGATTCGTTTAATGACTCGCCGACTGGCTTGTTAAGGTTTTGTTTACAAATCAGCTCTTACTAGACGATCCTTCTCCCCTGATCTTGTGTCTTATGCAAGATTAGGATAGGCAGCAGTCTGAAATAATCCGGAAAATGTCTGAAGCAACCCGCTCCCAACCATAATACTTTTCACCCAGATGGCGTCCGTATCGACCCATTTGTTCAGCTAACTCTCTATTGGACAGTAAATAGTTAATTGCTCCTGCAAAGGCATCGGGATTCTCATAGTCACTTATCAAGAGACCGTTCATATCTGGGATGACTACTTCTGGGTTTCCTCCTCGCATTGTGGTAACCATACAAAGACCTGTTGCCATTGCTTCATAATGAACTCGTGCTAAAGGTTCTTGCCATTGAGATGCACAAACAAAGATGTCACCCATGAGGAAGTACTTCTGGACATTGGCAGGTGGAATAAAGCCAGTAAAGTAAATTGATTCTTCATAGGTTTTTCCTTGTTCTTTCAGTTGACGAACATATTTATTTTCCTCGTTATGGCCGTACCATTTGCTACCCACCATAAGAAGAAATGTTGATGGGTGTTGTTCTAGAATTTGGGGTAGGGCAGAAATCAGGATATGGGGTCCTTTCTTAATACTTAATCGACCTACATAGACAACGATGTTGCGATCGGTCAATCTGTGAGAACTTAGCAATTTTTGGCGACGTCTAGATCCTTCCGGTGACCATCGGGACTGAAACTTCTCTAAGTCAACGCCTGCATATACGGGATGAAGTTTATGTCGGTATTCAGGGAAGAGATCGGCAATTCCATCAGCAATAAATTTGCTGACTGTTATGACTCCTCTAACCTTCTCTAGACAACTCTGAGCAACCTCAGGTTTAATCTTGTCCTCATGAAACATTTCATTGTGCATGCTCAGGAGAAACTGACTACTAGGGCTAGCAGCAGCAATAGAGGGTAAGTATTTAGGGCGATTGTAAAGAATGACTAAATCGAATCGTTCCTCAGCTACAAATTTAGCAGCTGCTTGGTAGTAAGCCTCAATATCACCTGTCGGGAAGCGCTGGTAGCTGACTCCATTCAGCACATGTTGATTGGGCAAATCTGAATCAGTGACAGAAAAAACACTAACGTCATGAAACTTGCTTAGATAAGGTAGTATTCCGTCAATATAAGTCTGGATTGCACCTCCTCGAATACATGGAACAGGAAGCTTCTCAGTGCAGATTAAGAGGATCCTCACTACTTTGACCTCATAACTTCTCAAATTTGATTACTTTTCTCTGACGACATGATTACTCAGCTATTTGCTGTCCTTAATTTAGGGGCATTGCAAGCCTGGTTTTCAGTTCGCTTAGAGTGGTAGCTTGGTTAGACGTTGGACACAACGAGTTCTTCACCAAACTTAGTGGTGACTGCTGATAGCGGGACGCAATCTGCAACCTGATTTTGGGTTTTGTCGAACATCCAAACCTTGATATCAATCGATGCTTACTAATCCATATACAGTGTGTTTAATTTTTTTGACACGCTAAATATGGATTTTATTGCCTTGATTCTCAATGTTATTGTGCCCCCAATGATTTTATAGTTATTGTGCCCTCAATGATTTTATATGAAATCTAAGAATTCAGGTGAGGGGGGTTGAAAAAATCTTGAAATCCTTTACAGCAAAGGCATCAGCGAAAAACCAAAACCCGAAAAACTAGCTCCCCCCCCAACTCAAGCCACTGACAACGGAGAAGTTGGTGGTCATGATACTAGAGCAACAAAAGCTGATCGACCAACTGTTGGAGGAATTAGCCCAACTCAAGCTCAGACTTAAACCCAACACCCAAATTACCTCACAACCGTCATAGCGCGGACTTAATTGAGAAATCGGAAAAACCCAAACCGCCAGAGTCAATCGCCCCTCAAGCCAAAAGAAAACCTGGAGGGCAACCGGGACATCAAGGAAAAACCAGAAAAGGTATGGCGCGAGTAGACCGCTATCAAATTGTCAGACCATCAGTGTGTCCCAACTGTGGCGGCTGTTGAATTCCAAGACTCACCTGTATCTGTAAGCCGTCAACAAGTCGCCCAACTCGTAGAGCGTCCCGTAGAAATAGTCGAATATCAGTATCACACTTGCAAATGTGTCCATTGTCACAGGCTTTGTCATTGAAGCCAAAGCCCCTGGAGTCATCCCCGGACAAGACTTGGGCATCTCCAACAGCGCGATGCTGGCTTGGATGGAAAATCAGGGAAACCTATCCGAAGAAAAACAACAAGAATGGCTACTAGAGTTGACGGGACTCAAAATCGGAGTGGGAACTAATGGCGCCACCAATCGACCACTAGCGGAGTCGGTAGCTATACCTATTCAAGAACTTTGGCAGTGGGCGCAACAACAGCAACACCTGCACGTTGATGAAACCCCGTGGGGGGTGGCTGGAGTTAAAGAATGGTTGTGGACTGTTGCTGGAGCCAAATTTTCGGGCGTTCCATGCCGCAGATACCCGAGGGCGGGTGGAACTCTAACAAATTATGGGTTCCGAATTTGCTGGAGTGCTCAGTTCCGATGACAGAACGTGTCTATAACGGTTACAAAGTGGCTCACCAGCAGAAGTGTTTAGCTCATCAGCAGACGGCACTTCAAACAATTACACTGCTTGGGTCATGACAATAACCCGAAATTGGGACAACGGTTCCTGGATTTAATTGATGAGGCCAACGCTCATCGCATCAAAAATGCCGAGAGACTCAATAGGAGATCTGCGTATCGAGGGTGGGTAGCTCAGTTCAAACCCAAGTTGGAGAAAGCATTGGAAAAATAGAGTTCTCACGCCGGAGCCGCAGCTGGGTTACTCCTGGGAACTCTTACAAAACAAAGCTGCCCAATGGTGGTATAGTACTACCCATTCAGATGTTTGACATTCCTAAACTCTGAAACTTAGTCATAGCTTACTTTTGACTTTAAGACTTACGCGTTTAAGTGGATTTTGCCCCCCTAGCCCCCCAATTTTGCGGTGCGACCCGTGGCGAATTTAATTACGGGTCAAGCGCACCGGGGGGGGTAATGATGTCAAAGTCCCCCAGAATTGGGGGACCAACGGGGGCAAATGCGTAAGTCCTAGACTTTTGACTTCCAACCTTGCTGACTTGCGCGTAGCGCTATATTTCCAAGGGCTACCCAGAAGTTCCACCCGATAATAATTGAGCGGAAAGAGCATTGCGTCCAGCAGTGACCAAACGTAAGGTCTGTGCTGGTTCCCTTTCCATGGAACGGTTTCGGGAAACAGCGGAAAAACTCAGTGTCATCCAAACTTGCCGTGTCCAGGGTCGTTCGGCTGTGGAGTTTTTCCGACAAGCTCTTGAGGCTACCGTTTCCCCAACGGTTTGTTATTCTTCCCTGATTCCGATGACCTGAATTCTTACTATGAAATGATGCACTTTCCCTACTCACGTCAGTTTAGCTGATTTGTAAAGAAAATCTAAAGCTAACTCGAAGGCTGGCTGAGTGACTTATAATCTGAATGAGAAGACGAGTTGAACCCTGTATCCATGAGTCGTTTGCCTCAAATCTTCAATCCTCACCGCCAACCCTATCCAAGTGATATGAGTGATGTAGAATGGGAAGAATTGCGACCGCTTATACCGTTGCAGTTGTGATTTGGACATCCGAGGAGGGTAAACTGGCGCGAGATCATCAACGGGATCTTCTATGTGCAGCGTAGTGGAACAAGCGTGGCAAATGCTGCCCCATGACTTTCTACCTCACCCAAGGGTCTATGGTTATTTCCGTAAATGGCAACCGCTTTGGGTATGGGCTGAGAATCCATGACCAATTGCGTCATCAACTCCGATAACAAATGGGAGGTGAAGAAGACTCCAGTGTGGCGTTCGCGTAGCGTCGGGCTTTGCCCGAATCCCCGATTCTCAATCCGTGAAGACCACCGAAAAAAGGGGGCAGTTTACGGGTATGACGGTGGCAAAAAAGTTAATGGCCGTAAACGCCATATTGTCCTAGATTCTCAAGGCTTGGTGATTGGGCTGTTAGTCAATCAAGCCAATGGCTCGGAACCTTTGGGTGTGATTGTCGTTTTGCATGAAGCCAAAGACCAACTCCGGGAGTTAAAAGTGGTTTGGGTCGCAGATCGGATATTGCGCTAAGAATTTTGCTCATGGGGTGCAACAAGTCTGTGGAAAGCAAGTGCGGGGGTCGGTGATTGAGCGAACATCTTTGGAATTTGAAACATTACCAAAACGATGGATCGTCGAACGGACATTTGGCTGGCTGAATCGATTTCGGTGTTTGAGCAAAGATAATGATACCAAATCCGATTATTATAGGTGAATTAATGAAATCCTCAAATCAAGTCTAGGCAAGGACTTTGATTGTTTTGAATATAGTCTTATTAAACCGGATTTGGTATGAATTGTACACCACCAAAGCGTGAAGGGATGATTTACGGGGAGCTGATTCGTTTAATGACTCGCCGACTGGCTTGTTAAGGTTTTGTTTACAAATCAGCTCTAATTCTTGACCGGTGAGGTGGGTGCATCTCATATTTGTAAAAAAGATGGGAAGTGTGGTGAGCGTGGTGAGCGTGGTGAGCGTGGTGAGTGTGGTGAGCGTGGTGAGTGTAGGAATTTTTGCCTAATTGCAAAACTGAGATGCACCCGGCGAGGTTTTATGCTATATAATTTAGTGGTAGTACTTAAATCAATCTAGGAACTTAAGAGTTATGGCTGATAATGAGGGAATTAAGAGCGCTGTCGTTTTACGCAGTGAAGATTCTTTTGGAGGCACACCTGAGCTCTTGTCTGGATCTTCAAGTAAGAAGAGCAAGAAAAAGAAGAAGAAGAAGCAGGCAGCAGCTTTAAAGCCTCTTGAGAAGGCTATGTTTAAACAAGCAAAGCGTCTCGACGAGGCGACTTCGGTCTATAAGGAGCGCCATGAGAAGTCCAATCGTAAGAAGAAAAATGGTTGGATTAAGGATTTCGGAAAGAACTATTCCAAGAGTATGTCTAAGTTGATGAAATTTTAGTTTGGTTTCTGGTCTATCGTTAACTTCGATGTAATGCGTCAATTAATCGCTCTGTTGAAGGCAAAAAGGATTTGACTTCTTCAAAAGTTTTTGGAATGTTCATTACATCACTTTGAAGTTTTTTACAAGGGCGGAGCTGGGCACGATATAACTTTTGATAAAGCTTGCTAAAATTTAGTTAGGAGAACGTCCATGAGTACACTTCAGAAAGAAAACACCATTATTCTAGACATGGGATCCGCAAAGAAGGATGATATTAAGGATTTGCAATATGGTGAGGGTAGGCTTTTTAAGAGGATTGCTAAGACCATTAGCGAATTGAAACTGAGTGGTGAAGTTGCGGAAAATGCTCAACCAGTAATTGTTGTGGTGAAGAAGAAAAGCGAGAAAGATTGGTAAGTTTATAATCGATCTGAGGAGCAATACCAATTTCTGTCATCGGCTTCGTAGATTTGTTTTTCAGGGGTAAACTGAGTTGCTAACTCAAGTCCGCTTGACTTTAACCCAAGATTGAGTTCCTCCTTTGGCAAAGCTATTGTTATTGATTACTTCAATGAATCTGCATCGGGGGCTTTATGCCCCATCCAACCAGGTTAATTGAAGATAAATAGGAACCTCTAATTATTGTACTGGTCATGTTCAAGTAGACCCGTGAACTACCCCAACTTACTTCAACGAAGTAAGTTGGGGTTTCTAGCGTGGCCGTAGGCCACGCTACGGGAACACGGAAAAATGCCTCAACTTAGACGGACGTCCAAGTTTTGGTCTTACTCATTAGAGTCGATGCCCGGTATTATCCGGGGCACCTCTCCTGTCATACCGAGCGTGAAACTTTTGCCTCACTCGGCTCCTAGATATTCTTACTTTTCGGTTTGCTCATGTGGATTAGTTGGTGACAGCTATGGTGTACCGCTGATAGATTCTTTGGTTTCCAATTATCATGATTTCCGTCTATATGGTGGAGATGGACATCTTCACCAGGCAATAACTTCAATCCGCACCATCCACATGTATGGTTTTGCGTGGGTCTTGGCTTTGGCAGTCCCATTGTCGTAGAGTTTGCTATTACGCTTACTCCAGTAAACCAAATTTCCATCATATGGTGATTTAGTTCCCTCGACAGGGACGTGCTTGAATTGCTTATATGGAACTTCCGGGAAGGCTTTCTTTACTAACCTTACGGCTTCGTGTTTGTCCACTTTATTTTCTTTTAAGAATCGTTGTGGAGTATCTTCGTTTAGGAACCATAGGAAATTCCTGGAACCACTCATGTCGCAATTCTTGTGGTAGTTCCTCCAACCGCGAACGATTGGGGCAAGCTTTTTGGCCTTGACTTTTGCACCATAGTTCGAGTTGTTAACCACGGCTTTGACTTTCTTACGGAATGCTTTGTAGTTTTCCTCTGAGGGAACGCTACGCAGTTTGCCGTTTGTCTGGACGCGGAAATTCCACCCCAGGAAGTCGAATCCGTCTGTCGAGTGAGTTATCTTGGTTTTTTCTTCGCTGATTTCCATCCCACGTTCTGCTAGGAAGGTTTTAATCTTCTGCAAAACTCTTGTGGCGTTGTCTTTTGGTTTTAAGAAGATTACCATGTCATCAGTAAGATATGCTGATGACATGGTAATCTTCTATTCCGTCAAGGGCTATGTTTGCAAGGAGGGGGCTTACTACTCCTCTGTTTCACTTGGTTTCGGCGTGCCCCGCCGTACCATCTCATTTACAAACTGTGATGCAGCTGGGTTCACACACCAACTGTTAATTGATGATTGGGTTTTTAGCGATGCAGCGCGGTCTTGGGGGTTTCCCCCATGAGCGACTGCATCAAGAAAAGAGGATTTTCCCTACCCTCCGGGCATTTCTACTTTAAGGTCAAGCAGTGGCGGGTCTCTGACCCGGTTGCGCCTCGGATTCTCAGCCTGTACCCATTAACCACATTACACCAAATGAAACTAAGAAGTGACAAGTGACAAAAAAGCCGTCCTAGAAGGACGGGGTTTAAAACCCAAGATTTTTGATAAACATATTTCTTTACAAAAAAATTGACAAAAATAACTTTATATGTAGTAGGAGTGTGGCAAAAAAAACTTGACGTTCCACGTTCTCGCTCAGTTTTTATTGGGAAAGCCTTCTGGCAAAAAGGAGCGAAAAATCGTGATAGTTAGAGAGCATAAAGGGGGAATCATGTTACTTTAGTTGGCATTGATCAGGAGATAATTTTGATCCTGAGGGTACCCTTCCGTCTTTTGATAGCGGTAGGCAATTAGAAATTGAGGGCTTTGTTGCATGAATAGACCTCTTGCATAAGTCTCATAAACCGTGGGTGTTTACAAGGCAAAAGGCAAGAGGCAAAAGGCAAAAGGGATAGATTTTGATTTCATATTTATTTTTGCAAGAGGTCTAATGATTAAGAATCAAAATGCTCCCCCTTTCAGGAGAAGTCTTAAGAATCATGGGCATAGCTATCAGGCATACCTAAATGGGTCATACGATTGAGGGCAGCACAGGCCAGTAAAAGTTCTACAGCCTGGTTATCGAAAGTACCACGAGAACAACTAGGGCGTGTTTTCTTGCCTCGTTGTATCCTAAAAGTAGTGTGAAGGCAGGGTGCATTCATGAATCGAGGGGACGTGAAGTTTTGAACAGTGGGAGAGGTTAAAACCGTTACTACCACCACAAAAACCCTATACAGGTAAGCCAAACAAAGACCACCGCAAGGTTATCAACGGAATTCTCACCGGTACTAAGAACAGGTGCACCGTGGCGAGACTTACCTAGGGATTATGGCAAGTGGAAAAGCGTCGCAACCAGGTTTTACCGATGGCAGAAAACCGGAATCTGGAACCAAATATTGGAAAATCTGGAAGCAATCGCTGATCATCGAGGAAATCTTGATTGGAAGGTTCACTAAGTGGATGGCACCGTGATACGTGCCCATCAACACGCAGCTGGGGGAAAAAAAACGGCGAAGGTGCGCTTTCCGCATCTAATTATTAAATTCGCTACGGGTCGCACCTGAAGATGAAAAATTAGGGCGTTCTCGCGGAGGCTAAGGTACAAAAATACACATAGGTTGTGAAGGTAATGGTTACACCGATAACATTTCTTCTTAGTCCAGGTCAACGAAACGAGTCGCTTTTTCGTAGAACTTTTGATGGAACAAGGTGCTGCTCCCGCGTTCTGGGCGAGGCCGTCCTCGCATTAGTCCTTTAAGACTGAGATAAAGGTTACACGGGTCGTAGAATCCGTAATTACCTCCGTCGTCGTCGTGGTATCCGTCTTACCATACCACGACTTTCCCGCCGAACCACGTCGCGGTCCATAAAACCTTTGAAATCTATCGTCAACGCAACCTTGTAGAGCTTGCTATCAATCGAATCAAGCAATTTCGCCGTATCGCTACCCGATACGATTTGCTTGCTGAAAATTATACAGCCATGTTGACGATCGCATTAATTTTATTGTGGTTATAGTTTGAAAACACGCCCTAGTGCCAAAGATCACCTTGAAACGAAACATCGCTGTTTCCGATAATGAGCGACGGTGGTATCCACTCTCCTGTTTCCATTGGCTTCGACCCACTTGTTCAATCCGCACCAGGTTCTGATTGCGTGGATGGTTGTCCCCCTCTTGTGGCCAATATTGAGCATCGTGACGTGGGGGGATATTGACCTGAGCACCCCGAGAACTGATGGCATCATAGCACTTGCGCTTATCATAGGCTCCATCTGCTGATACTGCTTCAATATTTTCTTCTATGGCGTCCAACACCTCCGATAAAGCGGAATCGTCACTGAGATTATTGGTACTTACTAGCGCACCAAGTATCTCCCCTGTGCTCTCATCCACCCCTAGATGAAGCTAACGCCCACGTGCGACGTTTGCTCACACCATGTTGACGCACTTTCCAAACTCCATCCCCATACACTTTTATACCTGTGGAATCCACCACCACATGCCGTGCCAAACTCCTTTCTATACCGGGCATTACTACACTTAATTTTCCCAGTCGCCTCGATACCGTTGAATGGTCTGGTACATCTAAGTCCACTCCCATTAACCTAAATAACGACTCCATCAATCCTTGGGTTTGCCTTCCTGGTAAATTCAGCACTGAACTCATTGTACTCATGGAGCGCGATCGCTATGTCACGCTAATTGGGGAGATCTGCCTCGTTTCCCTGTCTTGTGGGGATTCCACCATCCCTCAAGTACCTCGTCATTAATCGGTGAAGGTCAAACTTCCTCGGTTTTTTAGGGCTGCGTTGTACTCACTCCAATTCCTAATTTTATATTGGGTCTTGGTCTTTGCTTCTGTCATGGTTGGGTCGAGCCAAATTTTTCTCTGTCAACATTATTCCAGCTAACTCATACTCTTTATGCAACAAAGCCGTGTCCAGGGTAATCCCATAGAATTTGGTATAAATTATACTTGACAAATGACCTGGTGTATGAGTTAAGAATTTAGCTCTCATCAAGGGTAACCTAGGATGTGTAAAGGGTTGTATTTTATAGTCACTGATCATGGCAAAAGGTTTTGGCAGACCCGTTCCTAACACTCACAATGAGCGTGAGGCTCAGATCTTGAAAAAGAGTGTACTCAATCATTTTGAGCATCGGTCGGTACCCCGTGTGGGTAGCAGAACCGACCATAATTTCGTAGCGATTGTTACCATAGCCATTTTGGCTGTGATTGCGGGAGCCGATGGGTTTGTGGCCATCGAAACCTACGGTAAAGCCAAGCAAAAGTGGCTGGAAACATTTTTAGACTTACCTCACGGGATACCATCTCACGATACATTTGGTCGGGTGTTTGGCCAACTCGCACCCCAGCAACTCGAAGCTGGCTTCCTCAGTTGGGTGGGCAGCATCACCGAGAGCTTGGATATTGAACTGATTCATATTGATGGCAAGACGGCCAAAGGCTCCTATGACCGTAAGAACTACCATCTTGCACTTCACAGCGTCAGCGCCTGGAGCAGCGAATATGGACTGGTGTTGGCCCAACAAAAAGTGGAGAGTAAATCGAATGAAATCACAGCAGTGCCACTGCTGCTCAAGTTGCTGAACCTCTTTGGAGCAGTGGTGACTCTCGATGCCATGGGCACCCAAATCGACATTGCTCGACAAATTTTGCAGGCGGGTGGGGACTATGTCCTGGCGCTCAAGGGGAACCAGGGTAAGCTAAGCCAGCAGGTGGGAGGGTGGTTTGCTATAGCTCAAGCTATGAACTGGCAGGGGATTGAATTGAGTGACCACCAAACGGTCGAGGCCAGCCATCACCGCAAAGAAACCCGTCAGGTGTGGGCGGTAGGTGTCAGTCAACTCCCCCCGTTGCTAGACCGCGCACAATGGGAAGGCTTAACTAGCGTGGTGATGGTGAAGCGGACGCGGCAGTTATGGAACATGCGCCACCACCCAGACTCAGTTTTACCTCAGTTCCCGGTCGGCGGATGGCTCGCGGCACAACCAGGTGATTCGCTGCCATTGGGGTGTTGAAAACAGTCTACATTGGGTGCTTGATGTCACCTTCAATGAAGATGCCAGCCGGGAACGCCTACGGCTATGAGAAGCGAGAATCTGGGGCTGGTGCGCCGCGAAGCGTGTTAACCTGCTCAAGGGAGAACCCTCCCGCGCCTTGTCTGAAGATGAAGCGTTACAGGGCGGGGATGGATCATGACTTTGTGATCAAAATCCTGGCCGCCAGTGCGGCGCTGGCGTAATCTTGCACTAATACCAAACTGTTGACCACCCATTGAAGGAGGTGATGGACTGAATCTATTAATGGAAACAGAGGGTTGACTCACACAACTGGTTCACACAGACCGGATCCTCCACCTTTTCTCAGAGGACGATCGGCAATTGTACATTCACATTGTAGGCGCTTAGTACAGTAACTTGAGAACTCGACTAAGATGCGATTACCCTGCTATGGTGTTGCTCTTTCACCATTACAAATAAACTCTTTGAATTATTTATTTAGACATCTCCAGAATATAATCAAATCTCAAAAAATAGAGTACAATAAGTAAATAGTGTTCAAAAACAAACCTCAAATGGAAAACTATACTTGGAACTATATCCAGAAAAATCATAAACAAAGCAAAAGACTATTAGGTATTGATTATCAAAAATTAGAGCAATTAATTGAACTAGGTAAGCTTCTCAATAAAAGAAAGCAAGAAGAAATGGATAAAACTAAAATTAGAATCAATCAAGCAGGAAGAGGAAATCATCCTAAACTATTAGAGTCAGAGCAAATCGTTTTAATGTTAGTTTATTTAAGGCATCATTTGAGCTTTCAACTTTTAGGACTTATTTTTAAAATCATTGAATCAACGGCTCATAATATTTTTACTTATTGGCAAAAACTTTTTGAAAACGACTTACCTCCCAGTTTATTATCACAAGTAAAAAAGCTTCAAAAAGAAGAACTCATTAGTGAACAATTAGAAAATTATGAATTGATTGTAGACAGTACCGAGCAGTCTATTGAAAGACCTTCTGATTATCAAGAGCAAAAAAAATATTATTGCGGTGCGACCCCGGTCGGGGAACCCGACCTAGGGAACGCGCACCAAGAGACAGGAAAGCAAAAAAGACATACTTTTAAAAATCAATTTATTGTTTTACCAAAAGCTAAGGTGCGCTTGACCCATTAAGAATTAAATTCGCCACGGGTCGCACCTGAAGATATTGTCGATGTAGTAATCGGTAAACCTGGCCCTATGAGTGATATTAAAATCTGCCGAAAAACTTTGAGCAAATTTAATGCTCAACAAACTTTTAGTGGGGATAAAGCTTACATTGGAGAAACTCAAATTACAACTCCCTATAAAAAACCGAAGAATGGAGAATTAACAGAGAGTCAAAAACAAGAAAACAAAGCTTTATCATCTGATCGAATTTTTATTGAAAATTTAATTAGAGTTGTCAAAATCTTGAAAAGATCTCAAGAAAGATTTCGTTTGCGTAAAACTAGATATCAATCAGTTTTGTTTGTTAACGGTTTGTGGATTAGTACGATTAAGAAGCGATGCAGCGCGGTCTTGGGGAGGCAGCGCGGTCTTGGGGGTTCCCCCCATGAGCGACTGCCGTGGTTTCCACGGGGCTTACAAGGTGCGGACGCAGGTTCCGCACACAGCCCCTCCCCATGAGCGACTGCATCAAGACATTGGCTCGCTAATTTTAGAAGTAATAAAATCGGAGGTATCAGAGCAAGTAATTGACGTTATAATGAGCCATAGTTTTACTACAAAATCAGATCTTGTGTCTTCAAACCCTTATTAACTAAATTGTAAATTATGTCTTGACCAACTTGTTTTCCTTGCTGTGACTGGGTTATGGATTTTTGGATATGTCTATTGAGTATCATTTATTCACTATGCCTGATTTAAGTACTTATGAGGCTTTCTCTGATATCATTTAGGATTGGTATATAATGGTATCAACAGCACTAGGCACATATTTTTGCACCAGGTTATGTTTTTTTTTGAACTTTGAACTTTGTAATTTTCTGAATCTCCTTCAAGGAAAAATTGATATTATTATATCGTTGGTAATTATTTTGATGTTGATCAGTTTCTTTATTTATGTCTGCCAATACCGCAAACTCATCCAAGATGCACTGCAGTACTTTTTAAAGAGTAAAAGTTTCAGTAGCGAAACTATCGTGGACTGCCTAAAACTAGTTTTTTAAAAGGCTAAATTCAGTATTTAATGATAGGATAACTACGAGATATCAATGATTATTATTGAAATTTGTTTGTGGCTGCTTACAATATGATAAAGACAAAATATATTCCTACTCCTATTATTGATAACAAGCAAAAAAAGACAATTGAAATAGATGAAAAATTGGAAATTCGTCGTTTTCCTGCTATCTACATTATCAAACGATTTATTATTTACTATTTAGGTATACAACGTCGCCGAATTACAAATAAGCCAGACATACAAAAGGCTGCGAACGAGCTGCGTGAGATCTTTCAAGATTTGGGAGGCTTCTGGGTAAAAACGGGTCAGTTGTTAGCATTGCGGAGCGATCTTTTCCCAGAAGAGGTTTGTGAGCAGTTAATACGTCTTCAGTTTGAAGCCATTGGATTCCCTATGGCTTTAGTTAGATCAACAATTGAGTCAGAGCTAGGAGCACCCATGGAAAAAATATTTCAAGATTTTGATGAGACTCCTTTGGCAGCTGCATCAATTGGTCAGGTTCATAGAGCAACGTTGCGAAGCAAAAGAAAAAATGTTCCGGTAATCGTTAAAATTCAACGTCCAAATCTAGAAGAAGCATTCAAGCGAGATTTGGATTTAATTAAAGTCATTGCCAAACTGTTAATTGCTTTTAATGTTATGAGTTACCTACGTTTAGATGAAGCAGTATCGGAGTTAGATAAAATTTTTAAGGAGGAATTAGATTATCGCTATGAAGCATCTAATACTCGTAAGATGAGAAAAACACTAAAGCAGCATAAAATATATGTTCCAAAGATTTATAACAAATATTCTAAACGTCGAGTTTTAGTTATGGAATATATCGATGGGGTTCTTGCCTCTGATTATATTAAAGTATTGGCTAGGGATCCCGTCAGAGTCTCTCAATGGCAGGATGAAAATGACTTTGAGCCTGAAAAAGTGGGTGAAACGATGTTTATTTCATTACTTCGACAAGTATTTGAAGATAACTTGTACCATGGAGATCTACATCCAGGCAATATTATTTTCTTGCGTCGGAGCAAAGTTGCATTCATTGACATGGGTAGCGTGGGATCCCTGGATAGGAATTTGAGGGTAACTTATAATGAGTATACGAATTCATTGTCAGATGGAGATTTTGGCAAAGCCTCTGATTATATCATGCGGTTGGCTGTTGATATTCCCAGAGTTAATGTACCTAGAGTCAGGGAAGAAATGTCGCGTGCTATAGAGGTTTGGTCCTCCAAAGCCCAACTTAAAGGGATAGAGTATAAAGAACGGTCTTTTGGTGGGGCAACGGCTGAATTATCTAAAGTGATTGCCAGCTATGGTATCCCAAGTAATTGGACTTTTCTCAAACTGACTCGATCTTTTTTAACTCTAGATGGTGCACTGCAGTACCTATTACCTGACTTTGATTTCTTCAAGACATCTAGAAAATATAATCGCCAGGCAGATCGACGTGCTCTCAAACAAAGTTTAGAGCCAAAAAGTATTAGAACTTCGATTAACCAGTTCTTTGACACTATTAGCGAGTACAATAACCTGATTTTACCTCAGTTGCGAGAACGAACCATCGCCTTTGAGTTAACCAGTAATATTTTTGCACTGTTGCTGGTAGTAGGTTTGCGTTCTCTCGCATATTTACTCCTAATAACTGAACCAGTTGCAGTTTATATTTTCCTTTATCAACATTATTTTAAGGCGATTGAACCTATTCATACTCAACTGGCTGACGAGTTTGTTCAACAAATTCCCCATCTTCCATATCTGCAATGGATTGGTATTTTTATACTGATTGGCCTCAGTGCTAGAACACTGCTTGCGGGAGCAAAAATTCTGGAGCGTAAAGACTTTCCTCAATCGGTAAGGGAGTAGTTAAAATGTAAGGATACAGGTCTGGCGTCATCAAGTTATTAGGGGATGAAAGGCTTCGTCCCCAATGAATGCTGGAATACCTTGATTGTTCGGCCTTTGGCTTTCATCCCCTACCCAAGAGATTCAGGGGATTGGTTCAGGTAACAAGGATGGGCTGGATTGATGGCCACTGGAGTTTTCCCTCAAGGCTTGTTGGAAAAACTCCATCACCGACCGTCCCTGAGGTCTACAGGTTTGCACTACACTCAGTAAATCGGCATTCTGTTGGAATCGCTTCATTGAACTTCAGCCACCACTGACCTTACGCTTGGTCACAGCTAAACGCAGGTTTCTCTGAGCCAAGTTGTTATCCGGTGGAACTTCTGGGTGGCCTTTGAAAGTACCAAGAAACCTTACAATAAAGAAGCCTTATTTCATGAGTTTTAACCAGGACTTACGCACAGACTCCATGGGTAGGGTGGGCAAAACCTTGCCCACCCTACAGGTAGCGTTAAATTGAGGGATTTGCGTAAGTCCGATTAACCTTTTTACCCATAGCCTCTCGCCTATAAAGGCTTCTTTATTCTTACGGTAATTTCAAACACTGCTCGGCTTTGTCCCGCAAAGACTTGAGTAACTTGCCAGCCTCGTATCCAGCTCCACCGAGCCACTGTTGTAGGGTGAGGGTAACTCGCAACTTGAACTCGATTGCCCAAGTGCGATAGGTACTATCATCGTAAGTTTGCCGCCATTGTTTATGTTGGGCAAAGGCTTCATCAATCAAATCTAAAAAGGCTTGCCCCAATGCCTGATTGTTGCCTCCTTTCAACTTGACTACTTTTTTGAAGTGCTGCCTTAGATGTGCCAGACATTTCTGTTGTGCTTTGACCGAATAACCGTTATAGACGCTCTCTATCATCCCTACTAAGCACACCGTCAAAGCTTTCCCCCAACTGGGCAATCAATTCGGCCCGTGAACGGGTATCACCCGGATGAAATACACAGAATTTTTGACCCGTTGTCACCCATAGCCATTCCTTGAGACCTAGCACGGGCCAAGGAGATTCATCTACATGCACCATTAGCTGTCCTTTGACCCATTCCCGCAAGCTGTCAACGCTACCTTTGACCGCTTCTGCCATTCTGGCATTGGTAGCGACTAAAGTTCCCACTCCTACTTCAATGCCACCCAGTTCCCGCAGCAGTTCTTGCTGCAACTCAATCGGAAAGATGCCCGTAGTGCGATCGCGAAGGGTGACCAAAGGTCAATCGCGTTTTAGTTGATGCCTCGACAAAGAGTGCGTTCGCGAAGGGTGACCAAAGGTCAATCGCGTTTTAGTGAATACCTCGACAAAGAGTGCGTTCGCGAAGGGTGACCAAAGGTCAATCGCGTTTTAGTGAATACCTCGACAAAGAGTGCGATCGCGAAGGGTGACCAAAGGTCAATCGCGTTTTAGTTGATGCCTCGACAAAGAGTGCGTTCGCGAAGGGTGACCAAAGGTCAATCGCGTTTTAGTGAATACCTCGACAAAGAGTGCGTTCGCGAAGGGTGACCAAAGGTCAATCGCGTTTTAGTGAATACCTCGACAAAGAGTGCGTTCGCGAAGGGTGACCAAAGGTCAATCGCGTTTTAGTGAATACCTCGACAAAGAGTGCGTTCGCGAAGGGTGACCAAAGGTCAATCGCGTTTTAGTTGATACCTCGACAAACAGTGCGTTCGCGAAGGGTGACCAAAGGTCAATCGCGTTTTAGTGAATACCCTGACAAAGAGTGCGTTCGCGAAGGGTGACCAAAGGTCAATCGCGTTTTAGTGAATACCTCGACAAAGAGTGCGATCGCTTTCACTTACATTCGGTTTATTCTTCAGATAATCCCCAGCCCAATCGCAACCACGTCCCAGTAGCTCATCTAGACTACTTAGAGCTAGATCGATATTCCACAAGATTACAGTGTTATCCTGACTAGCCGTAGCAAGAGTATTGCCATCAGGGCTGAAACTAACACTATTGATCCCAGCACCACTACTTTGGAGGGTTTGAAGCAGTTTACCCTGCCGAAGATTCCAGAGCTTGAGTGTCCCGTAACTACTACCACTGGCAAGTATGGTGCCTTCGGGGCTAAAACTAACGCTATTGACTGCACCACTATGTCCCTTGAGAGTTTCAAGTAGTTCACCTTGCAAATTCCAGAGTTTAATAGTTTTGTCCAGACTGGCGGTGGCAAGGGTCTGACCGTCAGGGCTAAAGCTGAGACTAATCACCGCAGCACTATGCCCCTTGAGAGTTGCTAGTTTGAGAGTTGCTAGTTGTTCTGTTAAATTCCAGAGCTTAACGGTTCCATCCTTACTAGCAGTAGCGAGGATTTTGCCATTAGGGCTGAACTTGACACTGTAAACATCAGCTTGATGCCCCTGGAGAGTGTGGATTTCTTCTGTCGTATCTAAATTCCAGAGTTTTACGGTTCCATCTTTACTAGCAGCAGCAAGAGTTTTTCCATCAGGGCTAAAACTAACACTATTAAACCAGTGCGTATCACCTCGGAAGCTTGCTATTTCTTTACCGTCCAGACTCCATAGCTTTATCGTTCCATCCGAACCAGCACTGGCAAGGAATTTTTGATCAGGGCTGAAACTAAGACTTGTGACTGTACCTTGATGTCCTGTAAAGGTCGTGATTAGTACACCGTTCCGATCCCATACTTTAACAGTTCCATCGGAGCTAGCAGTGGCCATTAAGTTACCGTCGGGACTAAAGCTGACGCTATCAACCGCAGCCTCATGCCCAAATAGGGTTTGAGTTTTGGAATTATAGTCCTCAACGCTCCAGAGTCTGACGGTCAAGTCTCTACTGGCGGTAGCTAAAATTGTGCCATCGGGACTGAAGCTCATACTTGTAATCCCTCTATTATGACCCCGCAAGGTTTGGAGTTCCTGACCTTCCCGACTCCAGAGCTTAACAGTTCCATCTAAACTGCCAGTAGCAATTGTCTGACCATCACGACTAAAGCTAACGCTATTGATTGTGGCACCAAAGCTTTGGAGAGTTTTCTTTTCCTGACCTTGAATATTCCAGAGTCTGACAGCTCCATCAAGAGTGGCGATGGCAAGGGTCTGACTATCAGGGCTAAAACTGATACTTGTGATTCGAGTTTTCTGTGCTGGAAAAGGTTGCCCAATTGGGTTACCTTGTCTGTTCCACAATCTTACTATTCCGTTGCGACTACCACTGGCAATCACCTTACCATTAGGGCTGAAACTGAGACTGATAATACTAGCGTTTTGTATTGGAAAGGGTTCCCCAATTGGGTTACCTTGTCTGTCCCACAATTTTACTATTCCGTCGCGACTACCACTTACAATCACCTTACCATTAGGGCTGAAACCGATACTTGTAACCTCAGTTTCATGCCCCTGTAGGGTGTTTAGTAATTGACCGTCTATACTCCAGAGTTTGACGGTGCCATCATCACTACCAGTGGCAAGGATTTTACCATCAGGACTGAAACTGACGCTATTGAATGTATCTGTATACCACCCCCCGAGGCTGTTTCGTAATTTACCTTCTATGGTCCAGAGTTTGACAGTGCCATCATCACTACCAGTGGCAAGGAGTTGACTATCAGGACTAAAACTGACGCTATTAACCCAACTTTTATGACCTTCCAAACGATTGCGCTCTCTGACTGCATAAAGGGCTTGCTGTAATGCAGCTAAAGTCGAAGTTCGGGTATCGGTTCCTACTACGGTTGCTGACTTAAGTTGTCTTCCTGCCTTTAAAGCTAATATGAGTGGATCAAGGGACTCCCTATTTTTGTTAAATAGGGCTTCTGAAGATTGAGTAAAATCACGAGTATTTCGTATTTTGGCTTGTCTCGCAAATAGTAGTCCCGGAAATAGTATTAATACTACCAGAATAATCAATATTTTTATAACTGATGATATAAATCTGCTTTTAGATAACGCCTCTTCTCTATAGGCATCTTCTAGTCTTACTTTACTTCGTTCCGCCTCTTTTCTGGCTAGTCTCTCCTGTTCCAATTCAGTGATTATTAAAGTTCCTGTCGATTGACGAATAATAGGAACAAGATAGTCGTGTACTAATTGATAGTGCGCCGTCGAAATTTCTGGCAAAAGTAAAACCAATCCTGAGTTGACGAAAATCTCTAATATTAAATCTAGGTTTTCTGTCTCTCCTACTCCGAGATCCAATAAACCCGATCCTAACTCTGCCCTAGACTTGAGTGGTCGAGTGTTATTTTCATCTGTTAGGAGGTATAAAACTAGTCTTGCGTCACGTTTATTCCAATAACCACAGTCTTTAACAACTCCAGCTAAAAATCGCTCCAATAGCTTTTGTTTAGAACCGATTTCTTGATACTCACCCAGTTTATTAATTTTCTCTTCTTGCAATTGTGAACCCACAATCTGTAACTCAATTGGACGAACTTCACCTAGCTCTCCCGCTAAATCATTCACAAGTTTATAAATCAATTTTTTATCTAAATAAAACCGATGTTTTATTGTTAATTGATATATAAAATTAGCACTCTCTTGGCGAGAAAAATTTCCTAAATAATAAAGAATGTCTTGGCTTAATATGTACTTGATAGTATCTATTTTTTGTGAACGTTGAAATTCTAATAGATAGTGTAGATAGTCTTCCCTTAATGACAGAATAACTTGAGTAGAAGGAATATAGTCAATTGCTGTTTTTAAAAATTCCAATAAAAGATTACGTTCGACTATATCTGGAACAGCAAAAAATAATTCTTCAAATTGATCAAAAATTAAAACTGTTAGTAAGTTTCGGTCACCATTTTCTTGCAACTGTTGCAAGATGCTAGTTCCTGAATCTGCTTCAACAGGAAGACTAAGCCCTCTTGCTTTTAGTGAATTAACCAATAACTCGCCCAGCTCCCTAACCCAGTCAGTATAGACTCGTATGGCAATTGGTAATACATCTCGCTGACCAATGGCTCGTTGCTTGAGAATTGGAACTAATCCTGCATAGATCAAGGAACTTTTTCCTACCCCAGATGGTCCATGAATAACAGTTAATCTATGATTAGGGTTGCCAATTCTTTCGAGTAAATTATTGATATCTTGTTGTCTGCCAGAAGCGATGATTTCGTCTGCAACCATTTCAGGCTGCTGAAGGGCTGGAAGTTGAGAATTTGCTCTCCTTCGTTTTGGCTGTAATCTCCCTGTACCAATAAAGGCTCGCAAGCCAAACTGTTGCTCAATAGATATTCGTTCTTGTTTAACTCTAAAAGCAGCTAGATAGTCACCATTTTCAAGGTATAATTCTCGCCAGCTTGCCAAAATCCTAATATAAAGCTCTGGAGCATAATGGGCTTGAGTTTCTGCTTTTGCTCTTTCCAGATACTTGATACTATCTTGATACTTACAAAGACCTTTTTCTGCTCTTGCCAATAATAATAAATACCAAGCTTTATCAAAGGATTGCCTCCCATCTAATTTTGCTTTTTGCTCCGATGAAGTTGCTGTTGATTTAGCCGACAAACTAGTTTCCAGGATGGAGAGTGCTTGCTCTGCTAATGCCTTAGCTTCAGTCCAAGCTAATTTATCTAAAGCCACCTCCGCCAGAAAACCATAATCTTGAGCTAACTCAATTGAATTCCCATTGGCTCTATGGAGTCTTAGAGACCTTTGGGCTAAGGTTTCTAAGTATTCCCATCGTTGTAAGCGTTGCAAGACTCTGGCAAATTGAGTAATCAATCGGTTAGCTAAATCAAGAGAAGATATCTGAGCTAAACTATCAATACATTGCTCAAATAAATTTTGTCCTTCAGTTTTTCCATAAGGACATAACCCGATATGAAATAGAACCATCCCTTGCCAATCGAAGCGGGTTATTATTTGCCATAGCTCTAAGCTTTTATGAAAGTAAAGTAAGGATTGTTCCAATTGTTTTTTAGCATAGTAATTTCGACCTAGCATGAAGTAAAAACTAGCTTCTGACTCTGGCTCTATTTCCTGGTTGTGATGTTGTAAATCTTGCCAAGCTAAATTAAATTCTGATAGATGATCTATCCCCCGATTCAGCTCATACAAAAATTTTTCAGGAGCACAGTTTGGAAATTTAGCCAAGATCTCCTTGGCTTTTTGAGAGAGAGTATAGATTAATTCATAAGATAAGGAATCAGGAGGGGTTTGAAACTCCCTAGTTGTGCCCCAACTCTCCAAATCAGGAGCAACCCGAAGCAATTTGGTTTGAACATCATCATTAATCCACAGCACTAGGGGGAAATGGAAATTTTTCCGAAACTCTTCCCGGACTTGGTTAGTAGCAGCCAGCAAGCTATCAATATCATCAAGGGCCTCTAAGCCAAAGACCATCACAGCCCCTGGCTGCTGATCTCCTAAATCCTGCCGAATCTTCCTATAAAGTCTGCTATCAGACTTTTTCAGCACAACCTCCCGGATTTGAACAGGACAGGTTTCTAGCAGCCGCTGAGTCATTTGCTGCTGTACATAGGTATAGTTACAGTGTGCAAAAATCAGTGAAAATTGCCCCTGAGAAGCTTCAATTGCCCAAGCCAATCTTTGCAACGCACGCTCGTTGTAGGCAGCAACCTCTTTGGTTTTATCGGAGGCACTCATATATCGCAAAGGGAACAGGGAACAGGGAACAGGGAGCAGGGAGCAGGGAGCAGGGAGCAGGGAGCAGGGAGCAGGAAGCAGTCGCACCTAAATGTGGCGTAGGGTGCGTTAGGGACGGGCTCGCCCTCATTTTCCGCCTGGTAGCCAGTGTTGGGACAGCCCGTCCCGTAACGCACCACCGGGTCAAACTAGTTCCTTAGCTTCTGCCAAAATCGGATTAACATCAAACCAAGGTTCTTCTTGATCATAATACTCATAAACAAAGCGACTGCGGATTAAGATTTGATATCCATCATCTCCAGTCACTTTTTTATCCTTAGCTACTTTACGCAGTAAATCCCACTCATCATCAGTGATCGCTAACACAAGTTTATGATGCTGAGCCTTAATCATACGTTCTAGACCATTACGGGACAGGGGTAGTTTTCCTTCTTCCATGATCCAATCATTGAGAAACCGGAGTAAATTCCGCACATGACCGCCACTAGCACCACATAAACGGTCTAAGGTTTCAGGACTGTCAAAAATTGCGGTAATTTTAGTCAGACGCTGGTTTGGCTCTAAATCTGGAAAAGCTCTTGCTAGTACCATCTGTCGCAGCAGTGCCATTCCTTCTTCATGTTTACTACCGTCCCGTAACTGTACAGGTACCATTGGCAGGACTTTGGGGTCGGTCATAAACCGTTCAGTCACCATCCCAAAGTCATTGGAAAACCGCAGCGACAGTGGAATAGTGTAAACCACGTGACAGCCCAGTCCCCGCAACTGTGCTCCTCGATCCGCAAACAAATATTCTGGCTGAAGACGACCAAAGGGCTTTTGAATAGAGTCCACGCGGTCAAGGTTATCGACAATTACTACTAGTCCCTTTTTCCCGGTCTGTTTCAATTTCTGGATAGCAGGCTCCAGCACCTCCTGATTAATTGCTTCAATAATTCCATTGGTTCGAGGCTCTAGATATCCTCTCAACTTATCCCGCTGCTTAGGGCTAGCTTTGGCTTGACTGGTAATGGTGGCAATGCCTACAGAGAATTCTACATCCGATAGCTCCATCGGTGTTTTTAAGATATCTTTGACTTCGCCAAATAACCTCTGGAAGTACCCTGGTTGAAGGCTAATGCCAGCGCCTTCCAGACTTTCACTGACTCGACGAGCGATCGCCAGTAAAATATCACTGATATCAACATCGCTCATTTCCAAGTCTTGATCGGACTCGAAGTAAACCACATGAAATCCTGACCGTTCTAAATCCAGCTTTAACCTGAGCAACTCCGTAGACTTGCCGCAGCCAATATGCCCAGTAAACAGTTCACAAGTAGGTTTATTTGGTGAAAAGATAGCAATCTTTTTTCTAAGTTTTTCAATAATCTGACCGCCGCGTACTGAAGAGAAATCAATGTAATACTTGCGATCCTCCTCATTGTCCACCGCTAAGGTTTTACTGGGGTTGGTAGCTCGGTAAAACGTTTGTAAATCGGTCATATTAATTTTCTATTGGTAGAGTTTTTTCCCTATTCTGTACCAAGCTGCGGTTGGAACATGGAACCGTTCATCCTAGCTGGCATTATGCACCCACTCTATCTTATATCATTTTTGGTTGAACACTTATAAATAATAGGTCATAGGGAACAGGGAGCAGGGAACAGGGAACAGGGAACAGGGAACAGGGAAGAGTAGGAAAGAAATCCGATAATTTTTTGGGATGATGCTAAATAAGCCTTGATTTTTATGGTCATTTTTTAAAAAATGATAACATTTTTTTGATGTAATTTTTGTGATCAATAAATTACTAATCATCGGTTATAATAATTATGAGTTACAGATAATTTTCTCCTACTCCCTACTCCCTACTCCCTACTCCCTACTCCCTACTCCCTACTCCCTACTCCCTACTCCCTTTCCTATAGTTTTTAGGCTGTTCCATGACCAGAAACGTCCATGACCAATTTGCCAAACAATGTCTTAAAGAACTCCTCGACCCCCTGGGGAAGGTAGAAACAAGCTGGAAAGTGCCTGGGGAAGTTCAAGAAATTGATGTTTACTTTTTGCCATCTCAGCCACTAACCACCAATGGACAAAGCCTAGGATTACTCGGAAAACTGGCCACAACTCCTGCCATATTTGAACCGTTCCGCAACCCAGTCACTAAATTTGAGGTGCTCAGTTGTATCGGTAAACTGGCCCAGGTTCATGGTCAAGTTTTCCGTCAGGCTAAGCGCACTAATGCCCAAGTTAGGGTGACCGAACTGCCTCGTTTATGGATTCTCTCCCCAACCGCTTCGGAAGAGTTTTTAGAAAGCTTCAATTTTCAAGCAGATCTAGTTAATTATCCCAGGGGGATATACTTTCTGGGGAAATCCTTGTATACCGCAATTGTGGCGATTCACCAACTGCCAGTTACCTCAGAAACCTTATGGCTGAGAATTATCGGTAGAGGTAGAGTGCAACAGCACGCGATCGAGGAATTGAAATCCCTACCGAACGGGAGTCAGCACAAAGACAATATCCTAGAATTAGTATATGACATGCTGGCAATTTTAGAGGCACGTATCAAACAAAATCAAGACCTAGAAGAAGATGACCGGGAGTTAATCATGCAATTATCTGAAATATATCAACAACGACTGGAATTGGCTACCGAGCTTGGCAAACAAGAGGGACTAGTCCAGGGACTAGTGCAGGGAAAAGAAGAAGGACTAGTCCAGGGAAAAGAAGAAGGACTAGTCCAAGGTATGCAAAACGAACGCCGTACTATGGTCACTTACTTATTGCGTAGCCGTTTTGGTGAACTAGACCAGGAACTGTTGGGAATTATTGAGCCATTGATGGCACTGTCTCCAGAAGAATTTACCCCCCTACTATTACAATTGTCTCGACTAGAATTATTGACTCGATTTGGAGAGCGAACATAGTCGCTAGGGAGTATGTTCACAAATCAAATGGAAATGCTATAGGAGCGCTATAGCTTTAATAACTTGTAGTAATTTAATCGATGACTCCGATTCCATCAGGTTTAATACTGGCATCAACTGATAAATCGGAGGATTGCCAGCTTGGATATAAATAAACTGATAAATGTATCCGTTAGTCGATAGTCCCCAAACTGAGTCTTGATGGTCTAAACTCTTATAGGCATAGGTCAGTAATTGAGGTAAACCAACGGATACATCAGCACTACTGTTTTTAGTTTCGATAACTAAGACCCAAAACGATACTTTATCTACTGTCTGTTTAGCTTTGTTGATTGCTAGAATATCTAGTCTGCCAGTAATTTTGGTATCCTGGTCTTCAATATCAATATCAGCAATCCCTTCTTCCAAGGAAATCTTGATTGGAGAGCGATAGAAGCCAGCTAATCGCAGTAAGGGAAAAACAGTTAGAGCTTTTACCAGTCCTTCAGATACTTTACCGGCGATTAAGTAATTATCAAAATCAGTCCGAATTTGTTCCAATTCCCGTTGCTCAAATTCGGTGATAGTGTCTAGGGATAACCGGGAAGTTAATGAACTATTGTATTGCCGTTGAAAGCCAAAGGTATGATGGACATCTTCTAGAGATAGGTGACTAGCTTGTAGAATTGTCATAGGTTTATAGGGATCCGTGTAGGAATTGTGAGAATTACTGATGCCATATTCCTTACTCCCTACTCCCTATTCCCTGTTCCCTTTACTATAGTTATATCAGTTACCAATACTAACGGCGTTGCCACCATACCAACCCAGCTGTGGTAAACCCGACTAAGGGCATAAGTAACAGCGCAGTCCAACCCAGTAACTCAGCCTGGATTGCTGTTAGGTTAATCCGTCGATTGTTTTGTTCTTTAGGGCGGATAGATAGGACTTGATCATCTTGCTTGCTTAACCAGCTAATGGTGTTGAGAAAAACATCACCATTTAATTGCTGATCAAACCAACCATTGGTGGCAAAATTAGAGTTACCATAGACTACTAGACGAGATGAAGAGGTCTTTTTGTTACCATCCTCTTGAGGAGTAGCTTGATCAATCTCTTCCGCTTGGCGGCTTAATGCTACACCTAAGATTAACGGACCAGGGCGATCGCTTTCTGGATTCAATTCCAGTGGCTGCTGTTTAGGATTGCTCTCAGCCCAAGTTCTGTCATTGGTAATCAGCAGAGGAGTCTCCTGGATACCATCTACTGGGATAATTTCTAGCGATCGCGCCCAGGGATAAAAGGAAAATCCGTCGCCAAATTCGTTGGTAATGGGATGATTCCCGTAGCTGGTCACCATTGGAGTTGCTGCACCAAGCACTAAGGAACGTTCTGGAGCAGACGGGTCAATCACTAACCTACTGTCTAGCTTAATTCCCCAGTCTTTGAGAAAGCTATCCAATTCAGGATTAGTATCAGGGTCGAGCATCAATAGTAAGCTACCACCCTTAGATAGATAGTTACGTAACCCTTTGACTTCTTTTTCTAATAATGGTCGCATCGGACCTGCACTAACCACGATTGATGCATCGGCTGGAACCTCTGAGCGTTCAGCTAGGTTAAGGGGTTGAACCGTAAAATTTTTATCCTCTAAAACACGTACGGCCTCAGATAATCCTCCTTCTACTTCTGCTAAGGATTTTTCTCCGTGACCTTGGAGGAAGTAAACCCTAACCGAAATTTCCCGAGTCAGGGTTTCGATACCACTAGTAAGACTAGATTCTGACAGAGGTTGGGTATCATTAACAGCTTGCAATAATTGTTGCTTGTCTTTATATTGTAGATAAACTTCTCCGATAGACTGAACACCAAATTTCTGAGCTAGTGCTGGTTTTAGCTGAGGGTCAACAAACTGAAATTCAAAGTTTGACCCATACCGACGAAAGTTCTCTAACAACTCTCGGTCATCTGGATTGGGTTGTGGATTAAAGATCCAAACCTTAAGGGGCTGTCGTAAATTTTGCACCACTTGCTGGGACTGGGGTGACAGAGTATATAACTGATTTTCTGTGAAATCGATCCGTTGGGTATAGCGCACCCCTAAAAAGTTAATCAGCCCCAAAATCACTAACATAGCTACCGTAGAAATAATAGCATTGGTTCCGACTTGGGTAGAACGGCTTTGCCAAAATTTCGGAGCCAACTGGGCTAAAAATACTAGCCCCACAAGACTAATGACAATACCAGCAATCAGTAACCCTAATGCGTCTGGAGACCATTTTTCAGTAATAATCCTGACAGTGATTCCCGCCATGGTCAGTAGTGGCCCGAGCCAGAAAAGGTAAAGGAGATACTTCTTGGTTTTGCTTGTCTTCATCTCAAACCTCACGGCAGCTGCAACTATCATTACTGATTGTAAGCATTCAGCTTAACCTGCTAGGTATTAGGCATTAGGCGAGTGTGGTGGGGCCTGGGCGCGGGGAGTGTGGGGAGTGTGGGGAGTGTGGGGAGTGTGGGGAGTGTGGGGAGTGTGGGGAGTGTGGGGAGTGTGGGGAGTGTGGGGAGTGTGGGGAGATTTTTATAAGGGGTAATTATCCTGACATGATATCACCGGCTAATCATGCGATCGCGTAGCGGCTGAGAGCATCACATCGAACTTCACCGGCTAATCATGCGTTCGTGTAGCAGCTGAGAGCATCCGATGGAACTTAAGACGGTAGTAATGTGATCCCGTAGCAGCGCTGAGAATCCCGTAGCGGATCTTTGAGAGTATCCGATGGAACTTCAGAGGGTAATCATAGGACAGCTATAGAGTGGAAAATTAAAATAACTAATTTTTATAAGTCCTAATTATTTAGCTATCAGATAATTATTTAGCTATCAGGTATCAGCACTCAGCACTCCGTACTGAGGATTCAGTGGTGATTCCACACATCCAGCCACACTATTAGTTGGGTGTATTAGTTAGGTGAATAAATTGGTGAATAAGTTTACACTATTTTTATCCATAAAAAGATTATCCTTCATAGTTTTTTTGTAAACTTTGTATAAAGGCTTTGGATAAATATAAAGTTTGTATAAACTTGCTGGGGGCCACAAGTGGTCCACAATACTTACCAGCTCTAGCTTTCAGGTCACTATCAACCCAAACTCTAAAGAGACTTGGGGTGTCAATTACTTAAAACTCAATCCGTTATTATTTTGTTGAAGTTGGAGTAATATAAAGCGTATACATTTTGTAAGTGATGCACAAACCTAAATTCGATGAGCGAATTTCCTGATTTTTCTAACTATGGCTACCAAGTCAAAAAACGATTAGGTCAGAACTATCACAGTGGTCGAGTAACTTATCAAGCCATCCATCTTAAAACTAAGCAAAAAGTTGTAATCAAGCTATTTCAATTTGCTCAATATAACAGTAGCTGGCATGGTTACCAATCCATTGAAAGTGAGATTAAGGTACTAAAACAGTTACACCATCCTAGGATTCCTCGGTATCTTGACTCCTTTGCTCCTGAGGGTGGTGTTTGTTTGGTACAGGAGTACAAAAACGCTCAACCTTTGTCTGCATACCCAAGTTTTACACCAGAGCAAATTCAGCAAATTGCAGTTCAACTTATCGAAATTTTGGATTATATCCAACATTTTTCTAATCCGATAATTCACCGAGACATTAAACCAGAAAATGTTTTGTTAGATTACAAAATGCGGGTTTACTTAATTGATTTTGGTTTAGCCAAAATTGCCTATAGTTCAATTGCTGGAAGTACTACGATGGCTGGCACAGCTGGATTTATGCCACCAGAACAATTATATAATCAACCCCTCAATAAAGCATCAGATATTTATAGTTTAGGAGTGACACTTGTTTCTTTGGTTACCGGAATTAAAACGGCGGAAATTAGTAATTTAATTGATTTAAGCAATCATCGTCTAAAATTCAGGCATTTAGCTTCAGGTTTTAGCAAAGAATTTCTTGACTACCTAGACAAGATGGTAGAACCTGACCCTAAAAAGCGTCTTGCCAATCTAGAACGTATTTTTAAATCGGTTCCATCCCCACAGCCAACTAAAAGAAAACTACTAGCAGAGTTTAGCAACAATCTCAAAGTAAAGAACCTGAATAAACGACTAAGTTATGCTATAGTTACTGTAATCACTTTAGGGTTAGGTCTTACCTATGGATTAAACCAAATTGAGCAACTAGTAGTAAGTAAAATCCAACAGCACTTGAGCAATGGAGACTATGAAAAATGTATTAACTTAGCTCAAGACGTTCCCGATTTTTTGAGCATCAATGACAAATCGATATGCCTCTTAAATGACTGTTCTGTAGCACAACTAAATAAAGCCACTAAACTAGTAGAGAACTCTCGACTTATATATAAAGCAATTACTGAAGCTAAAAAAATACCTGCTGAGAGTAATAGTTACCAAGAAGCACAACAGTTAATTACTGAATGGAAACAATGGCAAAGTGATCAAAATTTAATTCAAAAAGCTCAACAAGACCTAAAGAAACGTAAATGGCAACAAGCCAAAGCAATGGCAACACAGGTTAAGGATGAACGTTTCCAGCACCAAGCAATCCAAATTATTAAAACTGCTGAAACAAAAATAAAAACTGCTGAATTAGAAAGACTAGCTGCTGAATTAGAAATACAAGGAGAAAACCTGATCATCAAGGCAAATCACTATGCTAATCAGCGACAGTATAGTCAAGCAATATCCATCGCAAAACGGATTCATAACGCTACGCCATCTTATCAAGAAGCACAACGATTAATTGCTGAATGGCAAAGCCAAATCCCTCAAGTTTTTAGAAATTATTGGTCATCCCCACAAGTTAATGGCGCTCGCTTCGTCGTTGATAAGATAGAAAAGTGGAAAAATGGCCAATTAAAAATTTATTTTAAAGCTTATAATTACACTAATAAAGATAGCAGATTTTCAGATTTTATCGCAGTTGATAACTTAGGAAATAACTATAGAGGTTATTCAGGCTCTAGTTGGGATGGAACAGTCATGCCTTCTAGGACACCAACTAAAGGTTATATCACCTTAAAACAACCCCTAGATCCTAATGCCTCAGTGATTACACTTATTTTTCGTCGTGTTTATACTTATAATCCAGGAATTAAACTAATCACTCTCAAAACAAAAGTAAGAGTTAAGTAGTAGGAGGAGAAGAAGAGTGTGGGGAGAGGGGGAAGTGTGGGAAGTGTGGGAAGTGTGGGAAGTGTGGGGAGAGGGGGGAGGAATGATTGTCAGGGCAAACCCATCTAAGTTGTCCTAAGAAACCATTGCATCTGGTAAACCCTCCTTCTTAACAGCAGGATTAGCGGCAGAATACTCTCCAAAGCGCCAGCGTATAGGGCTAGCATTAGTTGTTTCTAAGACCTGCTCAATATGAAACTCCACTAACCGTTGCGCTCCTGGAACGGTAGTGAATCGTGACTGATCCCAAATCACCTCGGCTGTTCCAGTCAGTTGTAAGGTATTGCCTCGCTCAAAATCGATGAACAGCAGACCAGCATGGGGATTGACTGTCAGGTTACCTAGGGTTTGAAACATATTATTGCCAGCATAATCGGGAAACACTAGCTGATTATCACTGATCACCTGGATAAATCCCGGATATCCACCCCGATGAGAGGCATCTGCCCCAGTTTCTGGATTAAAACTGGCAATGAAAAAGGTATCAGATTGGGTAATCCAGTCTTGCTCGGTTGTGGTCAAAGCCTCAAAGCTGCGAATTTCATTTGGCTGCGTTGACTCAGCGGTATCAGTCTCTAGATGACGCAGCTGGATGTATTTGGGACAGTTGAAAAACACCTCACTGGTCTGCATCACAATCTGCCCTTTGCCTTCTACTCTAGCCAAGCCATTCATCCGCAAGCGTTTACGGGTAGTCAGGTCAATCACCAGAAGTCCAAGTACTCCATTTTGCACCAAGTTTTCGTACAACGGATCCCGATCGATAGGGATACAGTTAATCTCAACAGTTTGATTATCGAAAACTCGGACAAAACCAGGTTGACCAGTCAGCAGTGATGCCCAAACCAAGCCATTGGTATCCACACTACTAGCGATCGCTAATTGTTGGGTTGTCAGGAGCATCTGAGCAGCGGGTCTGATCACCGGAGTAATGATCGAGCTGAGTTTCTCAGCTTCTTCGGTTACCCCAGCCCGAGTTTGAACAGCAATCTCTCCAGTGTGAAACCTCATAATCTACTCCTTTGGGGATAGTGAGACAGAAAACAGCTGTTTTCTTATACACAGAATTTCGGTATATGTCTGTATTTCATCTGTCTGTCTCTAAAATATAAAACTGTCCAGATTTGGGCTAAAGAAAACTATCACCCAGCACCGGACAGGATACAACCAGTCAGGGGTGTTAGATCAATAGCTACATATCCCTGAACTTTCTATAATCTCAGACTACTGGGAAGGCAAGAGCAAAATGTCTCAGTTTTTGTCTCAGTTTTTTCTGGTGTTGTTTAACTGACAATGACTAGCCTCAGTTCGATGTCAGAAATTGCTGTAAGAAATTGGTAGGTTTTGAGGAAAGCATTCAGCTATCAGCCTTTGGCCACGCTACGGGAATGGCCACGCTACTTGAGGTGCTTTTGAATAAAACAGGTAAGCATTCGAATAATGCTGAGTTAAGTCTGCTGACCGCTGACCGCTGACCGCTGACGGCTTAGCTAAGAACGCTGAAATCTCAATGCATCAATAGACTGAGCAGTTAGAAAAATACCGATAAAGATATAACTCAAAAACAGAATTATACTACTAGTATCCAAAACACCCTGAATCAGATTTTTATAATTTTCCAGCAACGATAAATGACCTAAGGCTTCCCCAAGGGGTCCACTAACATTTTTAGCAATCAAATCAATCACCCAAAGTCCTAAAACTAGAGCAAAGGTGAGGATTGCTGACAAAATTGAGCTATCAGTTAGGGAAGAAATGAACATCCCCAGAGAAAGCACCGATGCTGCTAGTAAAATTAATCCGACGTGGGCTAGTAACGGTAGGACAGGTTGAACCGGGGGGTCTGTAGCACTAAATGCGATCGCTTCATAGGCAAGTAAGGGTAGCACCATAAAGCTATAAAATGTCACCACTCCCAAGAGTTTACCTACAGCTACAGCCCAATTCGTTAGTGGAGAAGTGGCCAAAAGTTCCAAAGTCCTGCGCTTGCGTTCCTCAGCATAGAGTCCCATCGACAGAATTGGCAACACAAATAACGACAGTGAACCCATCACTTCCAAGAATTGACGCAAAAATACATAGGCAACATCCACTGGTGGTATCGGTAAACCCAATTGTTCTGCCGTTGCCACTTGGTTAATAATCCCCTCTTGATCCAAAAGAATTTCCACAAAAAAGGAGCCAGACAGCCACCAAAATACACCAGCGATAACATAAGCGAATGGTGAAGCAAAATAGCCCTGTAATTCTTTCCTAAAAATTGCTAATATATTCCCAATTATAATCATTATTCGTTTTATTATAGAGGGTAATTTTTGGTTTGAATGTTGAAGGTTATATGGTTGTTCGCGTAGCGTGGCCGAAAGGCCAAGGTTATATGGTTGAAGGTTGAAGGTTAGTTAGCTAAGGGTGCATCTCATATTTGTAAAGGTGCCCATTCCACCCACCGGGTCAAACAGCTTTTAGGAGATGCACTCGTTAGCTAAGGATTAGTTAAACGATTAAGGTTAGTTATTTTAAGGTTACTTAGTTAAATGTTTCCAAAATAACTTTCATCCTTCATGCTTAATCCTTCATAGTTCATCCTTCATCAGATTCCTGAGACTCCTGTAAATCAGGCTCTGGTTCAGGCAGTGGTTTTTCGGTCGTAGTCAGTTTCAAAAAGACATCTTCCAGGGTAGCGCGAGTCCGTCGCATTTCGTATATCCCTACACCAGCTCCCACAGTCACAGCTGCAATATCCCGTGCGGGTTCTGCTCCCGGTGCTGATACGATGTGGAATAAAGAGCGTCCGCCAGGTAAATTTTGATCATTAACCAGTTCCACCAGGCAAACTCCTGGTATAACTTGTAATAATTTCTGTAACTCCCTTGCATCACCATCTATTTCTAATTCATAACCTGATCCCCCGGTTAACTCCGCCAGTAACTTGTCTGGACTATCGGTGGCTACAATTTTGCCTTCATTGATAATGGCTACCCGGCTACAGGTCATACTCACTTCTGGTAGAATGTGGGTTGAGAGGATAATAGTATGGTCACCAGCAAGGCTCTTAATTAAGTTACGGACATCAATGATTTGCCGAGGATCAAGACCGACTGTAGGTTCATCTAGAATGATCGCCGGTGGGTCATGTACAATTGCCTGAGCGATACCCACCCGTTGACGGAAGCCCTTAGAAAGCTTGCGGATCAGTAGCTTGGCCTTGCTCGTTATGTTACAGCGCTCCATGGCAGTTTTGACCTTAGTAGTGCGATCGCCTGCAGCAACACCTTTAATACGGGCAACAAAGTGCAAAAATCCTTCAACGGTCATGTCCGGATACAGTGGCGGAAATTCCGGTAAATAACCAATTCGGCGTCGTACTGCCATAGAATTTTCATGAACATCATAATTAGCAATTCGGGCAGTACCATGGGTTGCTGGTAAATAGCCTGCCAAAATTCGCATGGTAGTGGTTTTCCCTGCACCATTCGGTCCAAGGAACCCTAGGATTTCTCCTGGTTCAACCCTGAAAGTAACATTCTCTATCGCTGGGGTGGTGCCATAGATTTTGCTTAGATGCTCTACTTCTATCATATTTTTAAGTATTACGTGTTAAGTATTAGCTGTTAAGTATTAGGTATTAAATATTAAGTATTAAATATTAAGTGTTAAATCTTAAGTATTAAATATTACGTGTTAAGTATTATGTGTTAATTGCCATTTACTGACTAATATGGTTAAATCTACTATTTACGTTAACCCAGTCACTGGTAAGGATAGCGATACTGGTGATAGTGTTCCGTTTAAAACCTTGACTAAGGCACTTTCTATTGCCGCTGCTGGAACTACCATTCACTTAGCAGCTGGTACCTATAATGCTGCTAGTGGAGAAGTTTTTCCCCTCGTTATTCCTAAGGGAGTGATGGTTCTTGGCAATGAACCGACCAAGGGTAAGAATATTGTGATTTCCGGCAGTGGGAACTATGTCAGCCCGACGTTTAATCGTCAAAATATTACCATCCGTTTAGATTCCAAGGCCCAATTAAGAGGAGTAACGGTTACTAATCCGGGCAAATTGGGGACAGCGGTCTGGATTGAATCTACCTCACCGATTATTGCCAATAATACCTTTACTCGCTGTGGTCGTGAAGGGATATTTGTTACTGGCACAGCCAAACCCCTGATTCTGGATAATGTATTGTACGCTAACGCTTCCAGTGGCATCTTTCTGGTGCGTAATGGCAAAGGGGAAGTGCGAGGCAATGTTTGTCAAAAGACTGGTTATGGGATTGCCATCAGCGACTCCGCAGCACCGTTAATAGCAGATAATAAAATACTTGGTAACCGAGCTGGAATCGTTTTGATGCGTCAGGTGCAACCGGTATTGCGTCGTAATCTGATTGAGAACAATACTCATGGTGGTTTAGTGGTTAATGGTAGCGCTAGACCAGATTTAGGCAATTCTCAAGACCCAGCGGGTAATATCCTGCGCAATAATGGTAAGGCTGATCTCCAAAATAGCACCTCTGTCAGCTTAGTTTCTGTGGGCAATCAGCTCAATCCATCTAGAATTGAGGGTGCGGTAGAGTTGCGTTCATCTCAAGTTCCAGTCCGGCAGACTGGTCCATTTCAATTCAGTGATTTAGCAGGTCATTGGGCAAGCCAGTTTATTGGAGAATTAGTGATTAGAGGACTAGTTAGTGGCTTTGGAGATGGCACATTCAAGCCAGAAGCCAACCTCACTAGAGCACAGTATGCAGCAATTATTGCCAAAACATTTGACTTGCCAAGGCAGGTGGGTAAAGGCAGAGGGGAGTTTGTGGATGTCTCAGCGAAATTTTGGGCATCACAGGCAATTCGGAAAGCAGCAGTTATGGGTTTTATTTCCGGATTCCCCGATCGAACATTTCGCCCCCAGCAAAATCTGACCAGAGTTCAAGGTCTGGTATCCCTAGTCAAGGGTTTGGGGTTAACAGGTGGTGAGTCTAGCGAACTCGGGTTTTATCGCGATCGGGTTCAGATTCCCAGCTATGCTACCCAAGCGGTAGCCACAGCAACTCAAAGACGAATGGTAGTGAATTATCCCCAACCCAATCAGCTCAATCCCATGAGGCCGATTACCCGTGCTGAGGTGGTAGCATTGATTTACCAGGCATTAGTAGCAACAGGCTCTGCAGATGCGATCGCATCTCCTTATATTGTTAACCCTAACCCTGACATTACCTCCTTCAGCGATATACCTGGACACTGGGCAGAAGATTTTATTCGCCGCCTCGGTAGTCTAAACCTGATTAGTGGCTTTGCGGATGGCAGCTTTCAACCAGATGCCCCTCTAACTCGGGCTGAGTACGCTGCCCTACTGGTGAAAGTGTTTGACCCCAATCCGATCCGTCCAGCTACCCAATTTATTGATGTCCCCCTGAATTTCTGGGCATTACCAGCTATCAACCAATCCTATCGTGGTGGCTTTCTCTCGGGATACCCCGACCAAACCTTCCATCCTCAGCAGACCTTGCGGCGTGTTGATTTGATTGCCTCTCTAGTTAATGGGCTGTCTTTAGCCAAAACTGTAGACAAGTTAGTGAAAGAGTCTTCTGACATTTCCAAAATTTACCAAGATTGGAAGGATATTCCTGCTTATGCTACCGAAGCAGTTGCGTACGCTACCATCGCCAAAATTGTCGTTAACCACCCCAACCCGACCCTGTTGCATCCCAAGCGGGAAGCAAAGCGAGCTGATGCGATCGCATTTATCTATCAGGCCTTGGTGAAAACAGGACGTGTCACTGAGTTCAACTCACCGTATAGTGTTGTCATGAGTCCTGAGTCCTGATTTCAGTGACCAACCAACTCACTACCAAAACTAGTTGCAGGTTGTAGGTTACAGGTTGCAGGTTGCAGGTTGCAGGTTACAGGTTACAGGTTGCAGGTTGCAGGTTACAGGTTGCAGGTTGCAGGTTGCAGGTTGTAGGTTGCAGGTTGCAGGATATAGGTTATATTACCAAGCGACGTTGCCAGAAGCCGCTGTGGCTCCATAATTTGCCACCTTTTGACCTTTCCACCTGGAATCGTACCACCTTCCCACCTTGAACCCTTTTACCCATGACCAATGACTCAGATTTAGCCATTGCCTATGCCCTTGCCTTGCTCAGTCACTATGGGTTTGAGCTCAGGGGTTACACTGTAGAAGAATTAGTCAATCTATGGCTTGAGAACTATCCTGCCAATTGGGTGCGTCTAGCGGTGATTGAGGCACTTTATCAAGGGCGTTACAAAGCGATATCTGTAGAGCAAATTTTGGCAGTCTGGTTACGACGAGGACAGCCTATATATCGCTTTAATCATGAGTTTGAGCGGATGGTTTGTCGTAAATTTCCCCAAAATTTAACCGCTCCGGTCGATAGTAGATCCACAACCGAGAGCTTAGAACTAAGTTTACAGTGGGTAGACAATGTTGCTGAAACCTCTCTAGGTACTAGTTCCGATGAAATTACACCAGAGCAAGGGATGCTTGAGTCAAAGACACTCCAAGCACCACCAACAGGCCAACAGGAAACTTCCCCCCCAGCCAATACCATATCATCCAAAATACCTGAAAAATCAGTCAAGCCCAGAGAAAGCTTCCCAAAGCCTCTGAGCAAAGCCCGTGCTAGTCCTAGCTACAATGTAGATTGGTCAAGTTATGAGCTTAACAAAAAGCCAATTCACCAATTTCATCCACCACCAGACTCTTCAGATGTCTACCTTAAGCTGAAGGCAGTTGTCCAGCACCAAGACTCTGGTACAGTCACAGCTACCGTAGTCGATAAGCAGGTCAGTGATTCAGCTTCCAGTGCCTTGGAAGATCAGGAGGTCGAAAGTAGCTCAGAGGCAGAGAGTCCTTACCAGGCCACTGTTAACCTGGATCAAAGTTAACCATCCCACGATTAATCCCCGTGGGATGATTGGCCGTAGGCCACGCTACGCGAACGGATCTAATCATACCAAATCCTCCCTGATCCCCCTATGGCATACCCCATTGTGATTAAATTATTTTTTATAAACTTTCATCAAATTATCAAGTAATCTTCATTAAAATTTCATATATTAGGTAGATATCTAGCGATTAATTTATATAATTAATTCCAATATAAAGTACTTTATTCCCAAAAAAATCATATATTATATCATGTCAGGATAATTACCCTTAATAAAAATCTCCCCGTGCCCCCGCCCCACCCTCCCCACACTTTTATTATGGGTATTCAACCGAACTTGATATTAGGTAGATATCTAGCGATTAATTTATATAATTAATTCCAATATAAAGTACTTTATTCACAATAAATATAGGTAAATTGGATGCATGAAAAAAGTTTTTGTTTTCCCCTATTTTCTGGTTTAATAGCCGGACTAATTTTTGGAATACAGCTGACATTATTTGTCCAAATAATTTTTGAAAACTACTCTGCCCGAGCCTGTGCCAAAATTCCCGATGGCAAATTTGCTGTTTTTGTACCAACAAGTTATTTATTGAATAAAATAAATCTTAAACGAGTCGTTATATCTAACAAATGGGCTTACAATTACAATTGTAAGCTATTTAAATCCAAGCATGATTATATTAAAAAATCTAACGTCATTAAGTCGGATTCATTTATAAAAGATAACTATGCCCCAACCGGTTATATACAGGTGCCATCAGAGAGATATATGCTCAGGAAAGTGTGGCGAGGTACCCTGATTGGATATTTTTCTGAATATGAGGCAAATTTAGTCAGGAACAAAGTCCTGGAAAGTGCTTACAGTAAAGAACCAAAACCTATCGATAAGCCTTTTGTAGTCAATAACATAAATACTAATAATTGAGACTGTAAGCATTCAGCGGTCAGCGGTCAACGGTCAGCGGTCAGCGGTCAGCGGTCAGCGGTCAGCGGTCAGCCCTGAGACATTAGCGTAGCCTGGCCAACGGCCAAGGCTAACGCTACTGTTCGCGCAGCGTGCGCGTAGCGCAATCGGTGCTTATTTTATTCAAAAGTATCTCAAGTAGCCTGGCCACAGGCCCAAAGCTGATAGCACCTCAAGTAGCGCATTAGCTGATAGCTGATAGCTGATAGCTGATAGCTGATAGCTGACTCAATGCTTAACTTTCACGTAACACCAAGACGAATTTCTGTGGCCAGAGAAGCCATGGTTAATTGCCCCCCCTGCTGGAGAACGTTAGTGCGTAACCGAAAGTTAGGGCTAGCAAACCAAAAACGTTCTTCAGCATATAGAGTTTTCCCCTCTGTAATCATTGTTAAAACATCATCCTGGCCGATACTGTAACGACATTTTAAGGAAGTTTCTTCAACATCACCATTAGTTCGCAATAGTTTGCCAATGTCAGGATTTTCTGGGTTGGGAACAGGTACAACAACAGTCGAACCAGTTTGCTTTTTCTGTTCTCCTACTACTGTACCGTCCCAAATCACTTTTACACCAAATATAGCTATACCAGGCTCTATTTGGTATTGTTTACAGAGTTTGATCACCTCTGGGGCATCACCAGATAGCATTTCCATAGTGATGTTGGACTTACCATTTTTTATGGGTTGAGAGGTAATATGATTACTAGTACGTTGAGAAAACCATCTGCCAGCACTCTGTTCAAAAAACTCTTTAATATCCATTGGCTAAGATTGTAAAAATTTGTGGTAGATCGTGTTGACATCTCCCCTCCTTGAAAGAGAGGGGATTCTAAAAGGTGGCGAAGTGATGGGTTTCAACCGCATCACTTCGCTTCTTTTTCGGTATGATCTATTCAAGGATGTGAATAAATCGTACCGTTGCGGGAGTGTCAAAGCTCCCCTACCCACCTCGACTAGGTTTAGCCCTAGCTGTGTGGCTACTTTTCTCGCTATATTTGCGGCACCGGTTAGAGTCGATGTCCCCTATTAGGGGGAGCACCTCTCGTGTCATACCGTACGTGCGACTTTCACCGCATACGGCTCCTGAGTATCACTGCTCCAATGTAATTGTTGGTGACAACTTTGGTGGACGGCCATAAGGTTATCCTTTTTCCAGTTTTCATGATTTCCGTCGATGTGGTGTAGGTGAATCCTTTCCTCATCTATGAATTTCAGACCACAATGTCCACAGGAATGGTTCTGCCTCTTCAAAGCCTTTGAGGTAGCATTATCGTATAGCATGGAGTTCCTTTTACGACCGTAGACTAAATCTCCGTCGTAGGGGGATTTAGTCCCTTTTACATTTACGTGTTGATTTTGTTCATACCCTACTGTTGGGAAGCCTTTCTTGCATAGTTCGGTGGCTTTATATCGGTTTACTTTCTTTTCCTTACGGAACTTTCGGTTTGCGGTTTCAGCCATAAACCATAAACTATCTCGGGAACTGCTCATGTCACAGCTTTTATGGTAATTCCTCCATCCACGTACGATTGGTGCTAATTTCTTGGCTTTAATTTCGGCACCATAATTCGAGCTATTGACTACGGCTTTAATCTTCTTACGTATGTTCCGGTGGTTTTCCTCAGAGGGGATGCATCGGAATTTTCCGTTTTTCTGGACGCGGAATCTCCACCCCAGGAAGTCAAATCCGTCTGTCGTTTTGGTTAGCTTGGTCTTTGCCTGATTAACCTCTAGACCGCGTAGGGCTAGGAAGTTGTTCACTTTTTCTAAAATTTTCTCAGCGTTATCCTTTGGCTTGAGAATGAAGACCATATCATCCGCGTAGCGGATGCTGGTGTGAACGCTCTCAATTCCATTAAGTGCAATATTGGCTAAGAGTGGACTAACCACACCACCTTGGGGCGTTCCTTGTTCCGGGAATTCCGGATTGATGCCTGCTTTTAGACATCTGAATATCCCCATCTTCAGACCCGCAGGAGCTAGCAATCTATCCATAATGGAACTGTGGGAGATGCGGTCAAAACACTTTTTAATGTCGAGTTCTATGATTCTCTTTTTGATGCCGTTGCTGTTGGATTTCAGATGTAAGAATAGCCGTTTTTGTGCGTCTTGGGCACATCGACCAGTTCTAAAACCGTAGCTGTCGGCACTGAACGTTGCTTCATGAGCTGGTTCCAGAGCAAATTTCGCGCTTACTTGCCATGCTCTGTCCTGGATGGTCGGTACTTTCAGCATTCTCGTATCCCCATTTTTCTTAGGTATTGGGATTTCCCTCAACCCTTGGTGCGTCCAATTTTCCGCACTGGAACCTAGCTTTTCAAGTACCTCGAACCTTTCTTTGTAGGTTAGGGATGCTTTCCCATCTACTCCGGCGGTTCTTTTTCCTTGGTTGAGCTGTGTCACTTGATGGACTGCCAGTAACTGTGCTGAGCGGGATTTCAGAATCAGTTTTTGCAGAGACCGAGCTTTCTTTAAGTCTCCAGCTTGAACTGCTTTATATACTCGCTTTTGTAGGCGGAAAAGGTTACGGCGGAGTTGTTTCCACTTTTGACTTTTCCAGAGGTCACTGTATTTCATACGTGTCTACCCATGCTCTTCTATAGTTTGTATATTCTGGATACCCGTCACCAGTTTCCGGTGACATCCTACCCGACAGTGGGGATTTAGTTTGGCATAACTTACCGTAGATTCGACCGGCCTACAGACCCGTTACTGCTGTCGTTTTTACTCGTTCCGTCTATCAGATTGTTTTGACGATTTAGGGCAATCCACTTTGCCTATCCTCTTCTCGGAAATTACAGATACCTTGCAAAAAGTTCTGTGAGAATGAAAGGATACAGTCGCACATTTGTATTCAGATTGTGGCTGCGCCGTTAGACACTTTTTTAGGATTTGTTTACCCATGTCGTCTCCCTAAAGCGCGGTAGTGTGGCTAATCTGCTTCACCTCTAATTCCGCCCTGGTGCCAGCTTCACTCTACAGGTTGCCGCCTGTTCGGTGTGGCCAAGATAAGGAGTCACTTGTTTCCTCAAGGAGTGGGTTTTCACCACCATCCGATAAACAGTTAGAACTTTTTGGGTTTTTTATTCCCGCGAGTCCCCCTAGTCATACCCCTCCTGTTTCAGTAGGCTCCTACTAGGAACGAGCCGCACTTACAATCGGCGTTGATCAACCACCCAGAAGAAGTTTTGTACAATCCACGTTTTACCCTTTTGCCTGACGGAAACCATCCTTTGGGTTTTTCACCATGAAAGTAGAGGCAATCGCCATCTAGGTAAGACGCTTTACTGGTGTACGCTTCTTCGGTAATTGTTAACTTTATTCCATACTCTGGGCAAAGCTGCTTTAAGCGTTCAATCAATCTTCCTGTGGGGATGACCACAAAATTTTGATTGCCACGCTTGCCCATACTAGAACTATTCTTTTGGCCATAGTTCCAACCAATTATCAAATTACCAACACCATCATTTAAGCACTGATTAATTATGAATCTAGCTGCTTTGTTGATAGCATCTCTCATTTGATTATTACGTTTGCGCTGTACTCGGTCAAGGTGAGAATCCCAGTAAAATTTTGGTTTTCCTTGCTTATACTTTGCCACCAAGCGGCAATAACCTTGATTCATTGACTTAAGCTTACGACCGTCAATAATCAAACTTTTACCACGGGTCGAAACCCCAGTCAGCCAGTTCGTTCCACCGTGATCGAAACTCCAAGCTTGAGTGTAGTCAAGATTGGGATTGTTGGATATCGGCTTTTTGTTATCATCAATTACCCAATCAATCCACAACTCACCCAAGTAAGGGCGTATGGTTACTTCTTTAACCCAGTCTGAGTCAATAAAATCCGGGAGTTGTAGTGCTATCTCAGTGATCAGATGAGGTTTGGTCTCACGACTAATTGATGGATAAAAACAGCCATTTTTGTAATTGAGTGCTTGACGGGGAAAGGTTACTGCTGCTAATCCTCCTTTTTTACGATATCTGGGCAATTTTGGTTTGTTTACCTTACCTTTGTAGTATAGGTCAACTAACTTGTTGTAACTGTTAATTGACTCAGCTACTGTCTTAAGTGTTTGCTGTGCTGACTGTGCAGCCATTGCTTTGTAATTTGAGCTTTCCTTGATAGCTTTGCAAAGCTCTGCATATTTTGTACTACAATTGTAGGTTTTCCATCCATAGCGTAATTCATCGCCACACCAATAAGTGGTAAAAGCATCTTCTAGCTGCTCAAGTTTATTGTAATGGGCTTGTCTAATGTAATAGATCGCTGAATTAATCAGGCTGTTAGCCTGTTCGCACTGGTAAATCCAAAACGCTTTTTCTTCATCAGTAAATGATGCTCTAACTGGAATTGTTCTGTACAATTTTTCATCACCTCCTGCTATCTATTATGGCTCTCCTAGGTTGGCTAGGATAACTTTTTATAAAATAATAGCCATAGCCCTTACTAAGTAAGGTTTTGAGGAATTTAAAAATGCAATTTTAATAAGACTGTATTTTGAGTTTATTGAAGCCCTTGCTATTTAAGGGGTAATCGCTCATTTAAACTACTCATTTACTATAAGCAGTCTAGGAGAGCCTCTATTATACCAGAGACACGACGGTTTAAAACCTGTCGTGTCGCGTTTCACCCCGGAGACGAAACCTTAGACAGTTGAGCCAAAATAGTCGGCAGGTTATGGGTAAAAGGTTTAAGTTAAGTGAATAAGGCTCAACTGTCTTACGGTAACTTCAAACCCTCCTTGAAAGGTAGGGGCTCTCACGCTCCCGCTATGTCTTGGTAGATCAGTGATGTTGGTAATTTCAATCAAGTGGTGCACTCTTGATTCTATCGCGCTATGATTAGCCCAATTACCAGGATGCTACACTAGCTTGAGGCTTCAGACAAACGCAATATAGCCATTTGAGCAGCTTCAGACACTTGAGGATGGCTGTCTTTTGCCAAATACTTTAATGCCGAGATACTTTTGTCCTGACCCAGTTGACCGAGGGCTTCTGCTAAACGTTGACGCACGATCCAATCCTCTGACTGGGCAAAGCGTAGAATATCGTCTATAGCTTCTGTTGCTTTGATTTCCCCCAAAGCAGCAATAGCAGCTTGTTGGACTAGTACTTCGGGACTATCTAACGCCTTGGTCAGCACATCACGAGCACGGGGATCTTGGAGATTACCTAGGGAAACAGCAGCACTAAAACGTACCAACCATTGAGTATCTTCGTAGAACGCCCTGACTAGAGGTTCAAAGGCTTTGGGGTCACCTAGATATCCCAAAGCCCCAGCAGCAGCAGCACGAATTCCGTAATCTGGGTCAGTTGCCATGAATTTGACCAAAATTGGGTAGCATTCTTCCGTAGGCTTGACTCCCAGGGCGAATATAGCCATAGAGCGAACTGGTAAATTGGGATCATCAAGTACCTTTTTAATTAGGGGCACCGCATCACTGGCTTGAACATTCCGTAGTGATGCCAGAGCCATCAAGCGATCGCGCATGTTAGGGCTTTCCAGCTGAGCCGAAAGTTGTTCTAAATTAGAGGACATCGTAGTTTGTTGGGGTTTGGTTGACAATTAACCTCAGCGGAGTATGAGCATCGGTTGTGATCGGTTGAGAATCTACCCAGCTGTCTGGTAAAGTAATCGCTCTGACCTGCTTGCTAGATCAATCTTTATACACAATTGTCGCTCTGAGTCATGGTTTTGGGAATGCTATGGCTGTATCTATGGAAATTTTTTAGTCAACTAGCTATGGCAAATCAATTCAACTTTCTGCATCTGAGTACAGGTAAGAATAGAAAACAGGCTGATGTGAGAAATACAACCACCCAAGTCACTACAGCCACAGTTGCTGATGGTAACTGTTGAATTGAGAGCTGATCGTTCGATTTCGAGACATCAATGATGAGATTAGAGCAGTTCCAGATTCTACGTGAGCTTACAGTCGATGAAGCAGCCTTTGAGCAGCTTCAAGAAATTTTATTAGCTCAGGAAACCAAATACCAAAAGGCACAAGAGCAAATTCACTTTCAGGCTTGTTTATTAGATAACTTACCTAGTGGGATTATTGCCATAGATATGGATGGAAAAATTATCCATTGGAATAGTTATGCCTGCAAGCTATATCAATGGCAAGCCCAAGATGTTATTGGGTCGCAGCTATCCGAGATCATGTTTCCCCCTAGAAGTGATGCTCCCATCAAAGAAATTTTTGCCCAATTGTCCCAGTTAGAGGTTTGGCAGGGTGAGTTGCTCATTCAACGCCAAGACGGTAGCCGATTGGCTAGCGATTTTACCATTAGTGTCCTGCAAGATCAGGTAGGGAAACAGATTGGTTTTGTAGCAACTGTCGTTGATGCTAAAGAGGGCAAACAGGCAGAGATTGACCATAGGTCACGCTATGCGATCGCACTGTCTAACCAGGTGGCTCAAGATAAGCTGAGGCAGGCAATGGGTGATTCCCTTCGGGAAAACTTTGCAGCCCGCATTCGTAAGTCTTTAGATGTGGAGACAATTCTAAATACCACAGTTAATGAAGTTCGTCGATTGTTACAAGCAGATCGGGTAGCGGTTTATCGCTTCGAGTCCGATTGGAGAGGTAGATTCACAGTAGAGTCTGTAGAATCACCTTGGCAGCCGATTACAGGTAGGGAAATGTATAATCCCCACTTCTGGGAAACCCATGCTAATCAGTACCGGTATGGTCCAATCCAAGCCATTGAAGATATCTATTCTGATTCTGGGGGCTTGTCCTCCTATGAAGTTAATTGCCTAGCTCAGCTTCAAGTCGTTGCTAACTTGGTAGTTCCGATTATCTGTCACCCTCAACTAGACCAAAACCAACCTAAAGACTCACCTCTGTGGGGACTATTGGTTGCCCATCAGTGTAGTAGACCACGACAGTGGCAGCTTTGGGAAAGAAATTTGTGGAAATCAGTAGCAGACCATGTAGGAATTGCGATTCAGCAGGCTCAAATTTATCAGGAAAACCAACTCAAAGCTCAACGGGAAGCAACGCTCAATCAGTTTACTCAAAAGATTCGTAGCTCTCTTGATTTAGAGCAGATTTTTACCACAGCCACTCAAGAAATCAGTCAGCTGTTGGACGTTGACCTAGTAGAAATTCAAGAATATCTGCCACAGCGACAGGTTTGGTTAACCGTATCTCAATGCACTAAACACCCTAACTTGAGTAGCCCTTTGGGGGCTGAAACTCCCGATGTGGACAATGAGATTAGTCGCAAGATCAAAAATCTGGAAGTGGTGCGTATTAACAATAGCTGCAACTTAAACCTTCAGGACAGTTGCCATCAGTTACTTGTACCACTAAGGTTTCAAAACCGCCTCTGGGGAAAATTGTGCCTGATCAAGATTGATAGTGACTACCAATGGTCTGATGGGGCAGTGACTTTGGTGCAGTCGATGGCTGAGCAACTTGCGATCGCAATTCAGCAAGGCCAGCTTTATCAGCGGCTGGCTAACCTCAACACCGACTTAGAACGGCAAGTACTCGAGCGCACCCAACAACTACGAGAGAGAATCAAGGAACTACAGAGACTAAACATCCTCAAAGATGATTTCTTAAGTACCGTTTCTCATGAACTGCGCACACCTCTATCCAATATGAAAATGGCAATACAGATGCTCAAAATTGCTCCGGAGAGTCAACGACGACAGCGCTATACAGAGATTTTAGAATCTGAGTGTTACAGAGAAATTGAACTAATCAACGATTTACTCGACTTGCAGCGTTTAGAAACCGCCTCTTATCAGGTTTCGCGAACAGTAGTAGACTTGAAAATCTGGTTACGCCGAATCATTGATTCCTTTTGCTCCCGTATCCAGGCACAACAGCAAATTCTGAAGTTGACTCTGTCAGATAATTTGCCATCGGTTTTGATTGACAAGACCAGCTTCGGGCGAATTGTGACAGAACTGTTCAACAATGCTTGTAAATATACTCCAGCCAACAGGCAGATTATTCTTGAGTTTTTTTACCAAAACAATCCGGATCTGATCCCATCAGATACCGTACCCAAGGTAATATTTAAGATCAGCAATCAAGCCGAGATTGCTGATACGGAATTACCCCACATCTTCGATAAGTTCTATCGCATTCCTAATGCTGATCCTTGGAAGCGAGGTGGTACAGGATTAGGTCTGGCTTTGGTGAAGCAGCTAGTCAAGCAGCTCGACGGCATCATTCAGGTAGAAAGCTCTCAGAGATGGACTACATTTACCGTGCAAATTCCGGCTCCTCAAGGCTCCGAACTCAATGAACACGACAACAGTTTGACGATCAAGTTTTAATCTACCTTCTATGCTTAAGGGACTGCTTTGTCTGTTGCCTAAGGGTAGCGGTTAACTGATAGTTGAGTTGTGCTACCCTAATCACTTGTGACTTTCCCCGTTTAAATGGAACACCATTATATTCAGGGCAAACCCATCTAAATTCTAGAAGCCTTACTCAAAAAAGATTTCACAATTAATAAGCAAAACTACTTATCGTATGAATCTCATATCCAGTAGGCATTTCAAAATAAGATGCGTTTACCCTGCCATTATATTAGTCTTCATGTTCTTCAAACTGATCGACTAATTCCGCTGAAGGGGGTCCAAAAGCGGTGTAAATGGATATACCAGTGATACCGATCACAAAAACAAGGATAACAATGCTAAGGACTATTGCGGGTTCCATGGCTCAAATCAAATATAAGTGTGTGTGTTGATGCAGTCGCTCGTGGGTTAAACCACTGCAGTTGCTCATGGCGCATGGATCTGCGTGGGTCACCTACATCGCTGAAAGCGCCGTGGAACGGCAGTCGCTCATGGGGTAAACCGCCAGGACCGCGCTGCCTCCCCCTGAGGGCACTGCATCGCTATATGAGTCTGTTTTCTTTTTGACATTCTGCTCTCTAAAATCTAGACAAACCTATACATTTAGTTCTCTCTAGATCGAGAGCATGGTAGGGGATACCCCGACCTGTGCTTGGACGATCACGCCAAAGGCGAGCTAAACGGGATCTATTGTCAGAAGTAGATTCAGAGTCAATTGTAGCTTTTTTTGATGTTGTGTTAACAAATTTTAATTTTATTGCTTTTTTTTAAGAATACCACAGAATATTAATACTGTTAAGATACATTTCCAAAACTCTAACTACTAGACAAACTTAGACAGTAGTTGACAAAATTTATTTTTTGTCAACTACTGTCTAAGTTTGTCAACAACTAATCTTCAAAAAGATTAGTTGTTGTGAACGGCAGGCTTGAAAAATATCAGGTACTGTGTTAACAGTGTGTTAATTTTCTTGGGAAAAGGTGAGTTGGCGCCTCATCACGGGGTATGTAGCCCAACATCCGGAAAATTTTCACGACCTTTACCTCACCAGGTACTTAGGCAAAAACCACGCTTTGATAGTCCTGGCAGTTAATCATGTCTATTGGATGTGCCACTGCCGCAAACTCTCTCAAACAATTTCCGAGTCTGGATTGATTGAATTCAAGCGACTTGTGCAACATTTAACCTGTACAAACCTACTCACAAGCAGATAGGACGATGGTATAGCATTAGTTTTAACTAATGGTTGTTGCCGACAAAGCAATGCCAAAAGCATTGCGCTAATTTTATTAATGGAGGCTCTGCTGCCTACTCTCAAACCGCACTGTAACTTCACTCAGTCCATTATTTTACGTCGCTTAACTTACGACCAGCTGTCTTCGCTTTTAGTTCTTCGTTGGGCGGCAGTGTTCCGAAGTTAAACAGGTTACTAACTTATTTCATTATAAAACAGTGGATAATGTTTCACAAGGTTTAGATAGCTATAAGGCTAATAGTTGCACCTCGAGTATAAATGTCTTTGGTTTATTGCCTCCTTAGTGTAAGCTAATATCAAACATCCGCTCGTCGTGATAGCCCCTTATTTCTAAGGAGGAGTCCGAACGCGAAGTCAACGCGCCCCGCGTCTCCTATGGAGAACGGGTTTTGACCCTACGTGTCTATAATCTTAAGAAGGTAGGGGAGCTTTGACACTCCCGCACCGGTAGGATTCTGTTTAAATTTCTAAGTAGATCCTATCGGACTTGAAGCGAAGTGGCACGGTTTCAAGCTGCAACTTCGCCACCTTGTAGAATCCCCCGTACGAGCAATACCTCGCACGGGGGAGATGTCAATAACATAAATCTCAATTAACATAAATCTCAATTTACCCATGGCACAAAGAACTCGGCTAGGAGATATTCTCAAACCCCTTAACTCGGAATATGGCAAAGTTGCCCCAGGTTGGGGCACTACCCCTGTAATGGGAGTCTTTATGGGGCTATTTTTCGTCTTTTTGCTGATTATTTTGCAGATTTACAACAAATCAATCCTCATTCAAGGTTTCAATGTTGATTGGACAAGCCTAGGGCAGTAGTCTACTCCCTGCCTCAACTGCTAATCATTAACATTTCAAATATTTCAGCTCCCTCCCGGCTTGTCCGGGTTTTTTAATGCTGTTGACAGCAATGGATAGGCTCGGAAGTCCCTGAAATGACTACCTGGCTTAGTTAAACTGGATTAGTTAAACTGCCTTAGTTCAACGGAACAGCGGTCAATTTGGGTCAAATGTGGAATACTAAGAACAGCAAACCAGCACTTGACAAATCCCAGGAGGTTATATAATGAACGTTTTTGGTATGGGTTTACCGGAAATGGTGTTGATTATGGTCATTGCCCTATTAGTATTTGGCCCTAAGAAGTTGCCAGAAATTGGTCGTAGTTTGGGTAAAGCCATTAGAGGCTTTCAAGATGCTTCCAAGGAGTTTGAAAATCAGTTTAAGCTAGAGGCACAACAAATAGAGCAAGGGCTGAACACCCCTACCCCAAGTGAATCTGAGAAAATTACCACCAAAGAAGTTGCTACAGCAGAAGTGGCTACAGCAGAATCAAACAATCATGCTACGACGTCTTCTCAACAAAGCTAATCCCAGGGAAGTCGAGCCACTTCAGCAAGAGGCTAGACCAAAGCAGGCATGATGACTAGTACTGCTGCGCGGAATTAAAAATTATGGTATTAACAATTCTTGCATGCTTATTACATAAGCGTTTTGCTATTTTTGAATCGTATCTTTATTTCCGCCGTGCTGTGCTAGACGACTCTTGAACTCTAGTCCGGTAGCTCAGTAGTCGATTGCCTTGGCAACCATTGACGCTCCACGAGCAAGGGGTTTGAGTAGTCGTGGAGTGTCAACAATGAGTTAGCTACTGGATTTACCATTTTTCTCATTCTTCTTACTAGAAGGTGCCTCAAACTTGTAGCCAACACCGCGAACTGTCTGAATTAAGGAAGGGTCACTGGAATTTACCTCAATTTTCCGGCGAATTTGACCGATATGGACATCAACTACTCGCTGATCTCCCACATAATCGTACTCCCAGACTTCCTGGATTAACTCAGAACGGCGCAAGACTCGACCTGGATGACAGGCCAGAAAATGGAGTAGATCAAATTCCAGAGCAGTTAGAGGGATAAGTATTTCGTTGATAGTTACCTCCCTGCGCCCTGGATCGATGACTAAATGGTCGAAGACGAGGCGTTCTGCTTCAGTAGCAGTAACAGCCCGCTTCCGTTTCAAAATTGCTCTAACTCGATTTTCCAGCTCTTGTAAATCAAAGGGCTTGGTGATGTAGTCATCAGCACCTTGTTGAAATCCTTGATTTTTGTCAGCAGCATCTGACCGACTGGTGAGCAAGAGGACAAAGACATCAGTGCGGCTCTGCATTTGCTGACACAGGTTGTAGCCAAGGGCGTCAGGCAAATTCACATCTAGAATGACTAAATCTGGATTAAATTGCTCAAATGTGGCAAGAGCCGTCTTACCATCTTGAGCAGCCTGCATTTGAAAATTCTTTTGACTTAAGAAGCGTAGAATTAAATTTCGGATTGCCGGATCATCATCTACGACAAGAATCTTGGCGGCGGTCATAACTTTCCACGGAAAACGGGATCACAAATTTAAGACGCAGAGTGTTTTGACACCAACGGTGCTGTTGGGCATTGTAGACAATTATCCTCAGATTATTAGGCAATGCCAATAGTTGGTAAATCGCATAGGCAGATCAGTTATTTTCAAAATTCCCCCACAGTAGGACTTCCCGAACCAAGGGAAAAAGTCTTTTTTTCTTGTTCTAAAGAGCAAAAAACCCATAGCCTTGATGGGTCTATATGGATTTACTAACGGTTCTAACATCATTCAGGAATTCTCCGGTGATTTGGGAACAAAACAGAGATGCACCGGCATTGTGTTGACTTCACTTCGGGACTGCTGCTTGAAGATCAAGCTACACTAGCACCCAGGGGCATTGGCACCACCCTCAACCAAAACGACTCTGTGACCAGTGGTTAGCCAGAGCAAGGTTGAGAGTTTCTCGTGCCTAACCTTAACATATACATAACTAGTTTAAAGTTGCTGTCATACTAGTGAAAAGAAGGGATGTGAAAACAAGGGATGTCTCGGAGGTCTTGAATGAGTGATAACAATCCCTATGATCAGCTTGGGGTTACGGAAGAAGCGTCCTTTGATGAAATTCAGGATGCCAAAGGTCGCCTGATGCAAAAGCATCGTGGTAACCAAAAGCTTTTAGATACCGTAGAGGCGGCCTACGATGCCATTATTATGGATCGACTTAGGATGCGCCAGGAAGGAAAGATTAAAGTTCCTGATCGCATTCGTTTCCCGGAGAAGGCTTCTCAAGCTCCACCGAGTTTTCCCCAAACACCAGTTAATAACTCTCCTGAGTGGCTGAAACGGTTGTGGGATACTCCGACAAGAGAAGACATCATCTGGCCGAGTGCAGTGTTCTTAATCTTAAGCAGTGCTACTGTCCTTTACACCTCATCATCCGCAAACTCGATTTTGCCGTTGGTGATGGCTATAGGCTTCGGATTCACGATCTATTTCCTAAATCGGAAAGAACAACAATTTGGTCGTGCGGTGTTGCTAACCCTGGCAGGTCTGTTTTTAGGTGTGGGATTGGGGAGTTTGCTGGGGAGTTCTCTGGAAAGCCAATTCACCAACCTAGACTTGACAACAGAAAAACTGGCTACATTGGTGACATTTGTATTGCTATGGCTGATTAGTTGCTTCTTACGTTGAACATGGGGATGGGGGATTGGGGATCAGGATGTGCCTCCAAAAGCACGTTCCTTGTCTAGCTAGGGTGCTTTTCCCCTTGATGTGATATCTCCCAAACTTCTCTACCCTTGCTTGGGTTTGCCCGGTGGAAACCACGCCAGTCGCTCATGGGGAGCGACTGCATCATGGCCATGAAAAGCAATTTTTATGAAAATTGCTTTTTTAAATAACCACAAACCTTGTAAGCCAAGACTTTAGCGCGATTTTTGTATAAAAATTATTATTTTATAAAAAATTATTTATCATAGCCACAGGCTAGAGAGCCAGTTTTTTTAACTCTGTTAAGAAACTTAAAGTTGCTCAAACCCTTTTTGTGGCGTTGCGTCAGTCTTTGAATGAATAGGAGTAGATTGGGCATCCTGCCCGCCCCAAAAGCTCGCCGAACAGGCAAGATGCCTATTCCACAAAACTCTTAAAATCATTCCATTATTAAGCAACGCCCTTTTTGTTCCCTAATCCGAAGTTCCCTTGTCTGCACAGCAAGTTAGTGATATAATACCCTAAATTTCGATAAAATTTAACCACGATAGCCATTTTTTTGACATAAAAAATGACTTGAACTTTAACAGTTCATTTCATCCTACCCTGACCGAGGGTCAGGCGTAGGGCTAATCTAGCCGGATCAGCTAAAATCGCAAATTATACGGCTTGTAGCAGTGCTGTGTCTAGAACTAAATCTACCGCTTCAGTGAGATTATTGACGATAAAATCTGGTTCGTAGAGATTGAGCTGAGTGCGATCGCGTATTCCAGATAAAACTCCAATTGCTTTAATACCGTGGGTTTTGGCAGCCACTATATCCGCTTCTGTATCGCCAATCATCCAGACATCCGAGGCAGGTGGGAGTTCTTTGAGGGCTTTTGCCATTAGCAAAGGTTTATCCTTAGTGTCACCGGTCTTCACATAGTCGTTACTCAGGCAATACCGTCGGTTACGGGGAAAAAATTTCTCCAGGTCTAAGCGAGTGAATGCTTCATCAAGCTCTCGCACCCGACGCATGGTCATGACGACTAAATCGACTCCTGCTTGTTGTAATTTTTCCAGGGCATCTATAGCTCCGGGAACCGGTTGATCATGAACCAAGTAGGGCAGAGTGTGTACAGTTTGACGGCGCAGCTGAGCAAATGCTTCAGCTTGGCTGGGATCGAGACCTGAACGAATACCAATAATTATCTCGGGAACACGCCCCCTCTTACACTGCCAAAACTCCGCTTTGGACATGGGCAGGATGGGCTGGTTAGGCCGTTGGATTTCTTTGAGACAAAACTGGTAAACCCGATAGTAACGTTCCGAGACATTCATGATCGGACCGTCAAAATCTGTAAATACTCTAATCATTATCTAACAAAATGTAATATTTATTTACATTATTATCTCATACCGTGAGTATTTATCACTAAAATTACGAATCTGTAACATTGTCAATCTCTCAGGACTTACTCATTAGTCATGACATGGGTAGGTTTTTTAAATTTGGGTCGGGAGTGGGGAGTGGGGAGTAGGGAGTAGGGAGTAGGGAGTAGGGAGTAGGGAGTAGGGAGTAGGGAGTAGGGAGTAGGGAGTAGGGAGTCGTCAGAGTCGGGAAATGGGGAGATGGGGAGATGGGGAGATGGGGAAATGGGGAAATGGGGAGATCGGGAGATCGGGAAATGGGGAGATGGTGAGATGGGGAGATCGGGAAATGGGGAAATGGGGAGATGGTGAGAATTCTCTGTCTGTTGCACCTTATGCAGTCACGAATCGGGGAAACGCCCTCAGCTGGGCGCACCCGTCCTTTAAATTCTTGTAGATTTGGATATCTATTTATTGGAGTTTTTAAGCAATGAAAGTACGTACTCCCCCCAAAGTTAAAAACCTACCCGGGCATCAGGCGTGGAACGGGCATCTTGCTGTGGAACGGGCATCTTGCTGTGGAACGGGCATCTTGCTGTGGAACGGGCATCTTGCCCGTTATCAATATTTTCGGGCAGGCAGGATGCCCACCCCACTCATTCATATTGATCCGAAGATTCAGCAATGCCGGATTTTTTACCGATTCCCAACTCCCGATTCCCGACTCCCGATTCCCGACTCCCGATTCCCGATTCCCTATTCCCGATTCCTAACTCCCTATTCCCTATTGCCTGACAACTGCCGCGAAGTCTACTGTTCAATAACTAGTGCATTCAACCCGTCTAACCGTAAAGCAACTTGATAAGCCTTACCAACCTTCTTCAGTTTAAATGCTCCTAAGGATTGCAAAAATTTGGGGAATGTACCTTTTAAATTTAAGTCTCTCATCAACTGAGTAATTGGTCGAGAGTATTGTTTTTTAAATTCAGTAGCTATATGAGCGATCGGAACATAAGGATCTTTATAGTTTGTCTTCAAATCCTTGAGGAGTTTAACTAGTATCTCTTCTAAATCTGATTTAGATTCAATTTTAGATAAAGGCTTAACAGTAGGTTTTAACTGAATAGTCTTCAAAGACGAGGTCTTTTTAATGAAAGAAATTGGCTTTTCAAATAGAGTTATATAAAAATTTGAAGTCCCCGGTATGTGATGAGTCACAAAATCCTTGGGGTAATCACTAAAAATATCGGTTGTTAGTTTTCCAGGCAAGCGCAGGGACACCACTTGATTGAGGGTAAGCTGATACTTAGACTCAAATAGATAAGATAGTCTAGACAGGTTTATCCAAGCATTGGAAGTGCGTTTTTGTTCAGCTTTGAGGATGTCTTTGAGCTGATTAATAAATTCCTCAAGGGTGGGAATTTCTGGTACAGAAACCAGAGAATGGGCTTGAGTTTCACGAGTCTTGTTATTTAAAACAATTATCTTATCATTTTGCTTACGCACTAAATAGACTGTTAGTCCATGGGTTTGTAGGGTGGTGCAAAGATGAGTCATCACCCCATCAGAGGAACAGACTAAGACTTCCTTGGCGGTTGGATAATGGACAAAGATAGAAGCGCCAACGCTAGCCATCTTGAAATCAGCGCTGTCCTTTCCTGGTGGAACGTGAATTAGCTCATAGCCACGAGTATGCAGTTCAGTGTCATACTTACCCATAGCACGCCAATTGGCAACAGCAATCTTGATTTGGATCGGGTAGGAAGAAATTTGAGCTAGGAACTTTTCGGTTTCAGTATTGAGCCGTAAATTTTCGGCATCTAGGAGTAAGATGGCAATTCCTGTCTCTAGCTTTGGCAAAGGGGAAACCGATGTTAGGGTTTTATTATTAGTAGAGACAGCTAAGTTATGGGAATTATTGGTTGGCTTGGGTCGGATAGAGTGACGAAGTTTTTGGGTCAGTTCCCTAAAGATGGGGGTCTTGAAATAACCAGGAATAAACAGAACTTGCAGTAATTTCCTGACTTTGATCATTCGTCGGGGCCAATCTTGCTCTTGGCTGAGTTCTGATTTCAACTTGGCCAGGAAAGCAGATTGATGACGGGGTTTATCCCAAGAGATTTTTCGGTATTTTTCCTTGAGTAATTCGGACTGCTGCTGCTGAACCTCAAGGATGGCTTGGTAGAGGTAAAGGCTAATTTCGTTGATCGCGGCAGAGTCATTCACGAATGGTTTCTGGTAGATTGGGTGAGTAATTTTGAACAGAATACAAAAGCAGATCTATGAACCCAGTATATGTGAAATAGCAAAGGGAACAGGGAGTAGGGAGTCGGGAGTAGGGAGTCGGGAGTAGGGAGTCGGGAGTGGGGAATATCGCATCAAAAATTATCACAATTCATTGTCTTGATGCAGTCGCTCATGGGGGAAACCCCCAAGACCGCGCTGCATCGCTTAGGTACCCTAAATATTTGGAAAAACGCGAGTTCCATAAAACTCAGGTGCTGGTAGATTGAAGGAGCTTCCAGCCAGAAGCCAGGAGTCGGTTAGGGTTAAATTTGTTATTATAGCGCTTTCCAGCGTAATCAGGTATACATAATTTTTCCCCGACTCCCGATTCCCGATTCCCGATTCCCGATTCCCTGTTCCCTGTTCCCTGTTCCCCTTAACCCAAGACTAAAGTCCCTCCGCCAATTGTGAACTGGTATAGTAAGAAAGACTCAGCTTTACAAATTGTAATCATGGCCAGAGACCTAAGGGGATTTATCCAAGAGCTAGAAGAGAAGGGACAATTGCGGCGGATTAAGGCTTTAGTTGACCCAGATTTGGAAATTGCTGAGATATCAAACCGGATGCTACAAGCGGGTGGACCTGGCTTGCTGTTTGAGAATGTAAAAGGGTCATCGTTTCCGGTTGCGATTAATTTAATGGGAACAGAAGAACGGGTTTGCTGGGCGATGAACCGGTCAAGCCCGGAAGATTTGGAAACTCTGGGCAAGAAGCTGGGGATGCTGCAACAACCAAAGCCACCTAAGAAAATTTCCCAGGCGGTGGAATTTGGCAAAATTTTGTTTGATGTGGTGAAAGCTAAACCAGGGCGAGACTTTTTCCCTCCTTGTCACCAGGTGGTGGTGCAGGACAATGATTTGGATTTGAATACATTACCCCTGATTCGCCCTTATCCCGGTGATGCTGGCAAGATTATTACCTTAGGATTGGTGATTACGAAAGATTGTGAGACTGGTATTCCTAATGTGGGGGTTTATCGGCTACAACTGCAGTCTAAGACTACGATGACTGTGCATTGGCTCTCGGTCAGGGGTGGAGCACGACATTTGCGCAAGGCGGTGGAGAGAGGACAGAAATTAGAAATTGCGATCGCACTCGGTGTTGACCCCCTGATTATTCTGGCCGCTGCTACTCCGATACCGGTTGACCTGTCGGAATGGCTCTTTGCTGGACTCTATGGTGGGTCTGGGGTTAACCTAGCCAAATGTAAAACCTTAGATTTAGAAGTGCCAGCGGATTCGGAGTTTGTCCTGGAAGGCACGATTACTCCAGGGGAAATGTTGCCAGATGGTCCGTTTGGTGACCACATGGGGTATTACGGTGGAGTGGAGGATTCCCCCTTGATTCGCTTCCACTGTATGACTCACCGCAAGGATCCGATTTATTTAACTACCTTTAGTGGGCGTCCACCCAAAGAAGAAGCGATGATGGCGATCGCACTCAATCGGATTTATACCCCGATCCTGCGGCAACAAGTCTCAGAAATTGTGGATTTCTTCTTGCCCATGGAAGCTCTGAGTTATAAAGCCGCAATTATTTCCATTAAGAAAGCCTATCCAGGACAAGCGCGACGGGCTGCTTTGGCGTTCTGGAGTGCTTTGCCTCAATTTACCTATACCAAGTTTGTGATTGTGGTGGATGAGACTATTAATATTCGCGACCCCCGTCAAGTGGTGTGGGCGATTAGTTCTAAAGTTGACCCGGTGCGGGATGTCTTTATTTTGCCCAATACTCCCTTTGATAGTTTGGATTTTGCTAGTGAAAAGATTGGTTTAGGGGGACGGATGGGTATTGATGCTACTACTAAGATTCCACCGGAAACGGAACATGAATGGGGCGCAACGTTGGAGTCAGATGGGGATGTAGCAGCGATGGTAGATAGACGTTGGGCTGAGTATGGGTTAGGAGATTTGGATTTGAAGGATGTTGATCCAAATTTGTTTGGGTATGATATGTAATTTATAGGTCAGCGGTCAGTGGTCAGCGGTCAGTGGTCAGCTAACCCATTAAGTATAGGTAGTTTACCCAGAAAGTTTTAACTCACCACTAATCAGACCAGGTAAAATACCAGGTCAAAATCTGGATTAGCTCACCCTCTACGGTTAAGGGGATCACGGGAGCAGGGAATAATGGGAGCAATGGGTAAGTCCTGTATATAATAGCCTATGGTGTTGATATGCCATCTAACTATCCTGGTTATTGTATCGGAGCTGGGGAGGGAGCGATCGCCTTTGGCGATCGCTGAAAGTGGCTGTCCAAGGCCAGATCGCCCCCAGAATTCTTATACATAACCACTTAACGAGAGGATGAACTTAGCTGGCTGGTTTCCTCAGTTTCTTCTTCTTCGGTATTGTCATTTCCTGCACTACTTTCTCTTGTGTCTATTTCAGTTGTTACCGTGATTCCCTCGACGCTGATCTCTACCTTGCTATTATATTTACCTGTGAACTTAGATTTGCCAATCATGTGAGGTCCTAGGTTGAATATTATAGATACAGATATCAGCAGGAAGGCAATTTCCCAGATGGGAAATTGCCTTAGTACTGGGGACTCATCGTTTTGAACAGTTGTTGGGGTTGTGACTACAGTAGTTTTGTCTCTATTCTGTTCCGTATTCTTCTGTGCCTTAAAAGTGCTAGTCAATTGCTTTAGTAAGTTGGTCATGGTTTTGTCCTGATGCTTGATTGCTTATAACACCATCCTAGATTTTGCAGATGGGTGTATCAAGCACAGTAAAGGAAAGATAAAAGAAAGATAATAAGTGTCTTTTTCTAACTTCTTGAGTGACAGTTTCGGATCAATAAGTGTCCTTTTCTGTCTTTCTCAACAAAGACAATCACACGGATTGATTATCTATGAGTCAAAAGCGCAATCCTCGTAGCATTAGTGTCACTGCTGAAGGAATAAGGCGTCTTAACCAAGCTAGAGCCAGTGAAAGAGATGACGAAGGTAAGCCCCTAACTTATGAGCGCCTTGCACCAAAACCAAAGCTGAGCGGTAAAATAGTTCAGCAGGAGTAAAGCCAAGATAGATAAGTGTCCTTTTCTAACCTCTTGAGTGATAGTTTTGGACTGATTAACTGACTTTACTCCTAAAACCCTTGATTTTACCTAGAGCGGTGGATCGGTAGCGAGGGTGCATCTCAGTTTTGTAAATTTTGCTAGTGCTGCTTTAGGGACGGGCTCGCCCTCATTTTTTCGGTAGCCAGTGTTAGGACAGTCCGTCCGGAAATGAAACGGGCAAGATGCCCGTTCCACCCGTGATGCCTGTTCCATGCCTGATGCCTGTTCCATGCCTGATGCCCGTTCCACCCATCGGGTCAAACAGCTTTAATGAGATGCACCCGGTAGTGAAACCCAACCAAACCATTGCCAGCGTTGGATTTCCCTATGTTCCACCCAACCTACTAAGCCAGAAAAGTCAGTCAAGCAGCAGTTTGAGATCAATAAGTGTCCTTTTCTGTCCTTCTGAACAATGACAATCACACGGATTTGTTATCTATGAGTAAACAGCGCAAGCCCCGTGGCGTTAGTGCCAGTCCTGAAGGACTAAAGCGTCTTAACCAAGCTAGAGCCAGTCAAAGAGATGACGAAGGTAATCCCCTAACTTATGAGGGCCTTGCAGTAAAAGCCAAGATGACCGATAGAACAGTTAAGCGCTTCTTCAGAGGAATAGCTGTGGATCGGAATAATGCGTACGCAATTATCGAAGCTTTAGGTCTAAGACCAGAAGATGTACTATCTCCAGAAGAATCCTTGGTATCAGAATCTATAGAACAAATCCAAGCCAAGGATACGGGAGACTCGGAGCGTGCGGGGGAGTTAATTAAGGGACTAGAGACAGCACTAAGTGAGTTTAAAAAAAGTGAGGAGGCTAGCCTTCAAGCTATGGAATGGCTCAAGGCTAACCGAAAAGCTTTAGCCCAAGAAGCTGCCGAAGCAGCTTTAAGGAAGCATTATGACCAGAAGCCAAACAATATAGATACAGATTACTCAGGGGATATTGAGGTATTTTCTCAAGAAATCAGAAAATACTTGAAGTTGATTTATTCCTGTTTAAAAGTAGGAAGTTGGGAGCTTATGGATAGAGCAATACAGGAATCTTTGATTCCTGTGAATAGGGATTTACAGCTTTATGTCGATGCACTAGATTTTATTAAAAACCAAAAGGTTAGTCTAAGTTTTGCTCCCGAACAAGGTAACGAACTAACCCTTTGCTTGGACTATCTCATCAAGATAATTCCTATAAGATTCTAAGCCTAGTTTTGAGTTAACGCTTCTAGAAAAAGTGTTATATTTTTCCAGAAATGCTTACCAGTCGTCATCCTCATCCTCTAGCCATTGAAGCATTTCTGTAATTTGTGCTTCCTTTCCTTGCTCAATTTGCTCGATTAGCAATTCTAAAATTTCGGCATATTCTGGAAAAATTTCAATAAGTTGATATAAGCAATCAATGAATTGGTCTTGACGAAGGTATGGCATCTTTAGTTTATGCTTTTTATAAGTTTGCTATAGCTAAGGTAGCTTGAACTAAACTAGAAAATCCAGGACAGTTAGGGACAGATAACTAAGTGTCCTTTTCTGTCCTTTTATAGTTAATTAACCCTGGTTTGCCTGCCCGAAGGCATAATCAAGACCAGGTACATGATAAATTATCCAGAAGTGATTTCTGGTTTTCCATATCCTATAAATTTTTTCTGGATTAAAATCAGATATCCGGAGATAGCTAAAGTTTTTTTGTAGAAACCCTAACTGTAGCCAATATCTTCAGTAACCCAGTGGTAAATGCTCATCATTTACATTACTTTTGACGAAAATAATCACAAATAAGTTCCACAATTTTACCTGGAATCTATCCCTTAAAAACCCCAAATTATACACAGCCCTCCCCTTAACCTACTCCTAGAGAGGTTGTCAAAGATTTTTCCAAAAAAAAACGTCAGGTATTGACCACAACGATACCATGACACTGGAAACACCCGCTGCAACTAAGGAATGAGATAAACCAATAATGCTCTCACTCTTGATGTGACGTAGCACTAAATAAAAAAATCATTGATTAATCGTTGATACCACTTATTTTTTACTATACTAGTAAGAGGAAATTTAAGCGGTTATTAAGGAGAGATTTCACGCCGAATAAATCCGCCACAATTCGATGAGTCAACTCAAAAACACTTAGGTGATCGGAAACAGAAGCCAGGCTCAAAGCAATCAGGAAGCCAAAGGGTCAAAGACGCTACAACCTTCAATAAATCTAGGAGGCAGCAGGAAAATCCCGACCAATTGTCACTGTTTGCTATGCGCGGGTCTCAACTTATTCCCAGCGCGATGATTTTGAAAGACAAACTGAACTACTACGTTCAAGATTCCCAGAAGCAGAACACATATCAGAAATTGGCTCCAGACTCAATTTTAGGAGGGGACAATTCCTCGCCATTCTGGACAGATTTCTCCGAGGCGATCTCCAATGCCTTGTGGTTGCCCACCCAGACCGATTGCTCAGATTTGCCATCGAACTGGTTAGATGGCTGTGTGAAAAAAATCAGTGCCAACTCATGGTTTGGGGTGAGTGCAAGCTCAGCAAGGAGCAAGAATTGGTCGAAGATATGCTGTCCATCCTCCATTGCTTCAGTTATAGGCTTTACGGATTGGGAAAATACCAAAAGAAATTCCGGGAAGCGTTACAAGCAGACAAAAAGGCACAGCCACTCCCGAAAATCCACCAAACTAGCACCAAACAGTGTTAGGAAAATCAGGCTGTATCCAACTGTTGAACTGCACAAGGTTTGGAAGCAATGGCTGGCAGCCTACCGGCAAGTTTTTAACTGGGCACTGGAGCAGTTAAAAAACGGGTTTAATCTCAAAGATGACCTGCAAAAAGCCTACCGAAGCAGTTTGGCAATACCAGATTGGGTTAGGGAGTTACCTGGGCATCAAGCTCAAGAAGCTTGCGATGAGGCGATAGACGCCTACAGGCAAGGGAAAGCTAATGGCGGTCAAGCCAAGTTCAAGTCTTGCCAAAGTAAATCTCAAACCATTCAGTTCAAGGTAGGGAATTTCAACAACGGTACTTGGTATCCCAAGAAAACTAAGGGTTTGACCTTTAAAGCATCCAAACCTTTGCCTAGTCAATCCGAGTATGGTACTGAATTAGTTTACCAGCGGGGGAAGTGGTATGGCTGTTTCCCCGTTCATGTGGAAACCGAACCTACCAAACAAGAAAGGGTAATTGCTCTCGACCCTGGAAACCGTGCTTTCTTGACGGGCTACGATGGTGAGAATGTCTTGGAGATTGGTAAGGGCGACATTGGGCGTATCAACCGACTATGCTCACACCTTGACCAACTCCTTTCTCGTGCTACCAAGTCTCCTTTCAAGCGGCAACGGCACAAAATGCGGAAAGCTGCCGACCGGATCAGGGAAAAGATTCAGTGCTTGGTCAAAGATTTGCACTCCAAGGTCGCATCATTCCTGATTGGCAAATACAAGTTAATCTTCCTGCCAACGTTTGCTACCAGTAAAATGGTACTCAAGTCATCGAGGAAGATTAACCGGAAAACTGTTAGGAATATGTTGAGTTGGAGTCATTACAAGTTTGCCCAGCATTTAACTCAGATGGCAGCTAGGAAGAATGTACTGGTGGTGCGGTGCAACGAATCCTACACCAGCAAAACTTGTACCAACTGTGGTCATCGGCACAACAAGCTAGGTGGCTCGAAAATTTTTCGATGTCCTGAATGTAAGATGGAATTGCCGAGGGACATCGGTGGCGGCCGAAACATCATGATTCGGTCTTTGCAGGCAGCTGCCTTCACCAGCAATGGTGATGCCATACTTGTTCAAGATGCTTGAAAAAAGCCTTTTGAGCTGGTTAAATGCTGCACTACCCAAAGGCTATTCCTGGTCATCCTGGTACTGATCCTGAAAATCCTCTTCAGTTAGTTCAAGCACTAACAGCCTCGGGTCAACCCCGGATGGATGTAAGCTTCCAGAAAATACCGCAAAAACTTGGGTGATACTGGGTCTGGCACTTTCTCGGCCATCACAATCACCTGGGGCAAATACAAATCCTGCTGTGCTGCCAACTGGTAGGCTAAGCCGAGACCATCACAGGAATTAAAAATAGCTAACTGCAATCCTCGTGCGTTCGCGTAGCGTGGCCTACGGCCAATCGCTTTCTTCAAGGCAAACCGCAGATCATCGATAGTCAACCGTTCGGTCTGATTGAGTTGAATTTCCCCCCGCTGCCCCTCTTGGGAAGTGCCACTGTGACCAGCAAAAAACAGAATATCCCACCCCTGCTCCCATAACTGCTGATTCAATTCAGATGCCTGGGGTTCCTGCCGCCAGGTAATTTGTGCCCCCGCCTTTCCCGCCAACTCCTCCAACGCCTGCTGATCAGCTTGCTGGTTAAGATTGGCACCCTGACCCAAAATTGCCAGAATTTTCACCTTGCCCTTGGGAGTAGGCTGCCGGTTAAGGGGGTTGGGACAATCGTATTCAATGGCACTCAGGGCAACGTCCGCCTGGGCTTCCGCCAGTAAATCCCAGCGGTGCCAGGGAAACCGACGCAGCCAGGGATTATTGGTCTGTAACAGAAGTTGAAATTTTTTCCCCGAGCGCAATAACTTATCCCGAATCGAGCGAAACTCTAGGTCAGTATTAAGCCAGTGATTAAGACTCCCTTCCAACACCTCAGCTGCTCGCCGACAAGCCGCAAAGGCTTCACCCCGCTGGGATGAATTGGTCACCTGTTCGGGATTGGCACTCAGAGCACGAAATAGCATTTCCAAACTCAGATACCGTTGCTGCCAATGGCGATAACAGTTGAGTAAGTCTCGATTCCCCGACAACCGCCCTTTAATCCGAGTTTGGGACGGAGAATGGAGATCCCCTTGCCGAATTTCCAGGGTGGCATCAAACCCCTGCTCAATTTCTCCGTCTAATATTAACGTTAACAGCCTCTTCATTGATCTATGTTTGACAATTTTAATAAGCAGTCAGCTATCAGCTATCAGCTATCAGCTTTCAGTTATCAGCTTTCAGCTATCAGCTATCAGCTATCAGCTATCAGCTATCAGTTATCAGCTTTCAGCTATCAGAGGTTGTCTGAGAAGTCCCATTTGCTACATCCAAGCCCCCGTTGGTCCCCCAATTTTGATACTGCTGGCGAATTTAACATTTAGTAATATCAGCCTGAAGACAGCAGTCTTTATAGCCCCCCAACCCCCAATTCTGGGGGAGCATGAACTTAAAGTTACCCATCTGCTACTCTTGTGTAAACAAATATTAATTTCGCCAACGGTATCAATTTTGGGGGACTTTTAGAAGCAAATTGACTCTTGTTCCCCCCAAGCGAGCAATCCCTCGCTTGGGTGGCTAGGGGGGCAAAATTCAGTATCAAAAAACTTTTCAGATATCCTCTCAGTTATCTTTGAATAAAACCGGTAAGCATTGGTTTAATATCTGTTACGTCAGCTGACGGCTGACGGCTGACCACTGACCGCTGACCACTGACCGCTGACGGCTGACCACTGACCGCTGACCACTGACCGCTGACCACTGACCGCTGACCGCTGACCACTGACCACTGACCGCTGACCGCTGACCGCTGACCGCTGACCGCTGACCGCTGACCACTGACCGCTTTAGCTCAAACCTGAAACCTTTCCGTTACACTAGCTTCACCTAAAGATACCTGAATTCCAAAGTTATCTCCCCGTTGGGCATTAAACTGATATTGGATGAATTCATCATCACTTCTGGCCGTTACTTCGGTAAAAACCTCTCCAGTTGCAGTTAGTACCGATAGTTTCAAATTCGGAGGCAAGGTTAGTGCTTCACCGTTGGGATAAACTTGGGCTCGAACGCTGGCAGTTTCCTTGTCAATTTTTCCGACAGTAATAATTAAAACGACAGGATTACCCGCTAATTCTAGCCCTAAATCAAATAAATCAATTGGTTTAGCTCGTTGTTGCTGGTATTCGGTATTTCTAAATGCTGGTCTCAGTTGTGGAGACAGCAAATCGTTAACCGATTGCCAACCTAATTCAAAATTACCCTTCAACCATTCCAGTAATTTTACGACATTTGATTCCAGCTCTGGTAATTGCTCTGGTAATTGGTTAATTAACTGCTCAAGAGACTGGATTTTACTAATCTCCAAGCTTCCTTCCACTGCAGTTTTGGCAAATCCTAGTAGTTTAGCTTGATTACTTGGTTGATTAATTTCTACCACCACATAACCAACTCGGTCTTGCCGACTTTCTGGTGGTATGTGACAAACTAGGTCACCAGGTAAAACAGGACGACATTCCAATTTACCCCAATCTTTAACCATTAAGTCGGATACATTCATCAGCGATCGCAGGGCTGGATTGCTGCTATCACTTGCTGGTAAATCGGTTTCTACTTCCATACACTGTAAGTAGAAGTTTACTGCATAAACTGCTAATGTATTTAGGTAAACGTCTTGAGCTTTGCCCGGTTACTGCTGTTCCCGACTAAAGGTTTCTGCTAGTTGATAGGTACCTCGGGTAATAGGCACAGAAAATGCTAATTTTTCCGTTAAGTTATTCATTGTTACTCTCTCGATACATTGAATCTTGTTTGTCAGTTATTCCTGTAAGTATTCCTTAAACGTGTCAGCAAAATACTTGCAAGAGCGCCAGTAGAAACTTTGCACCGTTGACCATTGCTTTGGCTTTAACCCAACTGCTACAGCAGTCTGTTACCAACTATTCTGGTCAAGGTATAAAAGAGCTATAGTTCTGAAGTTGGCCTGAGGATGTCCCCTAACGTGTTTGCTGGCAAACAGCCCATCAGAGTCTTCTTCAATACACTGACGTATAAGCTGTGAAGGTAACGGAGTGTCTTCTGGTTGGGCAACGGTATCTAAATAGGTCATACCTGATTGATTGACTTTACCCCCATCGGAAGAGTTTATTGGTGCATCTAGTGAGTACACCCGTCCCTGTTTGGTATGTCGTTTCCTCGCATCAATCAACCGCCACTTAAGAACACTATTAATCCAGTTAATCACCGGACCTCTCGGTTCATAAGTGTCAATTTTTTTGAACACATACAACCAAGTCTCTTGAAGTGCTTCATCGTAAACCTCTTGAGGAGTGTCATATCTCCTGCGAGATAATCTGCCGGATCCTTGAATCATTTGAATTAGCCGAGTCAGGGCTAGACGACGGTCACGGCTTTTTGGGGAATGCTTTCGAGCTTCTATAGCTAGCTGTTGCAGTCGTTCGCCCAGTTCGTCCATGGGTTAACTCCATTTCAATCCATCTCCTGGATGCACCTTAGTTCCTACATAACTAACGGTGGCCAACCCCGGATTCTATGCAAAGTCGGAAAAAATTTTTGAAATGGGCTCTCTAGCTCGATTTGGCATGGAATGGCTATTTGGAGAGGGTTAACAAAAACAGATGAGGCTGTTGTTTTTTCTCCCTGCCCATGTATAATCCTAAAATCATCAAGCGTTGGCTGGTCGGACTTATTGCTATTCCTTTAATTTGGTCAGCCTACTGCGAGTATCAAGGTAAACCCTTCACCAAAACCAGTGATGTGATCAATACCCTGGTGCAAGTCACACCTAGTTTAAGCCTTGGTAATTCCCGGTAAATCTGGGGATTGCCGACTAGGTTGCAGACTCAGGATTTACTTCCTACGTTGTTTTGGTGACGATACCTAGGGGTGAACTCCAGCTTCTAGCTCTATCGCTAGCCATTAAGACAAAGGCAAACGTGTGGTTAGCCCAACAAGCCATTACAACATTGTCAAGGAACACATTACCAACTCAGAGGCATTAACCATGCAAAATTACGTATTTGTCATAGATACAAACTTTCAACCATTAAACCCAATTCCACCAAAAAAAGCACGAAGGTTACTAGACAAAGGTAAAGCGGCGGTTTTAAGAATGTATCCTTTTACAATTATCTTGAAAACTTCTGTCATGAATCCAACTATATCGCCATGTCAACTAAAAATTGACCCTGGCAGCAAGGTAACTGGATTTGCTCTAGTACAAAATAACCAAGTTATCTGGGGAATGGAATTAGAGCACAGAGGAGGATTGATCAAGAAAAAACTAGAGTCTAGAAGAGCTGTAAGACGCGGAAGGCGTAACCGTCACACTCGCTACAGAAAGCCAAGATTCCTTAACCGTAAACGTCCAGAGGGATGGCTTCCACCTAGCTTAGAACACAGGATTTTGACGATTCAGACTTGGGTGAAACGATTAATCAAGTTTTGCCCGATTAAAGAGATTTGGGTCGAAAGAGTTAAGTTTGATACTCAGAAAATGGAAAACCCGGAAATCAACGGCGTTCAGTACCAACAAGGGGAACGACGCGGATATGAAGTCAGGGAGTATTTACTGGAGAAATGGGGGAGGGAATGCACTTACTGCGGTAAGCAATCGGTCCCATTGCAAATTGAACACATTCACCCAAAGTCACTTGGTGGAAGTAATCGGGTTAGCAATCTTTGTCTAGCATGTGAAAAATGTAACCAACGCAAAGGAAATAAACCAATAGAAGAATTTTTGAAGAAAAAACCAAATTTACTTCAAAAAATTAAAAACAAAGCCAAGCAACCGTTGAAAGATGCGGCAGCAGTAAATGTAACTCGGAACAAGTTAGTAAAAGTGCTTCAGAGTATTAAGTCCGTAGTTACTGGAACAGGAGCACAAACTAAATACAACCGGAATAAGTTCGGTTTTCCCAAAGAGCATTGGATTGATGCCGCCTGTGTCGGGGATATTGAGACCTTGGTCTTGAGAACCTCTCAGCCACTGTTGGTCAATTGCAAGGGACACGGAGGCAGGCAAAAAGCAGCACTGAACAAGTACGGTTACCCGATTAGGCACAACCCATTAAAACCAATCAAAGGTTGGTGCAGTGGAGATATAGCCAAAAACCTTCTGACTGGGGAGTTTGGAAGAGTTAACCCTAGAAGTAAAAGCAACTCATTCAATTACACAATCCCAGGGGAGAAGGCAATAAGCTTACACGTTAAGAATTTGGTCAGGGTTCACAAGAAAGATGGCTACACTTACGGCTTTTGCCAGTAAATACCAGGAATTACCATAAAATAGTCATCCTATGACAAACAGTATTACTGGATGCCCTTCTCAAGCAAGAAGACTCAGATAACAACTAATTGTAGGCTTTTGGCTAGTTTTGAATGCGATCGCTAAACTGGCATCTTGGGTAGAACTGGCATCTTGGGTAGAACTGGCATCTTGCCAGTTTCATGTATTTCATCTTGGTAGAACTGGCATCTTGCCAGTGTCAATGTGCGTAGAACTGGCATCTTGCCAGTTTCATTTCTTTGCTTGTGTAGAACTGGCATCTTGGTAGAACTGGCATCTTGCCAGTGTTTCATTAGAGTCAACTAACTATAAATGACCAGTTGTGTAATCGGAATAGATGGCGGTGCCACTAAAACCCTTTGTGTAGTCCTCAACCACCAAGGTCAAGTCCTAGGTCGAGGAGAAGCCGACGCCTCCAATTATCACACCGTTGGTATCAAAACCGCTTTCGCCTCTATAGAATCAGCCATTCGCCTAGCCACCCAACAAGCTTCCGCTAAACTATCCATAGAATCCGTCACAGTGGAAGCGATTTGTTTGGGATTAGCCGGTGTTGGTCGTCCACGAGATAGAGAAGTGGTGCAAGGCTTCGTCGAACAGTTGTTGTCAAGTCAGACAATTCCCGTCACTTGGGCATTACTCCCCTCTAATGTTGTCATTTGTGATGATGCTTTGATTGCCTTAGTGGGGGGAGTCGGTAAGCCTGTGGGAGTTGTTGCGATCGCAGGCACCGGCTCAATCGTTTTTGGACGCAATGCCCAAGGAAATACCAAGCGAGTTGGTGGTTGGGGGCATATCCTAGGAGATGTTGGCAGTGCCTATCACATTGCCATCTCTGGATTACGAGCCGCTATCAACGCCTATGATGGCTGCGCCGTAACTAGTCTAACAACAACTAGTCTTCAGGAGCGCTTCACCACCCATTTTAACTTATCAAACTTTAATTATATCACAGATATCATTTATCAGCCAGGGTGGGGAGTCAAAGAAATTGCATCCTTAGCACCAATTGTGGATCAAGCAGCCGCTGAAGGGGATCAGGTAGCCATTAGCATTATCGAAGATACGGTTAATCAACTAGCAAGAGCTACCCAAGTTGTAATTGAAAGCGTCTTTACCCCTGACTCAGAATGTGAGGTAGTAACCACCGGAAGTGTATGGCATGGTCTTTCCTCAATCCGTCAGCAATTTGAATCATCCCTAGGAATGCTTTGCCCTAATGCTAACGTGATTTGGCCTCGCCATGAGCCTGCTTATGGAGCCGGTTTGTTAGGATTGCTGAGTCTAGGCAATAGGCAAGAGTAACCCACCCCACGGTCGAAGTGGGGTGTGGCCTTATTTAATTAATTGGGCAAATTTTGCATAAACTCATCTAGGGAGTTAACGGTTAATGCTGTTGCCATCAACTCTTCTAATTGTTCAAGAGTTAAGGATTGAATTCTGACGGATATCTCTGAAGGAATCTCCGAAAATCGCAGTTTAAGGATGCGCTCTAAACCGCCTCGACGTTCTTCTTGGATCCCTTGTTCAATCCCTTGAGCAACCCCTTGTTGGATGCCTTGTTCAATGCCTTGAGCCACACCCTCTTGTAAAATCTCTTGATACCAGGGTGATTCTCGTAATACTGTCATATCCCACCTCATGATTTGTTGAATTAAAGGTATCTCTAACACGAAGCTAGCGAAAAAAGCTAACAATGGCTCTAGTTGATTCAAGGTTTGATCCGCTCGTAGCGCCTGCACCGCTGAGCGCAATTTCGATTCACTACCACCTCCAAATAAGATCGGGACAAATGGAAATAGGGGAGGCAAAGGTTGTTCTAATACTAATTCCGCCTCTACTTCCCACAGATTAATTACCCGATAATCGCCCAGGAGCTTTTAATCCCATGAATTCCCTGTCGTAGCAATTTTCAATAGTAACCGTGGTTGGAGGTGGCAAGATGTTAATTAATACTGGATAAGCGGATAGGTTGTATTTCTCCTCAGCTAAGGCCACATAATTGCGCATTCGCTGAGGCATCTTCTGGTCATAGCGTAGTTGTAATTCATTGAGAATCAGAAATTCTTTATGTTGAGGACTAGACGCTTTAACAATTACATCGCTTTCGCGACTAATCCATTGAAACTCAGCATCCAGCAACTGAGATGCCCGCACTTGGGAATTACCGGTTACCCATTGCACCCAAGCATTAGGAGCGAGACTGATTAGGCGTTTGCTACCAATATCTGCACGTTTTGTCATACAATTGATCCAATTAAGACTAATTATTGACTTACGCCCACCCCACGGTCGAAGTGGGGTGTGGCCTTATTTAATTAATTAGGCAAATTTTGACTAAACTCATCTAGGGAGTTAACGGTTAATGCTGTGGCCATCAACTCTTCTAATTGTTCAAGAGTTAAGGCTTGAATTCTGACGGATATCTCTGAAGGAATCTCCGAAAATCGCAGTTTAAGGATGCGCTCTAAACTGCCTCGACGTTCTTGTTGGATGCCTTGTTCAATCCCTTGAGCAACCCCTTGTTGGATGCCTTGTTCAATGCCTTGTTCAATGCCTTGTTCAATCCCTTGTTCAATGCCTTGTTCAATCCCTTGTTGGATGCCTTGAGCAACACCCTCTTGTAAAATCTCTTGATACCAGGGTGATTCTCGTAATACTGTCATATCCCACCTCATGATTTGTTGAATTAAAGGTATCTCTAGCACAAAGCTAGCAAAGAAAGCTAACAACGGTTCTAGTTGATTTAAGGTTTGATCCGCTCGTAAAGCCTGGACCGCTGACCGCAATTTCGATTCACTACCACCTCCAAATAAGATCGGGACAAATGGAAATAGAGGAGGTAAAGGTTGTTCTAATACTAATTCCGCCTCTACTTCCCACAGATTAATTACCCGATAATCTTGACGCGCCTTTAATCCCATGAATTCCCTGTCGTAGCAGTCAACAATTGTTACTGTGGCTGGGGGCGGCAAGATGTTAATTAATACCGGATAAGCGGATAGGTTGTATTTATCCTCAGCTAAAGCCACATAATTGCGCATTCGCTGAGGCATGTTCTGGTCATACCGTAGTTGTAATTCATTGAGAATCAGAAATTCGTTATGTTCCGGACTAGACGCTTTAACAATTACATCGCTTTCGCGACTAATCCATTGAAACTCAGCATCCAGTAACTGAGATGCCCGCACTTGGGGATTACCGGTTACCCATTGCACCCAAGCATTAGGAGCTAGACTGATTAGGCGTTTGCTGCCAATGTCTTGATGCAGTCGCTCATGGGGGAAACCCCCAAGACCGCGCTGCATCGCTATCTACAGGTTTTGCCATACAATACAATTGACCGAATCAAGATGAATTATTGACTTACACACACCCCACTTTGCAGGGCTGTTTATGGGGTTCAACTAAAATTTGATTAGTGAAGAGCCGGGCTTTTCAGACTTCTTAAACTTCCTGCTTCTTAAGATTCTTCGACTATAGACTCGCCGTCTATAGTCTCCCCAAGATCGAAGATAATTATAAATTTTTCATCAGGCATCAGTCGTTTAAGAGCCTGCAAGTGCCCCTCGGCATCAGAGCGGTTCCGAAAACGACGAACAACCATCCGCTGCATGTTCGGCAATAGACGAATGAGCGCCCATGGATATAGGCGTTGAGAGTACGACATAAAATATTAGGTATCTCCTTAACTGGGGCTCTAGAGCCAGCCTGAGCTGGGAGAAACTGTAGGCTGGCTCTTACCGTGGAACGTTTTAGCGCCCACGGTAATTTTATTATAACACAAATAATCTTATATTATAACATATTTTGAAAACTTTTGTAACAAATTTTTTCGGGAGTCGGGAGTCGGGAATCGGGAATCGGGAATCGGGAGTCGGGAATCGGGAATCGGGAATCGGGACTCACTCGTGATCAGAATTGCTATCGGTAGTGGGATTAATACAAAAGGGAACAGGGAGGGAGTAGTGGAGTGGGGAAAAATCCTGTGTTCTCAAGCATTAATTAAGTAATACACTTATAGCTATGTGCGATGGGAGCTTGGAGCCGCTGCGCGTTCGCGTAGCGTGGCCTACGGCCAATTGACCTTGGCCGGGCACGCTAGGCGAACGATCATGCTCTTTGCGATGCTCCAAAAGAGCCGCTACGCGATTGGCCGTAGGCCATGCTCTTTGCGATGCTCCAAAAGAGCCGCTACGCGATTGGCCGTAGGCCACGCTAAAAGTGATTGACCTTTGGTCACGCTACGCGATCGCATTCCCAATTCCCAATTCCCAATTCCCGATTCCCGACTCCCGATTCCCGATTCCCGACTCCCGATTCCCGACTCCCGATTCCCGAAAATAAATGCTCCGTGTAAGATTGTTTATCAGCCGGATAATCAACTGGATTGTGGTGCTCGTTTGTGGATTGAAACCTTCTGTGATATTCACTTTATTGGTGGTAGTTTTCCGGCTACTAGCTAAGTTGGTCAGTAAGCATTCAGCCGTCAGCTATCAGCTATCAGCTAATGCGCTACGCGCACGCGTGCGCGTTCAGCTTTTGAATAAAACAGGTAAGCATTGGTTTAATCTGAGTTAGGTCCCAGCGTCGTTCGCACAGCGTGGCCATTCGCGTAGCGTGGCCAAAGGCCAAGGCCAAAGCCTGTGCCACGTCGGCTGACGGCTGACTGCTGATAGCTGAATGCTTACGTCGGTCAAGGGTTTTTATCGAATTCTTTTTGACAAGATTCTATATGATGATGCCTATTGTTATAAGCATATTGTAGAGCATACTTGCTAGAGTTAGAGATTTTATCCCAACTTATTCGATACCACTTCGATAAATTGATTGGTTCAACACCTTTGACCTGTGGTATAAAATCAATCCCATAAGAAATTCCAGTTACATCTTCCAGTATATTACGCCGTATAACTCCTTTAAAACAAAGGATATCATCACTTTGAAACGTATATCTTGTACCTAAGATACTATTTCCTTGCTTTTTTAAAATAATATATCTACTATAGTCTTTGTTGTGCTGATAAAAATAGATGCCATCAGTAAAGCCTTCTACTCCAACTAATTGTCTCCACTTTTTTTTCCACTTAAGGATCGCATCTTGAGCTTTATTATATACAGACGTTGATGAAGGAATTTTTTTTGCCAAGTTAATGGCTAATTTATAATTCTCATCAACGGGTTTCAACTCCTGAGTTTTTACCACTTTCTCTGCTTGAGCCAACTGTCCTTGAGCACACTGATTTAGAAAAGCTCGTGCATTATACGATTGGTGAGAAGTTTCAGGAATTTCTAGAGCTTTGTTCATACACTCGACAAAGTCTTTATTGATGATCAGGTCTTCCATAGTTTCCACAAATAGTCGCTCTTGATGAGATAGCCATTGCTGATAGCCAAACATGACTCCCTCACCAGTAATGAAAAGTGTTGCAATACCGATTCCCATCCATAAAAAATTATTAACTAAAGATCTAGGTGGATTCTGCGGGTTTACTAGCTTCTGATCTTGTTTGTAATTTTGCATCTGATGACCGTAGTACTTATATGTCTAAAGATTCTAACCACTCCTCAAGTGATTGAAAAGGATCTGATCCCTTAAAAGCCATTCCTTACAACTTTAGATTTCCCTGCTCTTAGTACGGAAGAGCCATAATGTGGATGCCATCGGGTTGGTTTTCAGGACTTATGCAAAATTAGGGCTTATACGCTATTTATAGCGTAAGGTGCGTTGCAACGCACCCTACAGGTAGATTTTCTGCTGAAATTAATAAAGATATTGTTTCCAATGAGACTTAAAGCTTATCGAAGCTAATTAAAATCAGATTCTTTATCAGGGGTTAAAGGGTTGGTTTACAGCAGAATAATACGGTGGTATCTATGATTGGGTAGTGATGTAGGGCGGTGCATAAGCTGGGGTTTTGAGGGATTAACACCTGGACTCAGCGACGCAAGGAAAGCAACTCTTACTTTGATTGGTTGGCGCTAATCAGTCCTAAGCAAGTGTTTAAAGAAGATGTACCCCCAATCTTATGCCCATCAGAAATCCTGGTAATTTGATAACTGCCAGAAGGCCAAGTAGGAGCACAGATAAGATCAGAATTTACACCATTAACTATTTTTTTGCAAATGTTTAAAGAAGATGTATTACCAATCTCCTTTCCATCAGAAATCCTGGTAATTTGATAACTGCCAGAGGGCCAAGTAGGAGCACAGATAAAATTATTATTACTTGAAGGTGTACCTGGATTAATATTATTACTTGAAGGTGTACCTGGATTACTCGTGTACTTACAAATTGAGTTATTGATAATAGCCTGAGTGTTAACTTTTTCGAGGCTACCATCCAAGCAGATTACATTGAAGCTATTATTGGCATTTTGGTGCATATACCTAACGTTTTGAATACCTGCAAAAACAGGTGTGGGCATAAGCAAAGTATAAACAAATGAACACAAAAGAGTTAATTTTTTCATATTTTATCCGCTCGATTAGGTACATTGTCATTATTCTTGACTACTGTTCCCGTTCTTTGTTCCTCACAACTGCTGCGAATTTTAATTTTGTAGGTTTTAGTGTGTGAAGCAGTAAAGAGCTTAGGAATCAAATAATCGTTGCAATATATGCTATGTATACTTTTCAGCTGATGAACAAGTGCGTTGGAACTACTGAAGCTGCATCTCTATTAGGAATTTCCTCTCGACGATTGCGCCAACTTCTAGAGAAGGGTCGGGTGGGGGGTGCCTATAAAAGCGGGAAATTCTGGATTATTCCTCTGTTCAACTATTTGCTAAGTCAGTCAAGGGCTTTGCTCAAGGAATTCTTTTCGACAATGTTCTATAATAATATGCCTATTATTATAGGCATATTGTAGAGCCTCATTGCTAGACTTAGAAGCTTTATCCCAACTTATTCGATACCAATTAGATAAATCTATTGGATCAACACTTTCGATAATTGGTATAACATCAATGCCACCAGAAATTTGACTTACTTCTTCAACTACATTACGCCGTATAAATCCTCTAAAACAAGCGATAGCATCACTTTGAAAATAATATTGTTTACCTAAGATAGTATTGCCTTGCTTTTCCAAAATAATATATCTATCATATTCTTGCTCATGATGGTACAAATAGTTACCGTCAGGAAAGCCTTCTACTCCAAGTAATTGTTTTAATTTTTCGTTCCACTTAAGGATCGCATCTTGAGCTTGATTATATACAGACGTTGATGAAGGAATTTGTTTGGCCAAGTTAATGGCTAATTTATAATTCTCATCAACTGGTTTCAACTCCTGAGTTTTTACCACTTTCTTGGCTTGCTCCAACTGTCCTTGAGCACACTGATTCAAAAAAGCTTGCGCATTAGAATAGTTGTGAGAACTTTCAGGAATTTCTAGAGCTTTGTTCATACACTCGACAAAGTCTTTATTTATAATCAGGTCTTCCATAGTTTTCACAAATAGTCGCTCTTCATGATGAGATAGCCATTGCTGATATCCAAAAATGGCTCCCTTACCAGTAATTAAAAGTGTCGCAATACCGATTCCCACCCATAAAAAATTCTTAACTAAAGATCTAGGTTGCTTTGGTTGCTTCTGATCTTGCTTTTGATCTTGTTTGTAATTTGGCATCTGATGACCTAGTACTTATTTGTCTAAAGAATCTAGCTATTCTTAAAGTGATTGAGAATGATCTGATCCCTTAAAGGCAATTCCTTTCCTCCTTTATGTCTTATTTAAGATAGACTTTGCAGTACCCCTGAGGGTACCTTTTGTAGTAATAAAGTACTTTTTTTAAATATTGTGTAAAAGTAAGACTACCAAGCTTATTAGCCAACATCGGTTACTTTGCCTCACCAATCTGATTCAACGGTTCCTACCAACGTGGTTTAGCTCCTCTATTTTTCCCTATACCCCCACACCCCACACCCAGTAAAGCAACAATTTGGACTACTGCGATCGCATCGACCGTCCATAACTATATGCCATAGTCCTTGCTGCTATAGGATTGACCTTGGCCAAAAGGCCAAGCTACGCGATTGGCCGTAGGTCACGCGGGGCGCGTTCGCATTTTCCTACCACACCTAAACTCTTCCCTTTCTTCCCGATTCCCGATTCCCGATTCCCGATTCCCGATTCCCAATTCTGAATTCTAAATTCTAAATTCTAAATTCTAAATTCCCTCAACTTGTCAATTTCTCTTTTATCCATTAAACTAGTATTATCGGAATAGTTAAAACGGAGTCCACTGATGAACAAGTGCGTTGGAACTACTGAAGCGGCATCTCTATTAGGAATTTCTTCTCGACGATTGCGCCAACTTCTAGAGAAGGGTCGGGTGCGGGGTGCCTATAAAAGCGGGAAATTCTGGATTATTCCTCTGTTCAACCATTTGCCACAAATTACTAAAGGTAATCGTGGACCCATTGGCAAATGGCGCACTAGTCGTCCTCCCGCTTTAGCGAAGATTAATGTTAACCGTAATCACATTGGCTCGAATACCAAGAAAAGCCCGGAAGACCGGAAGCCAGTGATTTCCGTAAAACGAAAGGGAACTAATCTCTACGGTAATGAGGTGGAAATCCTCGGTCCGTGTAAGATTGTGTATCAGCCGGATAATCCACTCGATTGTGGCGCTCGTTTGTGGATTGAAACGTTCAGTGATATTCACTTTATTGGTGGGAGTTTTCCTGCTACTAGCTGAATGGGTTAATCGCTTCGCGAGCATTCAAAATTATTAATTCAAAATTCGGCGTTGCAGTAACGATTCACCCCCCGAAAAGATGCGGAAAGCGCACCTAGAAAATTATTGCATTATTAAGCAACGCCGAATCAAGAGCTTATACTGATGGTCTGAACAGTTTGATCACCTTGCTAGCTAATGTTGGAAAATCACCAGTAGAGAAAAGTATAATAGCAGTCTTAATTTTGGCAAACCAAATGGGTATGCGACTATTTTTAACAGTATAAACCTGCTCCCCAAACCATTTATCTTTGGTACATTGTTTGACTTTGGTAAAAATTGCCGTTCTCGGGGTAGATTCTTTCTGAAATTTCCATTCTGGTTCTGAGATCAGAAACTTTTTCAATACCTCGCCAGTCCATATTTGAGTATCATCAATAATTAGTTTGCCACCTACTTTTAAATTTTTGTGAGTATACTGCCAATCTATGAAAGGTATAGGAAATGCGTGAGAACCGTCAATCAGAATGCAATCTAAATCATCAGTGTTTAGATAAGGTAAAACATTTTGGGAACCATCTACCTTAAAGTCTATTTTTTCAGTAGATATGTTATGTTTATGACAATAGTCTTTAATGCGATTTACCTCTTGTTGTTTTGGGACAATACAAGTATGATGAGATGATTTAATAGCAAAAAGAATTGTACTACACCCAGCCCCTGTCTCTAAAGTTTTAGAGTTTTCAGTAACTTGTTCATCAAGAAAATATAGAATGTCATCAGATAATTTCACCTCTTGAAAATTCCCAGAAGAATTTGTATAGAATTGTGGAGGATTTTTCAGCAGTTCTTGTATGTCCATAATCTCACTATAATTTTCAGTTTATAAGTTATCTATTAACCGAAAGCGTCCACCTTATAATTGAACATTGTTTCCGGCATTTGTCACAAATTTCGCGATCGCAAACGCTGAAAGCTTTATTCAATATAGGTTTACCCATTATCAAAATTTAGAGCCAAAAATAACACACTAATGTGGGAGTTACACTTTCGTTTTATATCTATACATTTATACCTTATAAAAAACAAAAAATTCCCTGTTGGATCAAAAGTTTACCGAATCTTTAAATAACTGTATTAAAAAAGGCAAGACCCTACTCGTTCAGCCCATCATCATACCCTCATAAGGGTAGGTTTTTTACCCCCCTCAGGGACAAGACCTAACCTTATACGAGTCAAACAAAAGCTGAAACTCTTGATATGTAAGGATTTTAGACTTGTCTTCAGATGTTAGTCACTATCCGTAAATTGGTCAAAACTGTCACACACTCCGTACTAGCGATCGCATTTTCCTAAGACATGTGCGATGGGACCTTCCTTGGAGCCGCTACGCGATTGACCTGCATGTCACGGAACACATCCACCAACCGTATCCTAAACTCTTCCGTTTCTTCCCGATTCCCGATTCCCGATTCCCGATTCCCGATTCCCGAAAATTGCCAATTTTTATTTTTTCCCTTATACTAGTAATATAGGAATAGTTAAAACCGAGTCTACTGATGAACAAGTGCGTTGGAACTACTGAAGCGGCATCTCTATTAGGAATTTCTTCTCGACGATTGCGCCAACTTCTAGAGAAGGGTCGCGTCCGGGGTGCTTATAAAAGCGGGAAATTCTGGATTATTCCTCTGTTCAACCATTTGCCACAAATTATCAAAGGTAATCGTGGACCAAAGGGCAAATGGCGCACTAGTCGTCCGCCAGCTTTAGCGAAGATTAATGTCAATCGCAATCACATTGGCTCGAATATGAAGAAAAGCCCGAAAGACCGGAAGCCAGTGATTTCAGTAAAACGAAAGGGAACTAATCTCTACGGTAATGAGGTGGAAATCCTCGGTCCTTGTAAGATTGTGTATCAGCCGGATAATCCACTCGATTGTGGCGCTCGTTTGTGGATTGAAACGTTCAGTGATATCCACTTTGTTGGTGGTAGTTTTCCGGCTATTAGCTAAGTCTGTCAAGGGTTTTGCGACTAGTCAAAATTATCAGTTAAAAATTCGGCGTTGCAAGAATTGAAGATTGATGCTTAGCCTGCTTTATTTTTTCTAGAAACTCGGGGTATCAATTTGCCATGAGTAATAAGCCGCACCAGAAATACCCCCGGCATCATATCCAACACGGTCTAATCCATACTCCCTGATGGCTGCCAGAATATTACCTACTCGTTATCAAAAGGGAGCATCCCAATTTGGCAAATCCATCGCTCAAACTAACGAGAAGAGTTGGGTCTTCATTGCATAATTGAAAGTGTTATGTGCAAAAATGGGATGCTTAGAGCGCCAGTTCTATAGAATCTCCCTTTTTCTAAAAGGGAGAGTGTCAACAATGTGTAATTGTTACACTCTTTAATGTCGTGTCCTATTTTGTGTATACTTTTCTCCAAATCAACATAAAACTTTACTCAGATAGGAGTAAAACAAGTTGGAGTGATTACCATCAACGTTGGTTATCTTATACTAAGTTGCGATCAAAGGTACAACTTTATCTGCCCCCAATCTCCCCATCTCCCCATCTCCCCATCTCCCCATCTCCCCATCTCCCCATCTCCCCATCTCCCCATCTACTATCTTTGAATGCAACTCGGTATTAGTCTAAACTCCAGTTGTAAACCTTGTATTCGGCAGATGCGCATAACAGTTGATGACGTTTTAGGCTGGCTAGCAGCTGGTATGTCTCACGCCGAAATTGTCGATGACTTTCCAGAATTGACCGAAACGGACATTAGAGCTTGTCTAGAATTTGCTGCTGATCGCGACATCGTTTAATTGCCACCGATACTGACTAATTCAAGCTTTGCGTCTTAGAAACGGCACCAGGATTTCACTAATTTCCTTCGACCAATGCTCCTGAGGGTAATGTCCAGCTTCCTCCAGCTTCACTAATTCCCCATTCTTAAGCTGATCAGCAAATTGCTCAGCTTGCTCAACCGGAAGCCAAGGGTCTTTGAGTCCCCAAAAAATTAAGGTTGGCTTCTCCCAGTTGCGGAAACCTGATTCAATTTCTGCCATAGACTTGTTCATCTGGATATTCTTGATGGTCGCTACCAGAGAACGCCCAGGATCGGAACTTTTTAGGAAGGGCTTGCGATAGAGATCTAAATACTTGTCTTCAATGCGATAGCGGGACCCCCCTTCCAGAGTTCGGTCAATTAACAAAGGGTCTTGGGTTAACATATCTCCGATGAATGGCCATCCCCATTGCTGCATCTTGCTGGGTAACTTGGCAGCCGAGGAGACAGGTGTATTTAGAATCACTAGACGCTCAATCTGGTCTGAGTGACGCAAGGCGTATTGAAGTCCCACTGAGGCGAGAAAGCCTTGGACAATTAAGGAAAACCTTTCGATTTCCAGGTGTTTAAGGAAATCTCCTAAGGCTTCAATGAAAGCATCTGGTGTGTAGGGAAAGTCAAGCCGATCCGGTTTTGCAGATAATCCAGAACCGAGCCAATCTGGTGCGATCGCATCGTACCCTACTTTAGCTAAATCTGGCATGATCTCACACCAGCAAAAACTCTGGGATGGCAAGCCATGAAGCAGTATTACTGGCACTCCTCTACTATCGCCAACTGCTTTAGCTTCCCGATAGAACCATTCCCAAGACCCGACTTCTATAGATTGTTCACTTATGGACACGGTTGTTTTGCCTTTACGCTGTTGCTTGTAGTGTGGCAATCCTCATCGATTGGTGAACAATACTTTCTTTGAAAATAGTTCGTCAGTCCTGAGTTCTGAGTTGTGAGTAAGAACTGTTACTGTTCACTTTTAGATCGGATTGCTATATGAGCTTACCGCTGAGTGGGAATTTAGACAAGTGAGGACTCAGGTGCCAGACTTTGATGGCAATGGGCATGCGTTGCAACCACATACAGATGTCTCTTGTGCAGCTGGGTATGCATTGGTCCACTGACCGTTCCAACTGCTGCCATGGTCGGCACATGTATTTCCACAAATCTCAGGAGCATAACTGTTATTGAGAATAGGTTCTATAGCTGGATAATCACAGCCGCAAGAATAATCCTCCCTAGCGTTCTCACGAATGCTGTTCTTCATTGTGTTGAGCCAGCTACGGCTTTGATCATTCACCTTGAACATAATAATATTCTGACCTTGGATGAGCCGAAACATATCACCATAAAGCGGGAACGATTTCTCAAGAGTCTGGAATACGCTGGGACGAGTGGCCATAAGATACTGGGGATAGTCAGAAGTTCCATCTGGTCCAATACTTGCAATCATCGTTGTGGAGGCTGCCATCGTATTAGCTAGCTTTACAGCTAGGTCACGTGTCCCCCTCTGTTCAGTTGTAGTATTTACGCCAATCACATCAGCATAGAAAACTTCTGGATAGGATTGATCTTGATCTGATAACGGCATGACCTTGAAGCCAATGTTTTGCCTTGTGTTTTCACTCATGTGTGACATCGCTTCTGTATAGCCCATGAATGCACGTCCCCAACCATTACTAAACCACTCTGCCTGCTGGTAGGGCTGCTGCTTGGGCTTCATAGAATCGGTTGCATTCTCATAGCTTGCCATCCCTAGCAAATCTTGCATGTTGTCTATGGCCTGGGAGTTAAGTTCCGATTCAGTCCAAGGCAATGGGAAGGGATATTGTCCAGTCAAGCTATGGGCAATGTCTAGGTAAAGAGTAGCATTTGTGGTACCACCAGCCATATCAAGCATCATGCCCCGAATATTGGGGGGAATCTCGCTGGTATAGGTGCATGAAGACAAAGCATTATTAATTTCATCTAGGTTCGTTGCATTGGCAATCGCTGCATCCTCTTTGTGATAAAATATAATATTGGCACAGCCAAGCTGGGGAATTGCGTAATACTCCCCATCTACCTTAACCCCATCTATTGCGTATTCAACGAAGTCATCCAAGTTGTCGATTTCACTAGCCTGTATCGGTTCGAGCCAGTTTTTACTGCGAAAGTAGTCGAAAAACATGGCATCGAATACATAAACATCTGCATCTTCAGGAGGATTCTTCGAGTAACCCCCATCCCAATCCTCCGAAGGAACGAAATTCAAGGGAACGTTTGGTTCAACCAAATCCCATTCAGCTTGTATTGCTGTTTGGAATTGCTCAAGCCTAGGAACGTATGGATACAGTGCAACCTTTAGCTCTGTAGCCAATGCTTCTCCTATTCCTAGGAGACTGATAGCCAAGGCTAAAATTAGCGTCAAGCTGACATTAATTAGTTTTTCCATCACTACATATTTAGCCCCTTTTTTCCCTCGCCGATCAATCAGTGCCTGCTGAACTTGTTGAGAATCAGTAGCAGGCAGCAGTGGCAAGGATTGCCGACTTGTTGGAGTTGATTGACACTCCCCGGTCTAAAGACGCGGGGATTCCTAGATCTACGACCGGCCTTAAACCTCCGTATCCTTGCGGCAATACCTAAACCAAGATCCCGTCAAGACCAAGATTCTAGTTCAGTTGACGAAAGACCCAGCGGGCTAGTCTCGCGATAGCGTTTAGTTACTTTTTGAGAAGTGCCTTATAAAGTCCGTTGCTTCCCTGTTTCACTTGGTTTCGGCGTGCCCCACCGTACCATTTTTTTTCAAAGTGTTATCTTGCTGGGTTCACACACCAATTGTTAGTTGATGGTTGGGTTTTTAGCGATGCAGCGCGGTCTTGGGGGTTTCCCCCACTCGCTATTGCATCAAGAAAGGAGGACTTTCCCTACCCTCCGGGCATTACTACTTTAAGGTCAATAAGTTACGGGTCTCTCTCCCGGCTCAGCCATCGCCAAAGGCGACGCTACGCGAACGGTTTTTCAGCCTGTACCCTATGCTTGAATTATACTCTAGCGCTAAAGTATTGTCAACTCGGCGACTAAAGTCGCTGCGAGTCTTCATCCCCGGTTTAAAAACGCGGGGCTTTCGAATTGCGCGTCCCCTAGTAACACGGGGAAATCGAAGCCAAAAACCATTGTAAACCTTTATTCTGACATCGGTTCCCCTAGCATATTATTTATGAGTTCATTTTTCTTGCGCTTACCCTGGAACACTTGGTTCTTCTTTTGATCAAATCATTAAGTTTTAGACTCAAAGTATAAATTTTTATAAATAATTGGGTAGATTTGTATTAGGTTGTAATAAAAAGATACAAATTACGTTACTAGCAGTTAACCATAGGAGATTAGGCGTGAACGCAGCTGAACAAGCAATCGGCTTAGAAGTCACCACCAAAATTGCGGCTGTTGTCAATTTGTTTAAGTCTGAGTTCCCTGATGCCAAGGCTGACCTTAAGCCTTGGACAAATGACCCGGAAACCCGAGAACTGGTGGATCCTAACTCTATTGACATTGGCTTTCACTTCCCTGGCTGGAGTAGACGCTTCCAAAGTCGAAGTATTTTGTTACAGATTCGGTTTCATAAAGACCACTTGGATCAATCTCATCGGTTGATTGGTTTGGAAGCGACCGCCTTTAACCATCAAGGAGAAGCTTGGCGACTGTCTACAGTTGAGCGTTGGCAAATTATCGGTAGTTGTCAGCCATCAGCTGAGGTGGGGGAGAAGCTAAAACATTTCTGTCGTCAGGTGTTTGAGTTGTTTATGTGATTGAACTTGCCGAATCTGGTTTCAACCAAATAACCTATAGCACAGGGAACAGCGGATCTGGGAACAGCGGATCTGGAAACAAGAATTCTCACAATTCCTACACGGATTGCTATACCCTACGGGAACGCCAAATTTGAATTTAGAATGTAGAATTCAGAATGTAGAATTCTTAATTCGGCGTTGCTGAATCTTCGAATGAATAGAAGTAGGGTGGGCATCCTGAACGCCCGGAAACTGTAACAGGCAAGATGCCTGTTCCACGCCTGATGCCCGTTCCACAGGTGCGACCCGTGGCGAATTTAATTCTTAATGGGTCAAGCGCACCTAAAAGATGCCCATTCCACAAAACTCTGAAAATCATTCCATTATTAAGCAACGCCCTTAATTCTAAATTCTAAATTCTAAATTCTGCATTCTGACAAATAACCTTAAACTTGATATCCCCGTGGTGTAATCATCCAATCCTGATGAACATCAGTGCTTTGATTACCAATCAGCACCATAGTCAGCATATCAATGGGTATTTCCAGCATTTTGTCAAGAGTTGTGAGAGTGATTTTTTCATCCTCTCGATAGGCGGAAACCACAATGGCTACAGGGGTATCAGGTTTACGATGCTTGAGAAAAATCCGTTGTGCGATCGCAATCTGCTCAGTACGATTACGCGATCGCGGATTATACAACGCAGTCACAAAATCTGCTGCGGCTGAGGCTTCTAGACGCTTTTCGATTACTTCCCAAGGGGTCAATAGATCACTCAAACTAATGGCACAAAAATCATGCATCAGGGGTGCTCCCACACGAGAGGCAGCAGCTTGTAAGGCTGTAATACCAGGAAATACTTGCACCTGGGGTGTCTTACCATCCCAGCCCCTAGAGCGCAATTCTTCTAGGACTAACCCTGCCATACCATAGATACCGCAGTCACCAGAGGAAACCACTGCTACCGTTAATCCCCACTCAGCCAGTTCAATAGCACGTTTTGCTCGTTGGCTTTCTTGGGTAATCGGTAATGCTTCGATAATTTGTCCTGGACGTCGCAAGGTTGTAATTAAATTGATATAGAGGGAGTAACCAATCACAGCATCAGCGCTGGATATAGCTGTTTTAGCGGCTGGGGTTATTTGGTCAAGATTTCCCGGACCGATACCCACTAGCAACAGTTTCCCCATACGTCCAGTGTATTCTACTGGGGATTGAGCAATCGCTACAGTTACTGCTCCTACTTGATTAGCTGATTTAACTATTTGTTTGGGAACTAATAAAGGTTGAAGGTTAGTCGGTTTAAGGTTAGTTGGTTGTAGGTTAGTTGGTTGAAGGTTAGTCGGTTGAAGGTTAGTCGGTTGAAGGTTAGTCGGTTGTAAGTTAGTCCCTTGTAAGTTAGTCCCTTGTAGGTTAGAACCTTCAACCTTCAACTTGCTAACCTTCAACTTGCTAACCTTCAACTTGCTAACCTTCAACTTGCTAACCTTCAACTTGCTAACCTTCAACTTGCTAACCTTCAACTTGCTAACCTTCAACTTGCTAACCTTCAACTTGCTAACCTTCAACTTGCTAACCTTCAACTTGCTAACCTTCAACTTGCTAACCTTCAACTTGCTAACCTTCAACTTACTAACCTTCAACCCTCTAGCCCCACATAGAGCTGCTGCTTCGGCAACGCTGGGAGTACCAACTTCTGCCGCCACCACATCCGATGGGTTGGGTACAGTTACGGAACGGAGTACCTCAGCTGGGAAAGTGCGTAAGGGCCAATGGCGTTCTTGGCACAATTGGACTATACCGACTTCATCGGCTTTGCGGTCAATAGTAGCAATTCCTGCGATCGCATTTTCTGATAAACCATAGCGCTCACAGGTCTGCCGAATCGCCATTTCAATTAACTGCTTCGATGTCCCTCGCTCACAGCCAATTCCCACCCACAGTACCCGTGGATACCACTGCACGTTTGGTAAATCCGATTCTGGGGAAAATTGCTGGTGGGTGGCACTAATCCAAATCCTGGCTTTGGGTGAGATAGACTCGGATTCAGTTGTAGCGCTATCGTCTGGAAATCCGAAATAGAAAGGATGTCCATCTCTAAGATGAGCTTGCCAAAGAGTGGAACCAGCCTCTTGAATTACCTGTACTATTTCCCCACGGGCAACCATAGCACTTACTCTAGTCCAATCCCCTTCTCCCCGATACCAGCCAAAGGGAATACCTAAGACATCAACTCCAGGTAGACCTAAATCCGCTGCTGCTCCCGTTAAAATAGGCGTTGAGTCCAGTTGGGACGCAATTAACCGTGTCAGTTGATCTGCCCCCCCTTGATGACCACTACACAAACTAATTACAAAACCTCCCCCTTGATCAACTACCACAACTGCTGGATCACTGGATTTATCCGTTAACAAAGGAGCAATTAAGCGCACCACTGCTCCCGCTGCCAAACAAAACACCAAGGCACGGTGGTTTGGCCAGAGGGAGGCAATGTGGTCTTTGAGGGAACCCTTGTAGACAGCAACCTGTTCTAGGGTGCTCAGAGAATTAGGTACCCAAAGGGTTCCACCAGTAGTTTGACAGAGGGGTTGCAGGATTTGAGCCCCAGTAGGAGTGGTAGCGATCGCAGCTAGGGGTTGGAAATTTTCAAAAACCGATGCCATCATGAAAGAAATAAACGTTAACTAGGGCACACAAAGTACCCTGCTTTACTCTTAAAATAGAATATTTGCGCTTGCTGTTTATCGGTTCCTCGATTACCAAAAAAGCCTCAAAATACTCCGGCTACTAATAACTGATTTACTGACAAAATTACGGATATTTTTTATCAATAGTTTACAGTTAACTTATTGATCAATACAAAGCACATAACAATCTGATCTAATCCTAATTTATTATTGATTATTTTATTACAATTAAACCCCCATCACCTAGATAGCATTTTCAACTATATCATCAAACCCAATACTGATTTATGATCACACCAAAAAATTATCATAGCGACTGCATCAACACAAAGATTACAGTTTTTGACCTGACTAAAAATCCTGATCTACTTTATTAACTCTTGCCTATTGCCTATTGCTAGCTTGCCTATTGCTAGCTTGCCTATTGCTAGCTTGCCTATTGCTAGCTTGCCTATTGCTAGCTTGCCTATTGCTAGCTTGCCTATTGCTAGCTTGCCTATTGCTAGCTTGCCTATTGCCTCTTGCCTCTTGCCAGCTTGCCTATTACCTATTGCTAGCTTGCCTATTGCCTCTTGACTCTTGCCTATTGCCTCTTGCCTTTCCCTAACGGATTCTGTTCACAACTCAAATTATATTGTCTATTATGTCAGTTTCTATTGCCTATCTCGGACCACCAGGAACTTATACAGAAGCCGCTGCCACAGCTTATGCTGACCGACTCCAGAAACAACAGGGTCAGCAATCCCTGTTGTGTCCTTATCCAAGCATTGCCCAAACCTTACAATCAGTAGCTAACCAACAAGCTGATCTAGCAGTGGTACCTGTAGAGAATTCCATTGAAGGCAGTGTCGCCATGACACTAGATCGACTTTGGCAACTAGATCAGCTCCAAATCCAACAGGCTCTGGTTTTGCCGATCAGACATTGTCTGATGTCACGGGCATCAACCATAGCAGAAATTAAAACGGTTTATTCCCATCCCCAAGCCCTGGCTCAGTGTCAGGGGTGGTTAGAGCAGTTTCTGCCATCAGTGCAACTGGTACCTACCAACTCCACTACTGAAGCGCTACAGTTTTTGGACAAAGATCACAATGCAGCAGCGATCGCTTCTGAACGAGCAGCAAAGCTTTATACTCTACCAGTACTCGCATCTAACATTAATGACTATCCCGATAATTTCACCCGGTTTTGGGTGCTGAGTTTAAAGCCATCTCCTGGAGGTAGTCATACCTCCTTAGCATTTAGTCCTCCTGCTAATATACCTGGATCATTGTCTAAACCACTCCAGGTATTTGCCCGTCGAGGTATTAATTTAAGTCGGATTGAGTCTCGTCCCACCAAGCGATTACTTGGTGAGTACATATTCTTTATTGAACTGGAATCAGATCTGTATGCACCATTATTTAAAGCTGCTCTTGAGGAAATAATCCCTGATCAGGAAATCCTCAAGATTTTTGGCAGCTACACTCTCATAAATGTTGATAATTTGACTTTCAACAGTTAACCGTCAGCCGTGAACAAAACTGTTATAGCAGTTATTAATTGGGTGAGGTACTTTCGTTCTGGGTTAATGGAAGTAGGGAGTCGGGAGTCGGGAGTCGGGAGTCGAGAGCAGCGGATCTGGCAAAAAATCCTGTGTACCTCATAGCTATGAAAAGCTTAAGTCAATGCATCTTTGAGTACAGTGCGTGCTGCTAAGTGATTGCGAGTAGAAGTGAGAATTTCGGTTTCCCGTTCTAGACGTTTTTCTGTGTCTAGGGTTTCTAAAAGTGCCTGCTGTTCTAAGGCTACGCCATACAGATTGCTAGCAACCCAGTAAGACAACTCAATCGGTAGATCGGGCAGGTCTTCTGGTAGCTCAATTTTCTGGTTGGTCAACTTCGCGGAAAGACGCACAACATCCCGCAATAACTGTGCCACCTCTTTTGCCTTTGGTCTGAGGTCTTTAGCAGGTGGCTGGTCCTCAATCCATTCCACTAGTCCAACCCGATAGGGCTTTTCACGAACGTACTCTAAGACCCGAAACCGCTGCTGACCTAACGTTACTATTTTCATCCGGTCATCGGGAAGACGCTGAAAGTGGATAATTTCAGCGCAACAGCCAACTGTAGCTGGTTCATGTTTAACAGGATCCCACATTAAGACACCAAATCTGCGATCGCTCTCCAAAATCGTGTTCATCATGATTCGGTAGCGAAATTCAAAAATGTGTAACGGCAGAGGGCGTCCAGGAAATAAAACGACTTCAGGTAGGGGAAATATGGGGAGTTCTCTGACAGCTATCGAGGATGAGGATACCATTGTGCCTGGGTTAAAAAGGTAACTGCGCTTATTTACATACTTTAACGGATTTTGTCTTTGAGACTCCAAGGCATAATTATTCCTGTAGTCTTTTGTAGTGACGTAGCTAGACTCGCGAGGGTAGGGGAGTGTAGGCTTGAGCTTGTCAGGAATAGGGGTGATAACTTCCAACTGCGATACAATGGTATCAGGTCTTGATAATTGTGTTTGACACTCCCCGACCTAAAGGAACGGGGATTCTTTTGAGGAGGTACCCAAACGGGCATTGCTCGTGGGCAACCACATCGACTTCCCGTACCGTAGTACCAAGAAATCGGCAGTCCACTTGGCGGTGCCAATTGCCTCTACTCTCTCCGGCTTGTTGCCATTGAGTCTACTTTTAATGTTTTTTGATTCGCTCTCCAAAAAGACTTCTGCTTGTAGAGGGCTGGGATTGGAGTCTTTAACCGAGCACCCATTTCGGGTAACCACCTTTTAACCAAAACGTCCCACTACTGGGATTTTCACCTTTTCTTTTTAGGTCGTTGCGTCTTATTTATTCTAACACAAAACCGCCCTAGAAGGACGGGGTTTGGGACCCATTTTTTTTTATGATCCAGCCAAAGAGGTGATTGTGGAATGGAGAAAGTAGCTCAATACCGCGAGTACGTTCAGAGATTACTGAACGACTACGCCCAGGATGATGTTTCAAATGATGAGGTGGAAGTACAACTAATTTTTGACACTGTTCGGGATCATTACCAGTGGATGAATGTGGGTTGGGAAGATTTGAATCGAATTTACCGTTCTATAGTTCATTTAGATATCAAAGACGGAAAAATTTGGCTCCAGCAAAATCTCACAGATCTCAATCCTGCTGAGGATTTAGTTGACATGGGCGTTCCAAGAGAAGATATTGCCTTGGGTTTACAGGCTCCTTACAAACGCCAGTACACTGATTATGGTGTCGCTTGAGATAGTAGTGGTTTAAGGATTCAGCTATCAGCTATCAGCTATCAGCTATAGCGCTACGCGCACGCTACTTGAGGTGCTATCAGCTTATGCGTCACGCTACGGGAATGGCTGACGGCTGACGGCTGACAGCTGAATGGTTAAGCTCTAATTAACCTATCTGCCACATTTTCCTTGGCGCTATCGATAGACTCCTGCTCCACAGAATTTTAGGTAAGCCTGGGAGTTAACGCCTTTTCTCCCCGCTTTACGGATTGGCCACCAGTGGCTACGGTAGCCGTAATCCTGTCACCCCAGCACTAGGAGAGAGGGACAAAAACACTACAAACTACCCTCAATGCTATTCATAAGTCAGCAATAGGAGTCCTTAAAATTATTTTATAAGTCATTTAAACTCATTTATGATTAACGAATTCTCCTACCCTTACCGTAGCGAACGACTAGGAGAAAGAATCGGTTTTTCCCCAAAGCTAGTCTCCCGCTGCTGCACTCAAAGCCCTTAAGCATCCCAGGTCGTAGGTATTGTTTCTCCCTCGGAGTAAGAGCGGGGCGATCGCCTATAATTCCAATCCCTCCGAGTCGCCAAGGTCAGAGATGCTGATGATGGTAGCGCTTGCTGGTGAGTCCAAGTGCTTTGAGTTGCCAGGTTCTCAAAGGTAGGTTGGGATGGTGGCGCGATCACTAGTGGCGAGGTCTAGAGAAATTTGGAAGGATATGATACATTCCTTACTGGTGCAATCTACATGCATAAACACAGGAGGAATAAGTTATGCACTTCATTGTGCGAACTTTCAAAGCATTATTGATCTGTGGGTTGATCATAAATCTGGTTTTTTTGAGTGATGCTCAAGCATGTTCACGGGTCCTTCATGCGTCTTATACAAAAGACGTCACACCCACCTATGCTGTCACTGGCCGCAATATGGATTGGTATGAAGACATTAAATCCAATCTATGGATGTTTCCGGCTGGAATGGAGCGAGATGGGGTAGTAGGAAAGAATTCTGTTGAGTGGAAGTCAAAATATGGAAGTGTGATCGCTGCTGGCTTCGATACAGCTACTGCTGACGGGTTGAATGAAAAAGGCTTGATGGCAAATATGCTGTATCTTGGCGAAGCAGATTTCGGCGAGCGTGACACCTCCCGTGAGGGAATATCATGGTCAGCATATACTCAGTATATTTTGGACAATTTTGCAACGGTTCAGGAAGCCGTAAGTGCATTGGAGAACGATGAGTTACAAGTCGTTCCCTCACCGCTTCCTAGCGAAAGCGGTCTCTCCCATCCCCCTACACTCCATTTTTCTCTTTCAGATCCACTGGGTGACTCGGCTATCTTTGAACACCTCGAAGGCAAGCTGGTTATTCACCATGGAAAGGAATTTGCGGTGATGACCAACTCTCCTATCTACGAGGAGCAAATAGCACTCAATGCTTATTGGGAGTCAGTAGGTGGCGATGCTGTGCTACCTGGAACACGCCGAGCAGCCGACAGGTATGTACGAGCGAGCTATTACCTAAAGAATCTACCTACTCCTCAGTCCGACAGACAAACACTGGCCAATCTAATGTCGGTCATGCGCAATGTATCAGTTCCATTCGGAGCAAGTGATCCAGAACAACCCAATATTTCCCCTACCATTTGGCGAACAGCAGCAAATCACCTTAGCAAGGTTTATTACTTTGAATCAACTTTATCCCCCAATATTATTTGGGTCGAGCTGACAGAAGATGACTTGAAAGAAGGAGCACCAGTCAAAAAGTTGGAACTTTCAGGAAACTATGATCTAGTCGGTAATGTTACTGGTGATTTTATTGAAGCAGAGGCATTCAAGTTTACTGGCCCCTGCGATGAGGGAATTCCAATTGAGGACCTTCCAAGTTTCTGCTTTGTCCGGTACCATCCCAGGATAAGCGCAAGAAAAAATCGCCCATAATGTGCATTGGCTGGATATCGGTTGATCGTAGCTCGAAACCCCTATAATCTCGTATAACTGTACTCGCAATAGAGTTAATTTGTTGAGAATGACTCGGTCTTTTTATCAATAAGCCTAGGCTTATTGATTCTTGCCCTTACCCTGGGTACCATCCTAGGCTAGGCTGAGGGACGAAACCCAGCTACCACAAGCCTTGGCGTGCCTAATTAACCTGCCCGAAGGAGTCGCCCCAGACCATCGGCTACCCTTCGGGAAGGCTACGCCAACATCGTTTGGGTCAGCCTATCCCAGGCATTAGTCAAAATGCCAAACATTGTGGTGTTGGATGAGGATATCGCTGAGGTCTTCACTACACCAGAAGCGGTTAATAAAGCACTGTTGGCATTAGACTTTCACCTTGCGAAAGTGGGTATACAGCTACTGACTTCCCCTATGAAGCGGCAGCCCCAGACCTCAAAGCCTTCACATAATGACTACCCTAAAAACCAATCGAAATTTCTGCCAATCAACAATTCTGTCTTCTGAGCATGATGAGTGTTTTTCATAGCAATAGGTTGTACAGCAAATTCATAGCCACTTGCTAGATCCCTTATTTCTTCTGTATTGTCATAGCTCATCAAAAAATCGCCTTTCAATTTGCTAGCAAGTTTAAATACAGCTTCATGATCAACTGCTGAATATCGATAGAGCCTGCGACCAGCTTTTAGATAAGGTGGATCAATGAAGTAAATAGCATCGTTTCGGTGATAATTTTGCTCACAAACCTCAAACCCATCCCCGGCAATAAATTCAATTTTTGTCCGGATTTTATCAATGGAAAGTATACGCTTTTTCAGGGTTTCGGGATACCAGCGTGAGGTGATTCCTTTCCCATTTTCCCCATTTTTCATAAAGCTAGTACGATCTTCGATCTTGTAGGATGGGTTAGTGATAGCGTAACGCATCATTAATTCACGGTTAGTTTGCTAAGCACAGAAGTGCTGGATTTCTTGAGGTTGCTCGGTTTCCTAACCATTGATCACAGCGGATGCTCTGGGCAGTGGATTCTCTACTGTAGCAGTAATTCTGTCACCCCAGCACCAGAGGAGAAGGCCAAAAACATAACAGACTACCCTCACCGCTATTCAGAAGTCAGCTGTTGGAGACTTTGCCATTTCTGAGTCAGAACGACTCATTGAGGATCAACGAATCCCACACCATTGACTGAAACGGACCCGAAGGCGAAAGGATTGGCTTTTCCCAGAGTGCGTCTCGCGCCGCTAGCCTCAATGCCGTTAGCCTTCCATCTATGGGTGTGCTTCAAAGCTCACTGTAATTGATAAGCTCATTAAAGTCTGAATCAACAAGTTTTTGTGGTATGGTTATTCGAGCAATTTTTCAGTCTACCAAAGTAGAAGATGCTTCCTCTCCATATGACACCATTCATTTGAAAGTTTTCTATCCAGCCCTGATGTCAGGCAGCGATCAGGAACAAAATATGGGTATTGTTCCTGCTGATCCTCAGCAGTCTCCCTTCAAAGTCGTCATTTTCTTTAATGGCATAAACTGTAGTCCTGAAGTATATCAGTGGCTTGCTATTAAGTTGGCAGAACGTGGGCTTGTGGTTGTCACTTTCTCCTGGGTTGCCGAAAACTTACCTGGTATAGTAGGTCTGACTCCAGGTGTTGACATCGCAATGTGGGCTCCAAACACCTATGGTTCAGCTCCAACAGCCTCTGCTTTACCAAGCCTATTGGTAGCATTAGAGAAATTACAACTTAACGGAGTTCTAGCTGGCCTGCTTGATTTAAAACAGATCATTCTAGGAGGACACTCCGCTGGGGGCAGAGTTGCAATTGAAAGTGCCAATCCACGCTTCTTTCCACAAATTGTGGCTTCTTTTGCCTATGGTGCACATACAGCAGGAGGGAAGCAACTAGGATATCCATCGGGCACAATCTTGCCTTTACCTGATACTTTACCATTAATGCTGATTGGAGGAACCTGTGATGGAGTTATTGCCAACAGCAGCCACCGCTATGGAGTGACTTGGGAACAAGCAACCACTCCAGTGTTACGCACTTTTAGGGAAGCGATCTCAGCAGGCAGAGACGATAGTTATCTGCTACTTCTAGAGGGAGCCAATCATTTCTCTATTGCTTATCCATCTGATTCCACTACTGGTAGACCTTTCCTAGACTATCCAGCATCTCAACCGGAAGACCTACTACGGAATTTGCTAGCAGAAACAATTGGTTTATTCATTGATGCTCATGTTTCCCATCAACCTCAAGCTTTGTCAGCAATCAATCAATACTTATGTTCTGAGAACCCTTTGATTGCCTGCTTTGAGCGGAAGTAATTTAAATTAATTTAGTGAGATTGTTGGGTTACTTAACTTAACCTAACCTACCAGCGGGCTTGATCGCACTGTGTGACATTTTGACTTAACATCGATAAGTCTAAGTCTGGCCTAATTAACCTAGGGGTCGCGATCGCCCCCGACCCCTAGCTAGAAAACCGGTGATGCGATCGCGTAGCGTGACCGTTCGCGTAGCGTGGCCTTTTGGCCAAGGTCAATCGCAACCAAGTTCCAGCAGACTTCCTAGTGCAATTCCCTAGTTGCCCGATTGTCACCTTTCTTCGGACTTCCCTATAAAATAGACACAGCTCAACCAGTTACGCTCAAAATCAGGAGACTGAGGTAGCATACAGTGACTTTACTCTCAAGAAAGTCAAGAAGAAGAAGCCTAACCATAGGCTTACGTACTTTTTTTCTAGATGGTAATTTTACTTAAATTATAAGTATCTTGAATAGTCTTAATGCAGAAACTAGCATTATAGTTCTTCTTAAACTTCCTTTGCAGTTGTTGTATAGTCGTTGTTAGTTTGGGAACGCGAGTCGAAACTACAAAGCACAGCTTTTTGATTTTTTGTGGGTTATCTGAAAGTAACTTAATCGTCGATTCTATCTGCTTAAATGCATGGGCAATCTTACTTCCTTTCAACTCTACATAAATTTCTACTCCGTTACTACAAACAAGGGCATAATCACAGCGCAGAGTTTTATTATCTACGATAGCGCACCCATCAACTGTAATGATTCTTATTTTATCTCGCTTGGGATTGAGGAAAGTTAGTTTACTTCTGTTTTCTGATAATACGATTTTCTTGTCATCCTTATATTCCTCACAGTCTGGGAAACGTTTCATAAATAGTCAAGCTAAGTCCAAAAGTTTATCAAACTCAATAGCTAGCTGATCAGAAACACTGTCAATGACATTAGCATCGATCAGACCAGTATCATTGCATACAATATTTTCAGCCTTGCCATTTTCTAGGACATAGGCTGATAAATCAGACGTACTCAGGGCTTTATAGCTAGGGACGATTTTTTCTAATTTAGGTAAGACATCCTGGCTAGATTCTTCATAGAGCATACCAGCTTGAATAAGATTATTAATTGCAGTTAGGATGTAAGGACTATGGGTGGTGATAAAGAATTGAAGTTTTTCCCGATCAGAATTGAAGACACAGGCGATTAACTCAATAATATTTCGTTGTGCACTTGGAAATAGATGGGCTTCTGGTTCCTCAATATAAACAGTTTGTCCAGCCGAACGAGCATAAACTAAAAAAGGTAATGCTGAAAGTATAATCGTCAAGGGAAATGTTGCTTGCTGACCAGAAGAAGAGTTGGCAATACTAATCCGTCTTCCATCTGCCATCTTCACAAAATCTTCGCCTTTTTCCTGTATATGTTCCCCACATAAAGCTTTTTTAACAAGCTTGTCGATTTCATCGTTTATTTCTTTTTCTTTTCTATTTTCAGTTTGATTCATGATTCTCACATTCAAACTTTTTATAGTTTCGTAAGTAGAACCAAACTCTATCAGAAATGGATCGATAACAGTCTTATTAGACATCAAAGAAAATATACTACTTTGGAGATTAGCAAAGAAAGAGCGACCAGCAGGAATAAAAAGCTGGGTATAAACTGCCTCATAGCATAATGAACTCCTCAAAAATTCTATTAACTGTTCTCTTATAATTCCACTACTGAACAAAAATCTTCTTTTAAGCAGCTCGAAGTCAGGGTTTTTATCAGATTTTTTTTCGATAGTTTTTCTCAGCAGCAATTTTTGTATATTCTCTAATAGTTTATTATCTAATATTTTATCTAAATCTAATAGTTCATCTAATATTTCTTTTTTGATTTTTAATAGTTCTTGTTTGATTTGTTTAAATAATTCTGAATAATTAATAATATTGATTTGATTTTTATTCTCTTGATTTCTGCTAATTTCAATAAAAACCTTAGAAATTTCATACTTAATATAGAAATCATGCTCTCCCCATGAATCTGGTGGAAAGTAGTCTTGGAAAGTTTGAGAGTAGCTTGAATCTAGGTCAGGCTGAGTTTGTTCATTTTCTACTGTATCTAAAATTTTCCAAACAAAGTTTTTAAAGTAAAAAAGAAGTTTAGCACATACACTTTTGCCACTAGCTTGAGGTCCAATCACGATATTGATTCGTTTAACCTCAATCTCTAGTTCGTCGATACCAGCAAAATTTTTAACTGTAAGTTTTTCAACCATGACCAGAGATTAGAGTAAGCTGAGGTCTAGTGCATGGGTGTTGCTAGCCCTTACACTACACTAGTCTTGAGTTATTTAGTTATAGTTTAGCATGTATACATGCTATTACTATGTTCAACATGCTGATTGCTGATTGCTGATTGCTGATTGCTGATTGCTGATTGCTGATAGCTGATTGCTGACGGCTGATTGCTGACGACTGATAGCTGATAGCTGATTGCTGATAGCTGACGGCTGATTGCTAATAGCTGATAGCTTACCCTCGATTCAATCTCAATAATTCTTTCAGCAAAGTCAATAACTTAGCAGGGCGACCTGCTATCGCTGGCTCCGTGAGAATCCCTTGGCTTGGGCTAAACAAAAATGCTAGGAAAAATAGCCCAAAGATTACCATTACAATAGCGGGGCCTGATGGCCAATTAAAATAATAGCTTATATACATCCCACTGACACTAGAAAAAATTCCAATTAGTGAGCCTAATCCCATCATGTGATGTAATTCTTTTACTAATAAATAAGCTGTAGTCGCGGGTCCGATTAACATAGAAATAACGAGCAACACCCCTACCGTCTGCATACTGGCGACAATGGTGAGAGTAATCGCCAAGATTAACCCGAAATAAATTAGTTTTACCGGTAAACCGCTAGCTTGGGCTCCCAAGGGGTCAAAGGTATAGAATAATAGCTCTTTATAGAATAACTTTGTTAAAAGTAAAATTACTCCTGTAATCACCAGGGTTTGCCAGACATCTCCTGGTCTCACCCCTAAGATGTCACCAAAAAGAATATTTTCTAAGTCAAGTTGGTTAGTTTTCAGCACCGTAATTAGTATCACTCCCAAACCTAAAAAACTGCTGAAAGTCAACGCCATTGCTGCATCCACTTTGACTCGCGTACGCTGAGGAATCACCGCTACAACTAAAGCGCTAAGGACACCTGCAATAAAGGCACCAATAGAGATATTTATTCCTAAAAAAAATGCGATTGAGAGACCAGGTAAAACCGCATGGGCAATCACACTACTAATCAGGCTCATTTGTTGTACAATTAAGTAGCTGCCTACCACTGCACCTAATATCCCCAACAGCACAGCCGTTGCGATCGCATTCCGCATAAATTCAAAACCTAGGGGCTCAATCAGCCAATTCATAATAAAAGGGAGTAGGGAGTAGGGAGTAGGGAGTAGGGAGTAGGGAGTAGGGAGTAGGGAGTAGGGAGTGTGGGGAGATGGGGAGATGGGGAGATGGGGAGATGGGGAGGGTGCATCTCACTTTTATAAATGTGGCGTAGGGTGCGTTAGGGGCGGGATCGGCCTGATTTTATCGGTTCCCAGTGTTGAAAAACCCAGCCCCGTAACGCACCACCCCCTCAAAGAATAAAAATGAGATGAACCCGATGGGGAGATGGGGAGATTTTTATTAAGTGTCATTATCCGGACATCATATAGCATTTCTAAATAGGTTATGAACAATCTTACTGATTTTTAATCATACCAAAAATCCTCCAAACTATTTCATACTGCTCCCTGCTCCCTTCTCCCTAAAACCCAATAATTTGTACATCACTCAATTTAAAACTGCTGTAACTTTAGGATGCAGCATTATTCTTTTTTTCAATCTTGAAAACATTCTCGATGGTTTTACCAGCTGTTTTATCCTCCCATCCTAGGGCTGTTAAAAATTGCTCTGCTGAGGTCGTTTCTACAACATCAACTCCCCATTCTCCGGTTTGGAGAGTATCAGGAGAATTACTTAAGGGTGGAGTTTTCTTTAAGCCTCCTAATATTAAGATATCTGGCAAAAAATCCCCCTTTTTTTGACTAATCCGCTTCTCGTCTAGAGCTTGAGCGCACAATTCTCCAACTTGAGGTGGGGTAAACTCTTGAGTAGGGAATAAAATTTCAACCATCCAATGGGGATGATCTAACTTACGACACTTTAAGGATGGATAGTTACTTAATCCTTCAGCAAATACCTGAGTAAATTCTTCCCGGTTTAGTTCAGGGAAACTATCGTCTGATAGTTCAAAGTTATGGGAAAGCAACATCCGACCAGTTTGAGAGTCAGTCATGAGTCCTGTGATATCCTGTTTGATCAATTTTCCAGCCCAGCAAGGATCAGTATATATTAGTTTGGGTTCATTGCTGAACAGTGAACCCTAACAGGTATTTACCAAAGGGAACAGGGAACAGGGAACAGGGAACAGGGAACAGGGAACAGGGAGTAGGGAACAGGGAACAAAAATTCTCACAATTCCTACACGGATTGATATTAATCTCCAACTCTGGGACTGACCGAGTTAGCGCACTCCGCACTCAGACCTAAGCACTCAAAACTCACCCCTCAAGCTGCGGCCAAACTCATCACCTTACCATAAGCCTTGCTCAGGTTTTCTGGTGTCAGCACTTGGGCCCTTGAACCCACAGCAATCAGTTGCTTATTCAATAAGAGGAGTTGATCATAATGAGCTAAGGTTTCTCCTAAGTCATGGCTGATCACTAGTAACGTTTTGTCTTGGGATTTAAGTTCAGTAAAAACCTCAAAAATAATGTCTTCCGTCTTTTTGTCGATGCCCACAAATGGCTCATCAAAAAATAATAACTCCGCTTGTTGAGCTAGAGCCCGCGCTAAAAATACCCGCTGCTGCTGTCCACCAGAGAGTTCGCCAATTTGACGGTGGCGATACTCGAACATACCCACCCGTTCTAACGCATTCTTAACAATTTCTCTAGATTGGCGACTAGGAGACCTAAACCAACCGGTGTGGACTGTACGACCCATCATGACTACATTCCATACCGTAATCGGATAATCCCAATCAATTTGCGATCGCTGAGGAACATAAGCGACTCGTTTTAATTGACTCCGGAGGGGACGGGCTGCCAATTTCACTACCCCCTTCACTGTTGGAATCAGTCCCAGCATCGCCTTGACCATAGTACTTTTACCAGCACCATTGGGTCCCAGTAAGCCAGTTAATTGTCCTGGCTGGAGGGAGAAGGATATATCACAAATCGCCCAAGTGTCTCGGTAACAGACTCCTAGGTTATGGACTTCTAACATTAGGTTTTGTGAGAACGACTACCGCTCTCATAGTTTAGCGTGTTTGCAACTGATTGTCGTTCTCAGCTAAGCCTTGTAAAATGATTCTTGTTCTTGATAGCTACTAATTTAAGCGGGTTGATCTATGCTGAAACCCTTACCAGTTAAACTTCGGACGCTCTTAGCTAGTGGTGCTCTCGCCTTTGGGGTAGCACTAGGTGGTTGTAGTGAAAGCAGCGAAACCTCATCAAGGGAGAAGCCACTAGTGGTAGCATCCTACAGTGTGCTTTGTGACTTAACAACAGAAATTGCCCAAGATACCATTGATATGACCTGTCTGATTGAACCAGGTCAAGACCCTCATACCTACAAAGCTACCACCTTAGCTCGCCAATCCCTAGAGCAAGCCCAACTAGTTCTATACGGTGGCTACGACTTTGAACCAGAAGTTATTAAATTAGTTCAAGCCACTAATACACCAGCTCCTAAAATAGCGGTGCATGATCAAGCTGTGCCTAGTCCAATTATGGCGGAAGCACATCACCACGATGATCATGAGCAAGAAAAAGATGACAATAAGGATGACCATAAGGATGACCATGACCATGACCATGACCATGACCATGAGGAAGAAAAGACAGGATCCGCTCACAGTGATGAGGAACTAGAGCCCGACCCCCATATTTGGCATGATGTCCAAAATGGTATCAAGATGGCAGAAGTAATTCGTAGCCAACTGGCAGCACTTAACCCAGATGATCAGGAATTGTATGCCAAGAATGCCAAACAGCTAACCACTAACCTGGAACAGTTGGATGCTTGGGTAAAAGCACAAGTTGCAACTATACCCAAAGACCAACGCCAACTAATTACTACCCATGATGCCCTAGGGTACTACATTAACGCTTACGGTTTTTCTGATTCTGATGCGTTGCAAGGGCTTAGCGCAGAAGAAGCACCGACAGCAGCACGGGTGAAAGAACTGGTACAGAAGATTAAGAAAAGTAAGGTACCAACAATTTTCGCCGAAGTAACAACAAATGATAAGGTTATTGGCACTGTCGCCAGAGAAGCAAAGGTTAAACTCTCAGACCAAAAGTTATTGGCTGATGGTCTAGGAGAAAAAGGGAGTGATACTGGAACTTATATTGGCATGATTACTAGCAATACCTGTGCCATTGTGGATGGGTTAGGGGGAAATTGTTCTTCTTTTGATGGCAAAGCTGCTAAATGATTGGTAGCTAATATAATTCTGCTCGAATACCGTTGCCAATAAATCCGCCAGTTTTGTAGAGGCGATCGCCCCCACTAACCCTCCTTCCTGACTTTTGGGATTTGGAGGTATTAGATCCAATGGCGATCGCCCAGAACAGGAAGCATCTCTATCGACTTATATCATCAGCTGACGGTTGCGGTAACACATCACAGCACTCAGCAAACACAATAAAGCGCTCAATAAACCAATCATTTGATAACTGTCAATATTAATAGCACCCAGAGAAAATCTCCATACTCCTAATGTAAAATTTAAATAAAATCCAACAAAGAAGGGTACTAGATTGCCCAGAATCATTCCGGTACTATTGAAGAAAGCCAATGCTGTAACTGCCGATCGCTCCGTGGCAGTATTGTGTACCCCAACGAGCAATGCCATTTTCAATCCCGATTGTAAAAAACCAGTAATAATAGCAATTAAGACCAGGGTGAGAGATGAAAACTGCCACCAACCATAGGACAATTCAATAGGTTGGACAAATAACCATAGCACTCCGACAGTTGCCAGCATTAAGACGATAATATATATGGTACGCATAAAGCCAATGCGATCTATGAGTCGCCCCCAAATTGCTATCCCAGTCAGATTTCCTACTATATTTAATGTAATTAACTGGGAAATATAATTGGCATTAAGCTGTAACCCAATTGCTAAATAAGTGACAAACAGGGGCAAAGAAGAAAGAAAACATAAAGTCAAAATAGTTATTAATAAACGGTATTTTGGATTCGCAAATATTTCGCGGATATCATCTAAAAAATTCTGGTTTATTTTATAGGGAGATTGACTATTTTCATAAATTTTGATTTTATAAGTTATGAGTCCTGCAACTAAACAGTACATCATCAGCAAAACAACTATATATGCGTAATCATGAAGTGCTAATTTTTCTCCTAGCGTCACAGAAAGAATAGCAAAAAAAAGTAAATTAAACCCATTCACAGTCAGTCGCATTTTACCAAAAAACCATCCACGCTCTTCTGGAAGCGTAGATTCCCGAATTATGGGTTGAAACGCTACTCCTTTTGTAGTATTATGAACGATATTCATCAACAAAATAATAATACAAAAAAAAGCAAAACCAAAGAGTTTATTTTTTCCATACACTATAGGCACAATCAGCATTAATGGTAGCAGTAAAAATAGTAAAGCAAAACCAATCATCAGAGTAGTTTTACTACCCCAACGTTTGACAAAATAAATACCTGAAATCTGTAGCGGTATAAGTAAAGAAGGTAAACCAATGGCAAAACCGATTTGACTTTCTTGCAAACCGAGGATACTGGTTGCGTATAACTGAAGTAAGCTGGCATCAATAGCACCAAAACTGGTCATAAGAGGGATAATTGCAATATTCGACGCAATCAAAAGTTTTTGATTCTGAGAGCGTTCTTTTTCATTAAGCATATCGAGTTGTCACCATTTAATATCAAGTTCTGGCATTAATTGCCTCAGTTTTTTATTCCAAGGAGCATAATACTCATGTAATAATGCTTTTGCTTCCTGTGGAATTGGTTCGTAGGGCTGAGCATTTCCTTTTGAGGCTTGCCCTCGAAGCACCCACAAGCCACGGGAATTTTGTTCAGCCAACGATCGGTAATCAAAGGGAGCCAATTTTAGAAATGTCAGGATTTCATCCATGACTTCAAAAGGCGATCGCTGAAAATCTTCTAATAACACAACCCATAGCTGTTCTCGCGAAAAATATTTCAACCACGTTTCCAAATGCAAGGCATAGTGCCCTACGCTTAACAGGCGATCGTAGGGATCGGGTTGGCTTGCTGACAATCGTCTTTTAATCAAAGAGACAAAATCAGTATCGACATATTCAGGAATGGCTCCTATCACGTCTTGTTCTGCCCTTCCCATTTGATAAGCTGAGTAAGCCCGTGCCGTTGGATTCCTCAATAAAACAATGAATTTTCCAGAGGGCATCATTCGACGAACCAGTTCGGGAATAGGCACACTTCGATTCCATTTGTCTAAGTAAGCTGGTGTTTTTTCAAATGTATAGATACAACGAGACAACAACTGCTCCTTGTCTCTTGACAGTAAATAAGCAGGATTGAGTAGATAGCGTATCCATTCAGTTTCAATATCTATGACTTCATCAAAAAAATGGCACTCTTCAGGCGCACCTTTAAGATTGGGATGCTGATCGAGCCAGGTATGCAGTTCGCGAGTGCCGCATTTCTGTGCGCCAATAATCAGGAAATTTGGGACTGCATAATAAGCATGGGTTTCATCGGGCAATGGATAAGCGACAATCACTCCCGCATCTAGATCGTCAAGGGTAACATCAGGATAATAGACTATTTTTGGGGCAATCACCATTGGTATATTTTAAGATTAAAATTTATCATATAATCAAAATTAATATAGTAAATAATTTTTATACTTGTCTAGCCAGTGGTCTATGGTAAATGGATAATATTTTTTAAATTTTACAGCATTTACCCTACAAAGCTCAATCATTTTTATAAGATTATCATGGCTCAACCCAAATTTTAAAGCTAGCTCAATTTTATTCTCTGAAGAATTAATGATGTCTGGAGCGATGTTTAGATTTTTATCGGCTTTCACAAAGTTGTCTTTGACAGTGTTGCTACGGTCTAGCACGAAGGGATTACTTGTTTCTATTCCTAAAAAATGCTTTAATGCTTCTAAGGACTTTTCTCGGTACTCTTCTTCGACTATATTAATGATCACAATATCTTCGGGAGCGAAATAATCATAATACTGAGATAACTGTAGGGCATAATCGCTATAATTAATATATTTATTACGACTATTTGAAAGGGCTTGATTGATATCCAATTTTTCTCTATCGACTAACAAGTTATGAAAAAAATGGGAAATCGATCGCTGTAATGGATCTCGAACTAGATAAATCAATTTAACGTTTTTCAAGACTTGCTTGATTCGCGCCGGGACCCCTGGATAGTCTGGATACTTTGTATAGTGGGTAGAAGCTTCCAGCTTTATTCCATTTAAGGGAGGAAACATTGCTAAATACCAGTCGATACCTCTTTCCCAGTTGCCTCCTCTATCTCGATCCACAAAAAATTTAGTATCCTTCACCCTCGATGGGTTGATTGATGGGCAGTTTTTAGACAAGGAATGAAACAGCGAAGTTGTTCCGCATTTCATCGCACCAATAATAATATAGTGTTTGCTTATATCCCTTTTCATATATCAAATCCAGATTAGAAAGAATCATCAGTACCAACCTTAAAAGTGCTGTGATAACCATTCAATTTTCAGGAACGCCTAAGCATTATATTTTTTTTTCCACTCTTTTACGGCGATAGCATAATTTCCTTGAGCACTAATTATGCTCCAAAATTTACCAAAATCTTCCTGAGCATTTTCTAGATTAAATTCCATTTAATGACTTTTATTTTTGATAAATAATTCAATATTAGCATTGACGGTGTTACAGTAATCAATACAAACATCAAGTCGTTCGTGATGAAAATTTTTAGGAATAATTATTGATTATGAGTAACCTAAAATTATAGGACTATCTAGGCGTTTTGCATAACTTTTAGCGGTTGACATGATATCCCGCTTTAAATGTACATAAAAAGCACAATCTCCATATTTTTTATCCAAGGAACCGAGAAACCACGACAACCTATTATCTACTTCAATATGATTTCGATAATATTGAAGGCGCTTATCTCCTATCAAAGATATTCTAGATTCGTGAGATACTGTATAGTTTGTAATATGCTGACATGCTTGAGCAAATGTTGTAGAGCCACATCTTCCGGTACATAAAACAAAAACATTTGAAAACATAAGTTATGTCAACTCCGGATAATCAGACCATCGTAAGCCATAACGATATTGTGATGAAAATCCTTTATAGATGTAAACAGCAACTCTTTGGTTTTAAGATCTGGATACTGTCGAGCCCCAAAATGAGTTATGATCACCTTCTCAGCATGAGTAGCAGTTAGCACTGCCTTAAGTTGCTCTAAGTCAAGATGAAATCCATTTGTTTTTTTTCCTCCAACCGGGCAAGATTCAGCAATGAGAATCTCGCAATCCTTAGTTAGACTCAAGAGAGAATCGCATAAAATGGTATCAACACAATAACAAATAGATTTGTTCTCTAAGTGTAATTGAGCGCCTATCACTGGAGTATTATGTTTTAAAGCTTGAGTCTTTATGGTAAAATTATCGAAATTCAAGGTTGTATCTTTAGCCACTCGAATCTCAACAGGAAATCCTAGTTTATCCCTCGGTTTCACAAACGGAAAAGAAAACAAAGTCTCCAAGTAACTCTTTAGACTTTCATGGATAACAATCCTCAAGGAAGCGGGCTGGAACATCGGTAAAATATGTAGCCCATAACAGTGGTCTAAATGCAGGTGTGAAAGCATAACAGTAACATTTTTACCACGAACGCTTTCTCTGTCTATTTTTCTAACCCCAGTGCCTAAGTCAAACAAAACAATATCTCTATCATTTACAAATACCCCTACACAATTAGTAGCACCTGATGTGCTGTCAAACCAACCGGAAGTTCCATAAAAGACGATTTCCAAGGCTTTAGTCTCCTCTTTCATCAAAGTATCTTCTTATTTTTACAGCATATTCGTTGTTTTGATCGTACCATTGCCATGCTCCCCATTGATTAATTTTTAGATAATCAGCGATCGCAAAACTATTGTCATGAATTAATTTGTGGCGATCAGAATAGCGACGATTTTTATAATCTCCCTGAACAATATGATAAATCGTATTTTCTAGGTAAGACACTCGTCCCTCAATGGTATCAAAAACTTTGTCTCCCCAAGAATGATATAGTTTAGAAAACGTATGATTTAAAAAAAGCGCTTTAACAAAAATCGAATGATATCCCATAGCGGAGGCCAATAAAACCTTGTCGCCACCCCCCAAAATCATAAAGTCGGGGAAGCCTATCTCTCTTATGGTGGCTGCCTTTGCCGCCCATCCAAAGCCCGGATTACATCCAAGACTTAAGCTGATGCCACTTTTACTGAAATAATCCTTAACTGTAATATCGCGATTGAAAGTCGTGACCACGGATTTGCGGCTAAGTCCAGTTAGGGAAAAATGGCCATTCTCAAGCTTTACATCTTCGACTCGATTGAATATCTGAATCAGTCGGTAGCTTTCCAGTTTCTCTTTTAATTGCTCTTGCCAACCCTTGTTAGGAAAAAGGAGATCTGCATCAGCCCAAACAACATATTTATGCTCTTTATTCAAATGGGATAATGCTACGTTATAGAATCTTTCTTTTTGCCAAAGTACAGAAGCAGAGGGAATCTTGATTATTTTAAGATTTTGCGAGGAAACAATACTGTCAGTATCTAAGCCATAACAAACCAGGATTATATCAACTTTTTGGTTCCTTAAGTAAGCTAGTGCTTTGACAAGAGCCATATACCTGGATTTATTTTTTGAAAAATTAAAATAAGCTAGAATAACGACCGTATCCATAACTGCAGTTACCCTTTTCATTGGTACTACTATACAATGGAAAAGCTATCCCCATAAAAAATATATAGGAATCCTAAATCAGCTGTCAACTGATTTAGGATTCCTAATATAGCCACTGATTGCATTATTGTTCGAGGACCACATGGCTTCTTGATGCCGTCCCTCATGATTTTGGGGCTGTGTGCGTTGACGTAGTGTCTCCATTTGCGCAGCGTCTCTAAAGGAGAAAGGAGAATCGCGGTGTTCCCCACACAGACCCGTGGAAACCACGCCAGTGAGGTCTTGGGGGTTACCCCCAAAACCTCACTGCATCGGTGTTCCCTGATCCGAAGTTCCCTACTCCCTACTCCCTACTCCCTACTCCCTAAAACCTACTCCCTAAAACCTAGGACGAAAGTACCTCACCCAATTGATAACTGCTATATTATCGGTAGTAAAATTCAAAATCTTTTAATGCTGCTACTCTGGCTCGATTAAAATTATAGTGATAGCCCAGTTTGCGTTTCAAGGAAGCCCAAAACGTTTTCTGTGTTTTCTGATGAGAAGCATCTAGATGTTTCTTGACTTCATTAATCCTGTCCCAGCTAGAACTTCTGCTAATAGTCAATCCTGCCTTAGCAGCAGCCAGTCCTAAGGTAATACCTGAGCCACCATGAATACCTTTTAACTCAAAATAGCGCCCGATCATACCCCATTGTTTAATAAATTCTTTTTCTTTGCCACCATCTCTAGAAACAAAAAATAAAGATTCTCCCATATAAATTGTCTTGTCTAAGGGAATATCTAACTTAGAGGCTATCTGTTTAAGGTTCTTTAATCTTTCTGGATTATAGTTTTCTACATGCTTGACAAGATTTCCTTGATGTCCTGCTGTAATTCCAGGCAGTACTTCAATAGTTTCAGGTAAGCTACCTATAATCCTGCTGTCAGCATCAATTTGTATCGCTACACGAAACCTTGACAAAGCCTTCTCAATCTCAAAGCGTTTGTCATGATAACAATGAAGAATTCCTGTTTGCTGGTGTTTAAACGCTAAAACGTTATTACAGTTATCAAAATCCTTGACATCATCTGTGGCAACTATTAATAATTTTTCTGGAGCATACTTTTCTAAATCTCCTGCTAGTTCCTTGGCAAGAGAGCGGTACTTACTACGGAGAGCTAAGGTACAGAAGCAAAAATCTTTTTCTGGCTTAATCATAGTCTTCTCAAAAAACCGTTTTTTCCTTCCTATCTCTTGGTGCGCTTTCCCAATCGAGGGTCTGAGCTGAAACTTATCCAGCTGATTTTCCTACTGCCAATCACCATGTCATGGCTTAAACAGTCGTGGCTGAAGCTATAGTCTCAAGCTCTAGCTACCTGAGCTATCTCAGGAGAGCTTACTTATATAATTCCCAGAAATATAAAGTTATTCACAGTATTGATAGCAAAAGTCCCATCAATCTGAACTATCAGTCGATTAATAGACGTTGATAAATTAATTATTATATGTATCGAATCGATGAGCGCAAACTTTTTATGCCTAATGCCGCTGCTTTTGCGTTCGCGCAGCGGCTCTTTTGGAGCATCGCATTTCCCCCACGGCTCAAGCTAGCTAATCCCCGATCTCGAACTCCGGTACAACAGAGAATAGCATTCACAACGCCAGGAATCTGGCGCTAATTTCTAACCAAAGATAGGGCAGCCTTGAAAACAACCCAGCCGTAACCAGTCAACCTCTGAGATGACACTTGTTAATGTATCGCTAAATATATACCAGTTTACGGCTGAAGTCGTTTAGTGATACCAACTACAACCACAGAAGTGAAATTAGATTTCCGTTTCAAATACGCTTGAGCAAGCTTAACCCATGAGTATCAGTGCCACAGGTATTAAATAGATTGTAGGTAGCACTCAACTGCAACACAAGCTTAGTTTGTTTTGGACTAGGTTGCCAGGGTTCAGGATTGGTGTAGGCATAGTAAGTTTCAACACCATCAATCCCTAAGTTGGCTATAGCAGTAATTAACTCATCTGCTGACTTGCGGTAACGGGCTGGATGAGCCAACACTGCTAAACCACCGGCCTGATGGATAGCATCAATCACTGCACCAGCCTCAGCATCATTACCGGTCGGTGCGGTTCCAGTGAGATAGCGCTTTAAACTAGCATGTTCTGGATCAAAAGCATAGCCAAGGATATGAACCTCATTATCCAGGAGGTTAGCGGTAATTTCGACACCAGTCCAGAAGTGGGGTAATGAATCACAGAAAGATGACTCCTGCTGCCATTTTTCTATGCAAGCTTGAGCAACTTGATAACCACCGATGGAGTGGTGATCGGTGATGGCAAGTCCCTTGAGACCAATGGTAATAGCCTGCTTGATTAACTCTTCCGGTTTGAGCCGACCATCAGAGTAAATCGTGTGCATATGGAAATTGTAGCGATAGGGACAGCTATCAGGCTCAATCGTTTCCCACACTTGCCGAAGAGCTTGTTGATTTTTTGCTGCTATCTTAGGTGAAGCAGACCCTTGAGCAATATTGACTACCATAGATACTTACTGTAATGACTATAGGTTGATTGACCAGATTGGATCTGCAGCCGCGAAATACTTTTAAGGGTCTAGGCCAATGGTTGAATCGCTCTAGGTTAAATCGCTCTAGGTTAAATCGCTCTATGCTTCTGACAAGCCTATGAAGCGCCCCGACTTGAGCACGGAGGCTGTCAACTGCCCCTGGTGTACCTAATCCCGAATTCCATTAGCCTAAAACCTAGAATAAAAATAAATAGAAATACGCGGTACGAGTTTTCAGTTGTTAACATAACCTTAGCAAACTTAATACTTTGTCAGTGTTGGCTTAACTACTTAAGTTTTCTAGCAAGGGAAGTATAGTTTAGGACATAGTCTTTTGGTTGAAAGGGAGCAGGAAGTAGGGACTAAGGCCGTAGGCCACGCGGGGCGCGTTCGGAGCAGAAGATGTCTTAAGCTTTACTTCGACTGCTATACCTAACTCTCCTCCTGACTTGGTTGCAGAAGGAGATTTAATTCTAATTGCCATGGCGAATTTCTGAGTTACGAGTCTTCCAAGCTAGTTCCAAAACCTTAGTCCAGCGCTTTTGCACTTGTTTTTGGGTACACTTGAGGGCTTTGGCAATTTCTTGATCACTCTTTTGCGCCTGTTTGAGGGGCAGTAACGCTAGCTGTTGGCTATCGAGTTGAGCCACAAAGATATCCCACTGCTTCGATGACATCCCTAGTTTTTGATCCAGGTCTGCTCCTAGCCATTGGTGTACCAATTTCCACTGAGCTGAACGAGAGAACTTTTCTACATGGTATTTAAAGCGCTGTTGTAGATAATCCCGCTGACGGGGTGTCAGACCCATGATTTCGTCAATCTCTGGTGCAGCCAGGTCTTGCAGCTTTAGCACCAGATAATCAGCACAGTCATTATGACCGTTAGACTCTAGGTATTTGATCAACTCAGAGATAATGCGATCGCGTAAAACAGCATCGCTGGGGTCAATGGTTTTCTCAATCAGGTTTGAGCGTACCTGTTGTACAGTAGCTGAACGGTTGTGCTCTTGGGCTTCTTCATCCCTACCATACTCCACAGCCTGTTCAATATCCACAGGGGTTTCATTAGGCTGCCGTCGGGCAAAGCTTTGTGCTCTGAGTACAATCAACTGCTGGCTACCGCGACCACGTAGGGTAATGCGTCGCTTAGCATATTGCTCACTAAAGCCCATGTACTCCGCTAGTTCTAGTTGGGTACGGGGAGTGTAGTCAGAATCGACAGGATTTTCCCGGCGAAAGGCTTTGAGGCACTCAGCGTAAAAGTCCTGTAAAAAGTCCTCAATCAAATTGTATCGAGCAGAAAAGTTTAACTGAGATTGGGACGGTGCCACATGGCGATAAACCATGGTACTGAGGTTACTATGGAGTTCGACACGACCCTGCCGAGAACCTAGTTTGTAGTATGAAAGACATTTGTGCAGTCGGTGACGTGCTAAATTAAACTTCCAAGTATCAATTTCACCGGAATTCTGGATGCGATCGCTCTTAGTACAAATCCGTTCTACCTCCAAGGCGATCCGGTGGGCAACTGCTTGAATACTTCTGGATTTAGCTCCAATTTCCGACTGGATTTCCTCGACTAAGACCTTGATCAAGTTTTGGGTTTGATGATCTAGAGTAATTTCCGGAGCCTGATTGTTAGTGGCGGAATTTTGATTATTAGTAACAGTTTTAACTTGCATGGTATTGCCCCCAAAAATAGATTCACAGAATTGCCATGAAACAAGCAACAGAGGAAATGTGTGTGAATGTGATCTACAAACCTTGGAGTGGTCCGCTGTCCTTGTCCACTCTCAATGTAGACTCGTGAGTCTAGCCCTGATCGGGTGAGTGTGTGACTACTCTAAGCTGAATAGTTGTGACCCCTAGCACTAAGGTAGTTTCCGTAGGATTACCTAAGGCTGAAATCCTTACTAGACATAGCGTTCAAGACTTTCCACCATCAATCTGATCTAGGATGACCACAACCAATGGAATGGTCAATCCAGAAACTGGCTGAACTAGTGATGACTTTTCCGTAAACGACTAAGGTTTTCTTGTAGTCATAGGGTGCTTTATACTCTCATTACCCAACCTGAGTTGACTAGTTAATCACTAGCTAAATCACTAGCTAAATCCAAGCGATCGCTTCCTCCCATCCCAAACCCTGCCGCACCATCATCGGTTCTGAACCAGTCAGGTCGAGGATAGTTGAGACTTGAAATCCCGGTTCTAAGTCATTGTCCACAATGATGTCTACGAGACCATCGAGAGCATCAAATAGTTTAGCCCGTTCCAATCCCACCGTCGGAGTGTCACCATCCTGATTCGGTAGATGAGCCGAGGTAGAAATAATTGGATGACCTAGAGCTGAAAGCAACGCCTGACAAACGTTATGATCTGGGACTCGGATACCAGTAGTTTTACGATTGGGACTCATCACCAGCTTAGGTACTAACTTGGTTGCTGGTAACAAGAACGTATAGGGTCCGGGAATCAAATGCTTCATAATCCGGTAAGCTGGATCACTTACCCGAGCATATTTAGCAATATTGGACAGAGACGAACACAAAAACGTCAGGGGTTTATCATTGGATAGTTGCTTCAAACGCCTAACTCGTTGCACTGCGGACTTCACATGTACATCACAACCAATGGCATAGACAGTGTCAGTGGGATAGAGCATCACTGCACCATCTTCGAGATACTCTCTTATTTTCTCTATTCGACGTATTTGAGGTGTTTCCGGATGGATAGTATAAATAGTAGCCATAAATATTGTTGAATTCCTCAATATTGAATTGCTAAAGCCTAACCTTGGGAAAATTCACCAAGGCCAGACATAGACACGGTTCTGCCAAAGGATTAAAAACTACTCCCACCTAAGTGTGTTGCCAGTTTGGCTTTTTCTGACTCAGATGTCAGTATAGTTAGCAAGATCTGGCCAGAATTCCCTGATCTACACCCATAAGGTTTGTGGGGGATGAATTGCTCCAAATCCTTTTGTCTTAATCAATTTGTCTTAATCAATTTTTCTGAATCAATAAGATCTAGAATGACAAAGCTAGCTTACTTAGATTGTCCCACTGGAATTGCTGGTGATATGTGCCTAGGAGCACTAGTTTCTGCGGGTGTACCGTGGGAATATTTAGTGGAAAAGCTAGCAGGACTCGGAATTGAGCAAGAGTATCACTTAAGACTTAGCCAAGTACACCACAATGGTCAGTTGGCAACCAAAGTTGATGTAGATTTACCAGATCAAGACCATCAGCATCATCACCATCAACAGGAACACGGCCATGAACACCACCATGAACACCACCATGAACACGGCCATGAACACCACCATGAACACACCTCAGGGATAAGAGACATCAGTACACCTGAGCAGAATCATAATCATCATCCCACACGACACTTACCAGACATAGAGAAATTAATTACAGCAGCAAAATTACCCTCAAGAGTATCCCAGTGGACTCTTGCTATCTTCCGGAAACTAGCAGAAGCCGAAGGAGCCGTTCATGGTATTTCCCCAGACAAAGTTCACTTCCATGAAGTAGGCGCTACCGATGCCATTATCGATATAGTCGGTACTTGCTTAGGCTTAGATTGGCTAGGAATTGACCAAATCTATTGTTCCCCACTCCCCACTGGTGGCGGGACAGTATGGGCAGCTCATGGTCGGCTACCGGTGCCAGTACCAGCAGTACTGAAATTGTGGGAATCCCGTCAGGTGCCAGTTTACAGTAATGGGATTGAGCGGGAATTAGTAACACCAACGGGAGCAGCTATTGCCGTTACCTTAGCAACTAGCTTTGGTTCACCACCAGCAATGACTATCCAAAAAATAGGTAATGGTGCCGGTTCTCGACAATTACCCATTCCCAATATGTTGCGATTGTGGATTGGTGAGTCCTCAGAAGCGGTCAATGTTGGCAAGTTCAAGGTTAAACCGTCAAACTTACCCCCACAAAGCCTACACCAGTCATCCCTTTCTGCTAACTCTTCTTCTGCTAACTCTTCCCTAGAAACTATCTCAGTGCTAGAGACTCAAATAGATGACCTCAATCCTCAAGCCATTGGCTATGTATTCCAGGAGTTATTTAACGCTGGTGCTGTGGATGTGTTCACTCAAGCTATTGGGATGAAGAAATCTCGACCCGGTATCCTCCTCAGTGTCATCTGTCATCCTCAAGATATAGACGCTTGTCAGGCAGTATTATTCCGAGAAACCACTACCTTAGGAGTGCGACGTCTGACTCAGCAACGAGCCATCTTACCTCGGGAAATCCAGCAGGTACAGACTAAGTATGGCCAAATTAGTGTGAAAGTGGCTTGGAGCGATCGCTCACCTCACAAAACGATTATGAATGTCCACCCAGAATACCAAGATTGCGCTAAGTTAGCCAAGGAAAATAACTGCTCTTGGTTAGAAGTACATCACCTAGCACTCTCCGCTTGGTATTCTCAATATAGGGAATAGGGAATAGGGAACAGGGAACAGTGAATCGGGAGTCAGGAATCGGGAGTCGGGAGTCGGGAGTCGGGGGTCGGGAGTCAGGTTTCCAGGTAAGCTGATAGCTGATAGCTGACCGCTGACCGCTGACCGCTGACCGCTGAATGCTTACATTATTTATTCTTGATGCGATTAATTTCCCGTTGCAATTCCTGGATTTGACGCTGCAACTGTTCCGCTTCATTCACTGAGTTGTTCGATGGTGGATTCGAGTCAACGTCAACTGCTCCCTCTTTGGTAACACGTTCATAATTGCCCTGACGAATTTGGCGATATTCCTCTGAATTTGCCCACTTTCGCAGGTAGTGTATGCGTTCAACTGGAAAGGGATGGCTCAGAAATTGACGATTAAGACCTCCATTATAGAGTAAGAACTTATAGATTTGATTGAGACTGTCTTGGTCTAGTTCTTGATAATTTTCTGATTGACGGATAAATTCATCAAGACTGCATTCCTGTAGATGCTTAGCACTGCCACCAGACACTTTCATCATCGTTTGCATCACAGTCTTCAGGTCATCTATCACTAGTAAGGCAGCACGGTCAGCGGATAATTCAGCTTTGCGACGCCATTCATAAAAAGCGAAAATTAAGCCAGTGCTGACTATATTCCCTAAGCCAAAGGTCATTTCACTTAACATAGAGGCAGCATTCATTGCCCAAATACCCATCTGAATTAAGATGGTGTGACCGCACTTGATATGTCCTAATTCGTGAGCCAGGATTGTACGAATTTCTGCTTCATTCAGTAAATCTAATAAACCAGTGTTTATAACGATGTAAGGATTATCTTGACCTAAAGCATAGCTATTAACCTGAGCGTTTTGACTAACAAATAGGGCTGGTTCAGGATGTACATCTAAATCCCGAACACATTCTCGAAATAAGTGATAAATATTGGCATACTGGCGCGGTCCGACTTTGATACTGTTCCCCATAAGATAAACAAACTGGGGACGCTCGTAGAGAAATTCCACAAACTTACGAGAAACTAAATCAAAACCAGGGACACTGCGTAAAGCTTGCTCCGCTTGTTGGTCAAGGGGGTGTTTGAAAGCGTCGCTGGAAATTCCGGGATAGGTGGCCATAGTAGTCCAGTACTTTAGTGCTTCAGTTCTTTAGGCATTAGGCATTAGACATTAGACATTAAGTACTAGGCATTAAGTAATAAACCCAAAACCCAAAACCCAGAACCTAATACCTAAAACCTAACACCTAAATCTGGCTTGTGTCCTTGCCAATTCTTTGATGATTAATTATAATAGTGTTATCGGAATAGTAATTTAAGTAGGAGTAAAAGTAACTTATGAACAAGTGCGTTGGTACTACTGAAGCAGCATCTCTGTTGGGTATAACTCCTCGACGATTACGGCAATTGCTTGAGTCCGGTAGAGTGAGGGGTGCTTATAAAAGCGGTAAATTCTGGATTATTCCCCTGTTCAACTATCTGCCCCAAATCACCAAGAAGAACCGGGGACCGAAAGGAACTTGGCGTAAAAGTCGTCCTCCTGCTTTAGCCAAGATTAATGTCAATCGTAATCGGATTGGCTCTAATAACCACAAAAGCCCTGAAGAGCGGCTACCAGTAATTTCGGTAAAACGAAGTGGCAACAATAACTATGGCAACCAGGTAGAAATCCTCGGTCCGTGTAGGATTGTGTATCAACCGGATAACCCTCTTGATTGTGGAGCTCGTCTGTGGATCGAAACCTTCAGTGATATTCACTTTATCGGTGGCAGTTTTCCGGCCAGTGGTGCTTAGGACAAACGTAAAGGTCGTTTGAGCAAAATTTCAATTAACTAATCAGAAAATTCCTCAGTTCGATAAAATCAAATCACAATGTCTGTTGAGCTGTATTGTGCATCCATTTGTTGCTGAATCAATTCATTGCATTAATCCCAATTGCCTAGCGCCCTACCCTCAGCCAAGGAATAACAACTTTTGCAATGGTTGTGGAGCAAAGTTAAGGCTCAAGAATCGCTACTTTCCTCTCCAGCTCTTGGGTTCAGGAGGATTTGCCAACATATACACCGTTTGGGATTTGCAGTCGAATACAGAAAAGGTGCTGAAGGTCTTGCTGGATACTAAACCAAAGGTATTGCAGCTATTTCAGCAAGAGGCAGATGTTTTGCAACGTTTGGATCATCCAGGCATTCCCAAAGTTGACCAAGATAGCTATTTTGTCGTCAATCTAGGTCTTGATCTACACCCAGACCTGCACTGTTTGGTGATGGAAAAAATCAACGGTTCAACCTTGGAGCAAATGCTCATAGATCATCCTCAGGGATGTCCAGAGATGTTAGTGCGGGACTGGCTCTACCAGGCAGCAGAAATTTTACAGGTCTTGCACAGTTGTGGAGTGATTCACCGTGACATCAAACCTTCAAACTTAATGCTGCGGCAAACCACCGGAGAGCTAGTGGCGATTGATTTTGGGGGAGCTAAACAATTGAGTGTGGGTTCTGAGCTTTCTCAGGAGGATTCGACTCGGTTGATTACTCCAGGTTACTCTCCACCGGAACAGATAGCTGGTAGAGCAATTGGAGCGGCTGCTGATTTCTATGCCCTCAGCCGAACGATGATTCATTTACTGACTGGTCAAGAGTTGAAGGATTTACAAGACCCAGTAACTGGTCAATTTCGATGGCGAGAGCAGGCAGTGGTAAGTCATGACTTGGCGGACTTGCTGGATGAAATGATCTGCGTAGTACCCCAACAACGACCAACAACTACGATTGAGATTCATCTGCGTCTAGGTATGACTCCTAGACCTAGCTACCAGCCTACCCCAGCACCAGTATCTTCCTCAGCACCAGTATCTTCGTCTCAAGGAAATCAGGTAGCTGCTCTGGGGTTATCATGCCCTAAACTAACACAATCTGTGACAGGGTTGACTGACTCGATCACATCCCTAAAACATTTCCTCTTAGCAGTAGTGATCACCATCGCACTAGCCTGTCTCGATAGTGTTTGGGAGATGTTCCTCGGAGCTTTTGGGGGAGTTTTTTGTGCAACGCTTGGGTTTATGGTATTGAATTGGACAAGTCTTGGGGAGAAAGTGACAAATTGGCTATCTGACCAACTGTATATGATCTTGCCTTCGCTGCACATAACGATGTGGCAAGAAATGCTATTGTTTGCGGTGGCTGGCTTAGGTACAGCTTGGGGGTTGACGGCTGCAGGAGGCTTTGGTCAGCAGCGGCGTTTTTTAGTGGCAGGGATAATGGGTATTTTTGGTTATAGCCTGGGATGGTTGATGTGGCAGGCAACAGTACCTAAGGTATTATTGGTTTCTGATCTATCTGTCCAGGGGTTAGTGGTATGGATTACTGCGGTTACAGTAATGCTCCTGGTACTAGGATTAGGGCTACCCAGTCATAATCTCGTTCATGCCTTAGTGGTGGCAGCAGGCACTGGTGGGGTATTTGGGGGTCTAGTGTCATCTGATCTATTGCCAGCAGCATTTGTGGTTAATATCTTTTCCTTTTCTAGAACCGGTAAACTGGATTTCTATCAGCCTATGACTTTTTTTGCTATGTTGGCTATTTTACAAGGATTTTGGCTAGGGGTGAGTTATTACCTGCTAGTGCCATTAATGCGTTGGTTTGGCTGGCGTTAAGGGAGTAGGGAGTAGGGAGTAGGGAATCGGGAGTAGGGAGTAGGGAGTAGGGAGTAGGGAGTAGGGAGTAGGGAGTAGGGAGTAGGGAGTAGGGAGTAGGGAGTGGTAAAAAATCCTGTGTATCTAATAGGTATGAGCAACACTATATTCGGTTTTATTATGGTTTTCTAAGGTAGATATCACGTAATTTTAACGGAAGAGTCTGATAATTAATAATAAGTCCGGTAGAGTAGTTATCGTTTAAGGGTATTGGTTAATTAACAATTTTTCGTTAAACAGTAAATTTGTTTCGGACGCTTTCTTGATTAGAGGTGATTGAGATGACTAATAACATAGCACGTTGGGGATTAACTAAGGCTCGTCTTCTAGGCTCTGGTGCTTTTTTATTGGGTATATTGCTACCAACTACTCTTTATGGCTTACCTGCTAAGACGATTGAAATCGGTAATGGTAAGACTGTGTTTAACCGTGCTCCGCGCTTAGTTAGGGCGGCTACGAGCTTTACTAGAGTAAGGGTTCCAGCCACCTACCAATTCACCCTCAGATTACCTGAAGATGCTGGAGAGTCTTTGCAAGCTGTAACGATTACCCAGAATAAAACTAATATCGAGAAAGTCAAATTTGATCCGAAAAAGAGTCGTGCGTTTGTTGGCAACACTTTTGCTGGTGGCTCATCTCTGACCTTGGCTAATATTGGCGGGAGTGAATCTTCTCACTCGGATCAAGTAACTGTTGTGTTTGATCCACCGGTTAATCCTGGTCAAACCATTACAGTTTCGGTTAGAGCTAAGGAAAATCCTGAGTTTAGTGGTTCTTATTTATTTGGAGTCACCGCTTTTTCCACTGGAGACAATAGCCCTGGTTTATTCCTAGGTAGCCGTAGGTTGTTTTTTGATGAGTTTGGAGACTAAGGGGCAAGTGGGTTAGTCCTAGTGTAAGCTATCAGCTATCAGCTATCAGCTATCAGCTATCAGTGGGAAGTTTATGTAGGGTGGGCAGTGGATTAGACAGATAAGATCAGCTGGAGGGCGTTAGTACCCACTGCCCACCATCGGATTAATTACTTGTAGCCAGTGTATTGAGCAAATGATGGCTTGACCGGAATAGTAAGAAATGGAGTTGAAGCTTTATCAGAAATAACGACAGTATCGAAAAGCGATTGGCCGTAGGCCACGCTACGCGATTGACCGTAGGTCACGCGGGGCGCGTTCGCATTTCTGATCGCAGTCAGCTGATGGCAATAGTGAAATACAGGAAACTTTAGAAGATGGGGAGTCAGATCAGCAACTGGCTCCCCTTTTTTATGGCTGCATCGCTATTCCATAAAATTCCAAAAATGTAGATTTAACCTATTTGATAAATTCTAAAAATTGCTTTCAGTAATTTTAGTATTAATCTCCCCATAATCCGCTATTTTACTATACAATCTACTACACTGAATACCATGACATTAATGATAGCAGTTATCTCTTTTTGATGAGATGGTTTTTAGGATTATTCTAGAATTAAAAAATATAAATGAGCGAACCCATAGCTGACTATTACAATCCTTGAAAAGAAGCATTACAAGCCTATTTTGAGTCATTTTTGCAGTTTTGTTTTCCCGAATTCCACACTCTGATTGATTGGAATCAGACACCTAAATCCCTTGATACAGAGCTACAGCAAATAGTTGGTGCAGCCGAATCAGGAAAACGGATCGCTGATAAATTATTCCAGGTCTGGCTCTGTAGTGGAAATGAAACTTGGGTTTTGATTCATGTAGAGGTACAAAGCCAAAAAGAATCAACTTTTGCTAAGGGAATGTACCAATATCATTACAGGGCATTCGACCTGTACGAAAAACCTGTGATTAGCTTAGCGGTATTGGGGGATGAGAATGCTTCTTGGTCTCCATCGTCCTATGAATATGGCTTGGGAGGTTGTCGCCTGAGTCTAGAATTTCCGATTGTTAAATTACTGAACTATCAGTCAATGTGGCAGGTGTTGGAATCGAGTACTAATCCCTTTGCTGTAGTGGTGATGGCTCATTTGAAGACGAAAGCTACCCATAAACAACCGATGGAGCGCAAGCGATGGAAGTGGTACCTGGTTCGGAGACTTTTTGAACAAGGTTATAGTAAAAACGATATAGTTAAGCTGTTCCAGTGTATTGACCAAATGATGGCTTTACCGGAAGAGTTAGAACTGGAGCTGAATCAAGAACTTGAACGTTATCAGGAGGAAAGACAGATGCCTTTGATTAGTCGAGTGGAAGAAAGGGCAATAAAGAGGGGTCTGGAACAAGGACTTCAACAATATCGGGAAGGTTTTCAAGAGACAGTGGTTAAAATTTTACAAAATCGGTTTGAATCGGTATCACCAGAATTGGTGGCAGCGATTAATGCCATAGAAGATATCTCTGTGTTGAAACAGTTGATTGATCACTCTCTTAAGAGTAACTCCCTTGAGGCATTTGAGCAGCTCTTGGCACAACATCAGGTTAGTCAGGAAAATTGAAGAGTAAGGACACGGGCAAGATGCCCGTTCCACGCCTGATGCCCGTTCCACCAAGATTACCATTCCACCCACCGGGTCAAACAGCTTTAATCAGATGCACTCAACTCGAACGTTATCAGGAGGAAAGACAGATGCCTTTAATTAGTCGAGTCGAAGAAAGAGCAATGAAGAGGGCTCTGGAGAAAGGATTTCAACAAGGATTTCAACAAGGATTTCAACAGGCTTTTCAAGAGGCAGTAGTTAAAATTTTACAACATCACTTTGAATCGGTATCACCGGAATTGGTGGTAGCGATTAATTCAATAGAAGATATCTCTGTGTTGGAACAGTTGATTGATCAGTCTCTTGAGAGTAACTCCCTTGAGGAATTTGAGCAGCTATTGGCACAACATCAGGTTGGTCAGGAGAATTGAACAGTATGGACATGCGTTCGCGTAGCGTGACCAAAGGTCAATCGCATTTGTGATCGCACTCACCTGATGGGAATAGTTAAACACAGGGAAATGATCATAATGCTTCGATTATGACAGTGCCACCTTCCACAGCTTGAATCCGCAAGTCGTAGCCGTAAAGTAAACTCATTCCGACCAACGGATCAGTTTCAGTTCCATTGACAGGAATGCTTTGGTATTCACCATCCCAGATTACAGTTGCCGCATATACCTCAAAGGTGGCTTCGCTACCATCACCCAAAGTTCCTCGCTCAACTCCAGTCCAAGGCAAATTTAGGGCAATGATGGTTTCGCGGGGCAAGCTTAAGAAACCTGTATAACCAGTATCAATAACAGCGTCAATCACTCGCCTTTGGGCATTTTCATTACCAACGACTAGCCGAATCGTTGCCTCACAGTTTGTATTTACCACACCGTACATCATACATGTTGTTTGAGGCTCCGTGCGCCGAAACGGTGAACAGCTCGATGGCCAATCCGAACAATCCAAGGCTGGGCATTTGGGAGTCGCTCAAACAAACCATTTGTAGCACTGAGAATATCATCAGCCAGCTCAAAGTCCCCAGTTTCAATGTCAATCGCTAGGATTCTGCCATTATTGCCTGCTTCAACCAAAGGGCGTACTTTAGTCTGATAGATGTAATCTCCACGCCTAGCAAATTCTTCTTTGCTATAGCGAGGTTGCCGAACTACCATTGGTTTGACCTCTGTTCAAGATTAGCTTAGACCATGATTATAGTCTGAACTCAACCGTAAGCATTTCTGATATAGCAATCCTAAATCAATTGTAAGAATTTTTATTCTCGACTCCCGACTCCCGACTCCCGACTCCCGACTCCCTACAACTCAATGGAATAATGATCTTTAGCACCTTCTCCTGGACCCTGAGTCCACCGTGAATCAGGTTTCCAAGCACCATCGGCTTCTTCCCGGCGGCGAGTGTAGACAGTGAGCTGATTACCTTCAAATGTCAACAGATTATATTGCCAGGGATAACCGGGTACTAGTTCTTTGCTCCGTGCGCCAAAGGTGCCAGCACAAATTCCATCAAGTTTGCGCCCATATGGACTGAGGTCGTAACGGAAAAGGCTGGTTTCGGCTTTGTGGATGTGTCCGTGGAGGAACAAGCGGAATCCAGCTTGGGCGAGTTGTTCGATGAATCCTTGGTCAGTAATGCTATCGCTTCCAGCACTATTGAGGGGATGGTGCCAAACCGCTATTTTCAGGCAGTTGTGGTAGTTTGGATTACGGCGAATCTTAGTCAGGGCGTTGGTTAGAGCAATTGGGTGGATGCTAGCACGGGCTCTGAAGTGGTGATCCAGTTGCCAAGCGGAGTTTAGTCCTAGGATCAGCAGGTTTTGCTCTGGGAAATGGTCAATAATCCCTTGCTGGTGATAGTCCAGGGGATAGGGTTGAGCTTTGATAGCTTGATAGAATTGGCGGAAGTGGGCAAAGCGTTGTCGGTATTTGGCTTCATCTCGGACTCGAATCACCTCATCAGTGACTTTGATGTAGTGACCGTCTTGGAGTTTATCGTGGTCTTTTGTGCGGTCGCATAACTGATAAGCCTCTTTTGCTAGTTCCCAGTTGAGGTCATGGTTACCGGGAACTAGAACAATTTGCTTGGGATCTAGGGAGAAGTCTTGGCAGAGGTTGTGGAGAAACTGTTGTGCAGCGTCGTATTCTTTAGGAGTAGACTTATTGGCGATATCACCGGAGAGGATAAGAGTATCAAGGTTAGGGATTTTAAGATTGTGGGTGAGGTCTTGGGCCAGTTGGTATGACCAAAGGCTAGCTTGCTCACCGGTGGTGATATGGAGGTCCGAGAGGTGGAGTATGGATATGCTTTGATTGGTAATTGGTTCAGGATTATCGGGTTTGGGAGTAGGTTTGGGATTATCGATTGCCTTGTACAATTGGTAGCGCTCTTGACTGGCTTCAAGGGCTTTCATGGTTTTCTGAAAAGTATCTTCATCATTAGTTGCTGCAATAGTTGCTGCAAATTCTTGGTTTTTCAGCAGATTAATCAGTTTAGGAATAGTGGCGTCTGTACCAATTTCACCCAGAGCATCTGCCGCCATTACACGTAGATATGATTTATCATTATCCAGGCATTTAATTAACAGTTCAATCCCCATTTCTGTTCCAATTTTACCCAGAGCATCTGCCGCACTTATCCGCACAGATGGGTCGGGATCATCCAGGGATTTAATTAACGGGTCAATCGCAACTTCTGTTCCAATTTTGCCCAGAGCTTTTGCTGCACTTATCCGAACAGATGGGTCGGGATCATCCAGGCATCTAATTAACCAGTTAATCGCCTTCTGTCCCAATTTTACCCAGAGCATCTGCCCCCCTTCCACGCACATCTAATTTATTATCTTTAGGCATTTAATTAACTAGTCAATCATGGCTTCTGTGCCCGATTTTTTCCAGAGCATCTGCCGCACTTTCACGCACATAATAGTCGTCATCATCCAGGGATTTAATTAACGGGTCAATCGCTACTTCTGCCCCAATTTTACCCAGAGCATCTGCCGCACTTATCCGCACAGATGAGTCGGGATTATTCAGGGATTTAATTAAGGGGTCAATCGCTACTTCTGCCCCAATTTTACCCAGAGCATCTGCCGCACTTATCCGCACAAAATAGTCCTCATCATCTAGCAATTTAATTAAGGGGTCAATCGTGGCTTCTGTCCCGATTTCACCGAGAGCTTCTGCCGCCCTACTACGCACAAAATAGGCATCATCATCCAGCAATTTAATTAACGGGTCAATCGTGGCTTCTGTCCCGATTTCACCGAGAGCTTCTGCCGCCCTACTACGCACAAAATAGGCATCATCATCCAGCAATTTAATTAACGGGTCAATCGTGGCTTCTGTCCCGATTTTTCCGAGAGCTTCTGCCGCCCTTCCACGCACATCAGAGTGGTCATCATCCAGCAATTTAATTAACGGGTCAATCGTGGCTTCTGTCCCGATTTTTCCGAGAGCTTCTGCCGCCCTTCCACGCACATCAGAGTGGTCATCATCCAGCAATTTAATTAACGGGTCAATCGTGGCTTCTGTCCCGATTTCTTCCAGAGCTTCTGGCGCCATCCTCCGCACAGAATAATCGGGATCATCCAGGGATTTAATTAACCGGTTAATCGCAACTTCTGTCCCTATTTCTCCCAGAGCAGATACCGCCATCCTCCGCACAGAATAGTCCTGATCATGGAGGCATTTAATTAACGGTTCAATCCTGGCTTCTGTCCCTATTTTACCTAGAGCATCTGCTGCACTTATCCGCACAGATGGGTCGGGATCATCGAGGAATTTAATTAACGGGTCAATCGTGGCTTCTGTCCCTATTTCCCCTAGAGCAGATGCCGCACTTATCCGCACATATAAATTCTTATTATCTAGGGATTTAATTAGCTCAGGTATTGCTTTTTCTGATTGAGTTATTCCCAACAGCTGAACCTTAAGAGACTTCGGAACATTTAACCGAGCCACCCATCCGACAGTATCTTCCTTAAACTCCGTTTTTACTGCTCCTGCTAACCTCGCTCCCAGTTGCCAATCCACATCTAACCCTAACCTTACCACCCGCTGCGCTTGGGATTCATCATCTACTAATTGCAGCATCATGACCAGAGGTTCTGTCCATTTCAAATAATTGAGATAGTTCTGTTGCAACTCCTGATCACTAAGACGTGGTAATTGCTTCAATAAATATTCTGCTGTATAGTATTCTTGGAGCAGTTGATGTCGAAACTCAATCAAATCTCCTGATTGTTGAATCAAGTGATGCTTGAGTAAGTCATCAAGCCAAGTCTTGGCGCAAACATTAGGACTGACAAGAGCCTTCTGACGTAGATAGTCAGTTAAAATTTCTTCAGCTTTAGTCTTGGAAATAGCAACACTTATCTCCTCGGGGTTATCCCCTATTGTCATCACAAATGCTAACTGTTGCAGCAGGTCAGGCCACAAGAGTTTTGATGCCCTTGAAACGTTAACATCTTGCTTTATGTTATCAGAATAGAACTGGGTAAATGAGCGAAACACTAACCCCAGATTCGACGGTATCTCTCCCTGATCCTGAAACAGGGCACACAGCATCATCAATAGTAGGGGGGTTTGCCCAAATTCCCGTAAGCGATCGCCCAACTGCTCAAGCATCTGCTCCCCCTGTTGAGGCAAATACTTGCGGACAAACTCCGACATTTGGTCTGCACTCAAAGGTTGCATTTCCAACTTCTTCTGAATCCCCAAGTCACCACCCACTCCTAAATCCCTAGTGGTGAAAATCATCGGAGTAGTCTTCTGGTAATCCTGCCGAAACTGAGTTAAATTTATACGTGCTGCTTCTGACGGTAGCTCGTTCACGCCATCGATCAGTAGCAAGAATTGTCCCTCAAACAATAGTCTTTCGATCTCGGTAGAGTCGAGGAGTACACCATGGCGTTTCAGAAAATTCCGCAATAACTCCAGCACCGATGTCTGATAATATCGCAGTTCCAACAGTACCGGAATTTTCCCTTGTATCCCTTCATCCCGCAACAATTGCACTAATGCTGTGGATTTGCCGGAACCCGGACGTCCCACCAGTAAGACATGGTCAGTAGCATACTTGCGCAATCCTTCTAGGACAGGCAAGCGCTCAATTTCTTCCCGATTTTCGTCTCTTTGTGGCTGCTCTAACTTGATGGTTTGTACCATCAGGTTAAAATCAAACAGCCTAGGGGTCTGTTGCTGCTGCTTGCGCTTGCGGTCTTCGACATCGCTTAGGGTATAAACTTGCCACCATTGGGCGTAGGTGTTACGGATTGATGCTAGATAGGGATCCCAAGTGACCATCTTAGGGTTTAATCGGGTTGAAGGTTGAAGGTTGAAAGTTGAAGGTTGAAGGTTTAATCGGGTTGAAAGTTGAAGGTTGAAGGTTTAATCGGGTGGAAGGTTGTTCGCGTAGCGTGGCCGAAAGGCCAAGGTTATCATGATTGAAGTAGAATGCGATCGCATCTGTGATAGATAGTAGCAAACTGGCTTGATGCCTATTCTACCTATTAGTTGTAGAGCCACTATCGGAATAGTATGCGATCGCATCTGTGATAGATAGTAGCAAACTGGCTTGATGCCTATTCTACCGATTAGTTGTAGAGCCACTATCGGAATAGTATGCGATCGCATCTGTGATAGATAGTATCAAACTGGCTTGATGCCAGTTCTACCGATTAGTTGTAGAGGCATGATCGGAACAGTAAGCGTTCGCGAAGCGTGGCCTACGGCCAATCGCATTATTTTTAGATAGCAGGAAACAGGCAAGATGCCTGTTCCACGCCTGATGCCCTGTTCCCTGTTCCCTGTTCCCTGTTCCCTATTACAGAGAGCTAGAATCAAGACTTGCGGCTTCACCAGGAGTTTCAGGCAAGTGTATACCACACTCTTGCTTAAGGCCATGAAAACGGGTATCCCGTTCATCCTGATCATCAAAGGATAAAGGTCGGCTGGAATGCCAATCACCGACGGTTGTATAACCCTCATCAAACATAGGATGATAGGGTAAGTCATGAGCGGTGAGATACTTATAGATATCCCTAGAGTTCCAGTTAAGAATTGGCAAAATCTTGTGCTGCTCTCCCTGCTTGTTAACCCAGCCCATAGTCTTGCGGTGGTCAGTCTGTTGCTTGCGCAATCCTGCTAACCATCCCGTTGCGTTTAGTTCCCGCAAAGCGCGCTGCATCGGTTCCACCTTGCGGATCTGGTCGTAGCGGTTGAGGGATTCTACATCATTCTTTTCCCAGAGTCTGTCATACAAGGCTTCCATCCGTGCCGGACTCATGGCAGACTGGTAAACTTTAACATTCAAGTTGAGCCGTTCGATCAACTCCTGGGCAAATCGATAGGTTTTCACCGGTAGGTAGCCGGTATCTACCCAAATTACCGGTATATCTGGCACCACTCTAGTGACCAAGTGCAGCATGACCGCTGACTGGATCCCAAAGCTGCTACTCATCACTAAGCCATCACCAAAGGTTTCAGCTGCCCATTCTACGATTTTGGTAGGGCTAGCGTCAGCAAGTTGCTGATTCACTGCTTCCAAATTCAGCTCAATTTGGTTCGATGTCACCCCGGTCATGGGGTCTAACTGCTGAGATTGAGGCTGGTTTGTTTTCCCATTCCCATCGAAGTGATCAGGGCTTTGGATAGGTGCAGCCTGTTGATTTCCAGAAGCTTGATCAGAAGCGATCAGATTCAGTCGCGGCATGGTGGTAGTATCTTGTTTTTACTCTGGATATATTGTTATGGTAATTTATTTGTGAATAATCTCTCTGAGAGGCAAGAGGCAAGAGGCAAGAGGCAAGAGGCAAGAGGCAAAAGGCAAGAGGCAAAAGGCAAAAGGCAAAAGGCAAGAGGCAACGCTGAGCTGACTCCCGACTCCCGACTCCCGACTCCCGATTCCCCACTCCCTACTCCCTACTCCCTGTAATCGGAAGAATCTTCTTCAGTAATCGGCTCCCCGATATCAAATATAATCACGAATTTAGCATCGGGCATTAGCCGTTTCAGAGCCTGCATATGACCCTCGGCATCAGAACGTTTGCGGAACCGAGCAACAATCACTCTTTGCATCTTGGGCAATAGGCGCACCACCACCCATGGATGTAGGCGTTCAGCATAGGACATAATTTAATGTATCTCCTGTTATAAGGGGCCCTAGAGCCAGCCTTCAGGGTAGGAAGATCTTCAGGCTGGCTCTTCCCGTGGACGTTAAATGTTCCACGGGAATTTTATTATAACATAAAAATTTTATATTATAGCATATTTGTAAAACTTTTGTAACAAATTTTGGAGGGAACAGGGAACAGGGAACAGGGAACAGGGAATAGAGCAGATTGTGATAGTGGCGATAGTTATCACACTCTCTCCACACTTAAAACACTTAAAACACTTAAAACACTCTTGACCCTACTCCCTACTCCCTACTCCCTGCTCCCTAAAAACCCAGAAAGAAAGTACCTCAAGCAATGGAGAATTTCTAGATATAAAAAAACCAGCCATTGAGAGGGGCTGGTGATACTTGCTGTGTTGGGAGGAGAAAACCTAGGGCCAATACGCTTACAGTGTGCCTTTATCCCTGGCTGTGAGCTCAAGGTCTTAAGGACGTAGTGGTCCTCTGGTAATCAGTTATGTAAATAAATGTAACGAATATTTACAGATAACGCAACATTTCTTAATGTTTTTTTTGGGGAGTCGGAAGTCGGAAGTCGGGAGTCGGGAGTCGGGAGTCGGGAGTCGGGAGCTTCGGAGCAAGGCCAACGGCTGAGCGCTGAGCGCTGACCACTGACCACTGACCACTCACCGCTGACACTTTATTCTTCACTTTTCTGGATCGATTAAAATAGTTTTTGCTTGCTCAACATCAAATAGAGAAGCCGACAAAAGAATAACTGGTTTGTTTGTTTTGTTTTCACCATAATGAACCATTCCGCTAGATTCAACTAGAGAATCTCCAACCGTTAGTTGTGTCGTTTGCCCTGCTTGCAGAATTAATTCTGTTCCATTAGCTTTCCTGACTTTAGCCTCTCCTTTCACAACAGTAAACGTTAACGTGCCAGCCTCTACTAGTGCAATTTGCATGCCGGTATGAGTATGATGAGGCAGTTTTGTTCTGGGTTTGATGGTATGGCGAATAAGTTCAAGAATTTCCTTTTTTTCTTGAGTCGGATAACCACTACCTAACACTTCACTGGTAACGGATTGAGTGTAACTATTGGGTGAGTATGTTTCTTGGCTGTTAACAACTACACATCCAAAAGCTAGGATAGCTAATGGTAAAATTAGATATATTTTTTTCATACTATATTATTGCCATCGCGTTCATGCATGAGGTTACACAACTCGAGCTTTGAATCAATACAAAGCTCAAAATTATTTTACGTCAAATTGGTGCAATAACTTATCCCGATTTAGCGCATGCTATTGAATTTTTTTTAAATTAAATCTCTCTTAAAGATATTACTATAGCGGTTTTATCATTGTTGTTAATGTACCTCATTATACTGAAAAAAATAGATCTACTATGGTGGGCAGTGTCTAGCAACTATTCTCTCAGTCATTAATCCGGTCTGATCCACTGCCCACCCTACTATCTACTCCTTCCCGATTCCCGATTCCCGATTCCCGATTCCCGATTCCCGATTCCCGATTCCCTCCCAATAATTTCAGGCTCCTACTTGGGAAATCAGATAAGCGCCGGATAGGGCTGCTACTGTGGCGAGAATGGTAATCCAAATGGGATAGTAGCTGCGAATTACTTTATCGTCTTCGATACTGATGGTTTCAATATCAATCCAGGGATTAACACCCCGGCGAAACCAACCGGTGACAATCACGGTCTGGTTAACTAAATTACTAACACGGGTGGGTTGAGGTAGGATATTACCTAGTGGTCCGAGATAGGAACAGTAATTTAGTCTGACTAAACCTGTTGAGGTTTGTAATATTAAATCTTGTCCGAGCCAATTGCGTAATCCCGAACGTCCTAATAGTTTTCCGCTTAAGAGAACAGGACGACTATCGGGAGGTAGAGTAGCGTTAGTGGCGAAATAATCTCCTAAGTCGGGGTCAGTACCGATATTGGTAGGTTTAAGGTCGGGAAAATAATTATTAATCCAGAGAAAGACACTGATACTAAAGGCAATTAAGATACAAGCATCGATAAAGGAATTGGCATTATGTAGCCAAATTAGCTGCCAAATGTCGAGCAGGTCAGATAGTTTACCAATTATCCAAAGTATCCCTCTTAGGGCTGCCCCCATTATTACACCAAAAATTAGGGTACTTTGTAGCAGGGGCAAGGCTTTGTAACTGTTGCTGAGTTTAGAGAAAAATTCAGCTCGATTGCGACTAGCAGGAATTAGAGCCGGTAAATCTAGTTCGGGATGAAGCTTGAGAAAGTGGGCGTAGCGCTTAGGTAAATGTAAGCGTTCTCCCAGTAGGGGATGGGCAGAGTTGATAATTAACCAGTAGCGGTAGGGATTAGTACAGTCCCATTTTAAGATGTCTTCAAAGGGGGTGGTGGGGGAAAAACTGCCGATAACCATGGCTTGCTGATAACCGACGGGGAGTAAGACATCAAAGCTTTCTAATAGCCCACTGGTTTGGCCGGAAATTTGGATGTCTTCGCTTATCCCTAGGGCAATTTTTAGTAAAGCGCGGGTCAAGCCATTGGGATTACCAGTGATTGAGATGGCGATGCGATCGCTATAGTAAACTCTAGCTCTAGATAACCATAGCAGGGGTAAGCTCAATACCCAGTAAATGCTGTAACTGAGGGAAGCAAGGGTACCGGTGATTCCTAAAAGGATTGCGCTTAACCATCCGCTAGCACCAGGTAATTTAACTAGCAATAATTCCTTTAGCTTCTCTGCCCACTGAGGGATTTGCCAATAGATGGTGTAAGGGATTTGAATAATTAGTACCCCTAGGGACATCAACATGAAATCCCGATTGATAATATGTCCTAGCTGACCAGCGTAGATGTTGGCAATTTCATCATCTTTGAGCTGGTCTAATAATCCCTGACTAACTACAATGCGAGCAGTGCGAGGTAAGTTACCATAGGTCAGGGCTACGGTGGCGTCTGTGGGTAATATTTTTAAGCTCGGTAAGGGCAGACGTCGTTTGCGGCAAACCTTTTGGATGACTTTAGCGGATTCTGGATGGCGGGAAGCTAGTTGAGTTAGGGATAGGGGTTCAAGACCATGAAACTGTTTTAGCAATCCATCCATTAACCAGGGCGATAGGATAAATAGGATGGCTATGGTAATTCCTACGGCTAGGGTTGGGTCACGGTATAACAATTGGAAGGGTTGGAACCACGGTAACTCTACCAAGATGGAATTGATGGTTTCCATGGCGAATTCTACTAGAACCCGCAGTAGCCAGAAAAATGCGATCGCAACCGTGATTGCTACTAACCACAACCGTTCCATCTTGGGAGATTTCAGGGGATGCCAATGCTGTGCTCGTCCGGAGTTGCGCCATCGAGGACGAGGAGTGTAGAGGGTGGGAATATCAGGGGGAGAGTAGGGAACTGGTAATAGGGAAGAAGATGAAGCAGTCTGGTTTGGTTTACGGCTCAGTTTCAGTGGGCTATTCACTCGGCTAGAAGCCTTATCCTCTAGGGGGGTAAACCCTGTGGCATCGGTAGGGGATTTAGCAGCAACAGGATACTTGGTAATTAACTCAGCCTCGGTTTTAGCTGCCCATTCCTGTATCTGGGGGTCAGGGTGTTCCCTCAGGTGTTGGCAAAGTGCGATCGCTTTTTCCGGCTGACCATGCTTAGGATAAGCCTGCACTAGGGATTGAGAGGCTTCCGTCACAATGGAGTCATCCAACTCCATCTCACAGACACCTTCTAAGTGTGCGATCGCATCCTGGTAATTGCCCTGTTTCAGAGCTTCTAGACCAGCTGCCAGAGTTGGATTAGGAATAGATGCCATGAGGTTTCTAGTGTTTGTCCCTATCTTCCTCTAAGATACCCTCGGGCTAAGGATTTGATCTCAATATAGCGGTTTGCGTGTAGCTTAAGTAAAATCCCGACTCCTTACTCCTGACTCGTGAGGAGTTGTAAGCATTCAGACGTTATTTGTCAGCTATCATGCTTAAAATAAATCTCTAACAACTCAATAGGATAGGTTAAAATTGTCCGTGTTGCCAAGCAATTTTCAGTTAATGCCCCGACTGTTTGGGTTGGGTTAAATCGATTGTTATGGGCGAATCAGGTGGAGTTTGCTAGAGTAAATTTTTCAAGAAAATGGTAAATTTATGGATAAGCAAAAAATTTGTATTGCTCAACACGGTTCAGTAGATAAAAACTATATTGACAAAGCTTTTTTACTTACCAATGAAATTTGTTTGTTACCAAATTACGGCTTTGACCAATCCATTTTCGAGACTATTGAAAAACTGTTACAACTAGAAGAACGGTTTGGGCGAAAAGCATACGGTCCTCCATTTGTTGTCAATATTAAGCTATTGGCTAAGCCCGCAACATTTACCCCAACATCAAAGGATATTGACGAAAAAGTTTTAGACTCTCTATATGACCTGAAAGAACAGTATCTTCATCATGAAAGAGATATAGATAATTATGATGACGATGTATATAAGTTAGAAGAAATTTTTAAACAAATGAAATATCTTAGTCAAGTTGATTTCATTGAATGGTTTAATGACAAATTTTTAGAAAAATTTATGGTATAAACGAAAATCATGATGATAATTATAAATCAACCCCTGAAACAGAAGCTTGTTTAAAACAGCGAGAGGAATATATTGAGTTTTTTTTGTCAAAAGTTATTCCAATGATGTTTGTAAACCCCTCTGACCAGGTTTTGTTATTCCCTCTTAATAATGGTGAATATGATGAAAACTTTGATTTTGTTCCTTATTTTGTGCTTGGTAAAACTTGTTTAATGTTTATGCTGGTAGAGTGGATTTTATAAATAAAAATTTTACTTGTTTAAACCCTGTGAAGGGGTGACAACAAGTGCGTAGTGGCGTGGCAAAATTCTATTATCTAGAATACTCACCCATAACCAAAATGTTTTTGCCCACTCTACAATCTTCAATTCAGCAGCTGTCTCCAATAGCGTTGCGAAAATCTTGCCAAGTGCCTGGAATTTCTGCTGGGTTTTGGCAAATCACAGGTAACCAAGTAGCGCAAGGACACTCATCTTCTAGACCTTGGAGCTTTTCCCTGGCTTCACGGACGGAATAATAGAATGGCTTACCACTGGCAAAGGCAGCCAGGAAGTTTTTAAGAAACGCTTGCGCTACTTGATCTGGCACAGGCTCCCGCATCACTATCATTTGGGGGATGTGTAAATCAGCGAGATTCACTGCTAAACTTAATCCATCACAAGAGTTAAATATTGCTAGATTTAAGCCCTGAGCGATCGCTTTTTTCAGACCATGCTTTAATTGAGCAATGGTCAAACTATCGGTTTTATTAATAAAAATCTGTCCAATTTCATCCTGAGCATGACTACAACTATGACCAGCAAAAAATAGAATATCCCAGGGTTGCGCCCAGAGTTGGTCATTGATCTCTTGTCGATTTGGCTCTACTAAAAAGGTGACTGCTGCATCAGGTAATTGCTCTAATAAAATCCGGTCTTTATGAATATCAATCCCAGTGCTATCACCCAGAATTGCTAATACGTTTACCTTCGCCTTAGTAGACGTAGATTTTTCCATGCGTTCATAAGCGGGAGTACTCAAAGCAAATTCCGATTTAGGATAGCGGTCGAAAAAATCCCAGAGATGCCAAGGTAAATGCCTCAGTTTACTATCTTCGGTTTGGATAATAAAACGAATTAAATCAGAAGTGGTTAACTTTTCTAGCAGTTGTTCTCTAATCGAGCGAAAGGACTCAGATTTCAGCCAACGATTCAGGTCTTCTTTCAAGTTTTCAGCTGAATCATGACATGCATCAAAAAACTCTTTTCTGCTGAAATTAGTAATTTTTGTTTCTATCACTTCTAGCCGTAGACCAGTTCTCATCCCTCGGCGGTAGAGTGATTGCCATTTGCCATAGGATTGGATAATTTCCGGAGCTGAGGGCAAAACCCCCGTGCATTCTACCGATGGGAAACTTCCCTCTGCTCCAATCTGAAGCGTAATCGGAAACCCTTCTCTGAGGTTACCTTGACCAACTTTGATAACAACTAACTTGCTGTTTAGCGATTTTGAGGTTGGTTCTTTCTGAGTCTCGTTCAGATTAACCGGTCGGCTAGCTAGTTGAGTCAATAATTCTTTGAAATAGGCTTGATCCTCCTGATAGCGAGTAATTTGCTCATCTTTACTGTTTAGCTCAGCTCGATACTTTTCGTCTAAAGCTTTGAGAGCCAAGTCATAATGTTGAATAAAATTACTATGAATTTCAGCTTTATTAGCATCATCCGGTATATCTACTCTGACAATAACACAGCCATCTCCTTTATTTTCAATACTGCGGATAGCCAGTTCACTACCTTCATTTTCGATTTGTATTTTTTGCCACGAAGAAGCGAACGCTTTCCAATCAACTCCATTGCGGAAGATTAAATCAACGGTATTTAAAACTTCTTGAAACAGTTTAGTAAATTCTCCGGTCGCAAACTCCCCACTACTAGGACGGCGTTCTCCCTGGTGGTTGAGCAGATAAACATAGTCACAGATAGCACCATCTAGTTGAGTCGTGCTGTCAATATTCCAAGCTTCTAAACAAGCTCCGGTTAGCCGTGAATACTTAAAATTAGTAGTTAAAGCTTGGGTTTTAGTCAGCTTAACTCGTTCCAACCAAGCCCCCTCAAAGGTAGCTTCACTCACATCCGCTTCAGTTAAGTCAGCATCACTGAGGTCTGCACCTGCTAGGTTTGCTCCTTTGAGATTACGTCCCCGATAGGTTTGATTAGCACCTCGGTGAGTAACGACTAAATCCCGAACCTCTCGGTCAATTAAAATAGTATTGCTAACTCTAGCTAGGTCAAGGTTTGTGGCTAGATGAAAGTTAGTGCGAGTGAGGTTAGCATTTCTGAAATCTGTACTTTTGAGGGTAGCTTTGGTGAAATCAGCATCGGTTAAGTTAGCATTGCGAAAAATTGTGCCTAGTTTAGCGGGGAAGGTAATAGCGATTAAGCGAATAAAGGCAAATTTTGGGTCTTCAGCCAAGGCTTGCTTAGCCACATAAGCACCTAGCAATGTCACAGCCAAACCCCAGGAAAAATGAGCAGCTTCTACAATATTACCAGCTAAAGCTTCTTCCCCATGGATATCTATATTGGCGATGATAGCTCCAGCTACTACTAAAATTCCTGGTATAATTCCACCATGGGCGATAGCTATAGTTGTGCCAATTGCTACAGCGATAGCTAACATTAACGTCTCAACTCCAGCTACGGCTATAGCAATACGGGTAATGTTAGCTTCGAGGCTAATATCAGCTACAGCTATAACCACCAGCACTAATGCCAGGGCAAATCCCCGCCGGATAATAATGATGCTAAAGATTAATAACAGTGCTGATGCGATCGCACTCTGAAGAATAGGGGATTCTGATTCCAGAAATTTCAGGGAAATATGACCAGTTCGGCAGAAAATATGACTTGATAAGACTGACACAAGTAATGAAAATGCTAGTAAAAGAATTACCCAGTAATACCGTAGTCCACTTCTAGCATGGCTAAAGGTCGCTCCTTTTAAAAGAGCATTGGTGAAGTCTACACCTCGAAGGTCAGCGTGGTTAAAGTTTGCTCCTGTAAGGTTTTGACCCTTGAAGGAGCGACCTCGGAGATTTTGGCCAGAGAAGTCTGAGAACATAGTTGCTACTTACTTGTTGACCACACTTCCTGTTTGACATCAGGCTTATCGGTCAATCTTTTCACCTCTGACCAGACGAAATTATCGGAATCTTGGTTCCAGCTTGTGTTAGAGCTTGTTTGAAGCGTTCACTATTCTAACTTAGGGTGCGGTATGTGGGTTTGACTCTTTCTTTGGCATATACTTAACCACATTGAGCAAACATACAATTAAGACTTAGTAGCCACGGTTTCGATCAATTACATACTCCAATGGTCTGCCCTCGCGACTACAATTGATTGTATCGAGAATGGGATCGACTACCTCCTCAGGCATACCAGGAGCAGCGATATGAGGAGTTACGATAATGTGGGGATGAGACCAAAAAGGATGGTCATTGGGCAAGGGTTCGGTATCGAATACATCCAAACACGCACCAGCAATTTGACCTGAATCTAAGGCACTCAATAAATCTGCTTCTACCAAGTGCTTGCCTCGACCGACATTAATTAAGTAAGCCCCGGTCGGTAAAGCTGAAAACGTGTCATGGCATAGAATACCCTCGGTTTCTGGGGTTAGCGGCAGCAAACATACGATTGCTTGGCATGTTCTCAAGAAAAGCTTGAACTGTTCGCGCCCGTGAAAGCACTCGACTCCGGCAATTGCTTTTGGTGATCGACTCCATCCCCGCACCGCAAACCCAATAGCTGCAAGCTTTTTTGCGACCGTTAACCCTAAAACCCCTAATCCCAAAATCCCCACTGTAAATACCCTCGCATCTAGTACCGGTAGATATTTCCAGCGCCGCGATCGCTGCAATGCTTGATACTCCATAAACCGCCGTTGAAACAGCAAAACAGCTAGAGTGACATACTCGGCCATTTGCCATGTTTTGCCTTCCGAGACCAGACGCACGATCGGGATGTGATTGGGGAGATCAGGGTCTACTAAAATCCGATCTACGCTGGCTCCGAGGGATATAATTAACTTCAGGTTGGGAAACGTTTGCATCACTCCCAGTGGGGGCAACCATGCCAACACAATCTCAATCTCTTCGGGTTTCCCGCATTCAGGCCAGACGCGCAAATCTAAATCAGCCTTGCGGTTCTTCAATTTGGTAATTAATTGGGCAAACCATGGGTCTGTCGGATCGATTTCTGCAAGTATTAACACTGCCATAGTTGAAGCTCATCTAGTGAATCGACAATAATTTTCTACTGATTCATCACAAATTTTTGACAGCCGCTTCAATCTCCTCTCTCGGTCCTAATGCCACCAAACGCAAGTACCCTTCTCCACAATCCCCAAACACGGAACCGGGGACGCCCACAATCCCGGTCGATTGCAACATTTTTTGAAAAAACTGCCAGGATGACAAGCCTTGGGGTGCCTTCACCCAAACAAAAGGACTATCAATGCCACCAAAGCACGTTAGCCCCGTTGCTGCCAAACCCTCTCGGAGCAAGCGAGCATTTTCCAGGTAATACGTTACCACCTCCTGACATTCCTGTTGCCCTGCTGGGGATAAAGCTGCGATCGCTCCGTGCTGGGCAATATTGGCCGTACCCCAAAACTTAACAGCATGCCGGAGCCGCCACAAATCATTTAATTCTCCTGGCACTGTATTTTTAATGGTTAGCCCTTGAGGAATAACGCACCACCCCACCCTCAAACCGGTGAAATTTGCCCATTTGGAAAAACTGCCAATTTCAATGGCGCATTCTTTGGCCCCTTCGATTTCATAAATACTCTGGGGTATGTTTGGAGTCGTAATAAATGCGCTGTAAACAGCATCGAAAATAATTACAGCTTGATGACTTCTGGCATAGTCCACAAAAGCTTGGAGCTGTTCGGGAGTAGCAACCGCTCCCGTGGGGTTATTGGGAAAGCACAGATAAATCAGATCTACTTTTTCATCCGGAAGCTTGGGCACAAAATTATTGTCCTCGCGACAGGGCAAGTTTACCAATGGACGACCTGCCACTAAGGTTCCTTCCACAAAAGAGGGGTAAGTGGGGTTTTGTACTGCTACTGTATTATCTGGAGCAAACAGTTCTTGAATATTGACCGAAACGGATTGAGCGCAATCGCTGATAAAAACTTCGGACGGATCGATGTCCATTTTTTTCTGGTAATAGTCGGCACAAACTGCCGATCTCAGGGCTGGATTTCCGGTAATATCTTCATAACCCGTATAAGTTTGGCGATCGCCCAAGCGATTTGCTGCCTCTACTAAAGCCCGCACCACTGTAGGTGGCAAAGGCTGAGTAGTGTCACCAAAAGCCATCATAAATAGTTGTTGTTGTGGATGGCTTGCTCGATAGGCTTCAAACTTACCCCAAACTTGGTTAAAAACGATTTCGGTATAGGTTTTTCCTCCACTTAACTGACTCAGAGATAAGTTTTTAGTGGCCATTGAATCGGAATGGGTAACAGGTGACTGACTATCGCCTTGGTAGCATCTGCACCAAGAGCTTTAGGATTTTTTTTTGTTGAAGGCTCAATCGCCCTTAACACTAAGGATTTATGGCTTATAGCTATTATTGCATTTATGAGGTACAATTATCAACCTCAAAGTCCCCCTTTTTAAGGGGGATTTAGGGGGATCCCTTTGTACCTCATGGGAAATAGAATTGCTATATATGCCTAGGCTAAATTGCTAGCTTTTGCTGTATATACTCCGAAAGTTGATAGTTTGTCAGAACCTCTAGGGGTAAGTGGGCAGCACCTTGAATTGCTCCCAGGCAATTTTAACTTTGACAAATACAATCAAATCCCCGATCCATAGACCATTCCGTTGATGGATAAAAGAATGTTAATTCTTCTCCTATTTCTATTTTTCGGAGTGCCCTAACCAGCATATTTTTAGTATCGAAGCAAACATTGGGAGCGCAACTATGATTGATGTATTGCAAGAACTCGGGGTCGAGCATAATATGTTCGCGATCGCTAATTTGGACGGTTAAATAGTTCGGGCGATCGAGGACTTCTTTAGGGGCAAAATTATGGATGACCTGTCCGGGCATAAACTCGGCGGTGGCATTTAGGGATTTGCTCCCAGTTGTGGGACACTCGCGGATTTCAGCAAAATCTTTTACTTTTGTTATTTGTTCAGTAACCTGCATTAATCTCAATTCTAGGATAACTACAATCTCTAATTTACTTTTTGGGATAGACGTTATTGATTGTTGCCATATTTTCGACGATTTTGCGTTCTAATATATGGTCAAATTATCAAAACTTAGCTCTGATTGCTCAAAACTGAACTTGAGTTTTATGGTCACTGCCAAATCGTTATACATTCTAATATATCATCTATCGACAAGGTTAAATGAAATAAAGTCTAGGCATATGCCTGGCATGCCAACCTAATTGTTTCCTTGGAAACCACACCAGTTGCAAATGTAACTCCCCATCTTCCCATCTGCTCACAGCTCCCACACTTCCCTGTTCAACACGTCTACCAATTACCCATAACCAATTACCTATCACCAATCCGCCATCTCTCAACCACCCGTCGCAATCTCGGAGGTAACCAACTGTCATACTTAGGATAAACTGGTAAACGCGCTACTAACTTCCATCCAGCTGGTTCGATCACTTCTCGCAATCGATAACTATGGGGATGAGGATAATCGGGATTCACCTCATCCTTGGGACTAATTCCTCCTAAATCCCGTGCGCCAGCCTCCAAACAAGCTAATAGAGCAGAAGACCGTTGAGGTAATTCCCCAACAGTATCAACTAAATTGGGAGGAATTTGGACAGTAATATCCTTGGGCAAAATCTGACGCGCCTTCCGAATCACTTTTAGCAGCTGATTAATCCCGAAAGACTGACTATGAAACATTTCTGTAGTGCCCTCACTGTAAGGTTGCAGGATCACCTCTTGGATATGACCATACTCACCATGAATTTGTGCGATCGCATTTAAACTTTCCCACCAATCCTGCTCAGTCTCACCAATGCCAAACAACAAACCGGTCGTAAAGGGAATCCCCAATTCTCCCGCCCATTGCAACTGTTGTAGTCGCACCTCTGGTATCTTACTCGGAGCATAGCAGTGAACCGTTTTGAGCAACTCCGGTGTCAATTGTTCCAACATCAACCCCATAGATACATTCACCTGCTTGAGCGCCGCCATCTCCTCCCAACTCAACGGTCCAACATTAGTATGGGGCAAAAATCCCAGAGACAAAGCCAGGTCACACAAATCATAAATTCGTTGAAACCAAGCCTTGCGCCGTGAAGACCTAGGATGAACCTCACCACTGAGAATCAGAATTTCACAAACACCCTGAGACTGAAGCAACCTTAACTGATTTTCCGCATCCTCCAGACTCAACCAAGGACTGCTACCCGGTTCAGCACGAAAATTGCAGTAGCTACAGCGATTAAAGCATTCGTAAGTGGGTACCAAAGTGTAAGCAGGGCTGTAGGTAATGATGTGGGAATCAGATTGGCAATCAGAAACGTTCATAGGAAAAAGCAGCAGTCAAAAGAGTCCTTTGATAATTGTTAATGGTCAATTGACACTTATCAATGATTCCCTGTTCCCTGTTCCCTGTTCCCTACTCCCGATTCCCTACTCCCTACTCCCTACTCCCTACTCCCTACTCCCTACTCCCTATTAACTACTAACTAATGCCTGTTGTTTAGCATAAATATTTTTCAGATGCTTCTTAACAGTATTGGTAGTAATATAAAGCCGAGCTGCAATTTCTTTGTAAGATAGTTTAGCTTTCTTAAGCAACCACACTTCAGCTTCCCGGTTAGTCAATCCATATTTTTTAGCATCAGTAATAGCAGCATTATAGTAAGAATTATGGCGATTCTCTAGAGTGACTAACAGATAGGGCTCTGCTTGATTATCCAAGACTAACCATCTTACCCTAACTCGAAACGTTACCGAATTATCGGTTTGGATTTCCGACTCAAGAATCATTTTCTGCCCAGAAAACCAATCGCGACTATCAATTAACCCTTCGCACACTCGCCAAATTGACTCAGGGATAGAACTCATCTGTGACTTATCTTGACAGAGTTGACGACAAATGCGACTCCCACGTTCATTAGCATGAACCCACTTTCCTTGAGACGTCAGAATCAAGACACCGTCAACAAACCCTTCAAGAATAGCTTGTAGGAGGAATTGAGAGTTTGAGGATTGTAAACTAGCAATTTTAGACTTATTTTCCGAATGACTGAGCTGATTGGCGGAAGGCCACACTACGCGATTGGCGGAAGGCCACGCTACGCGATTGGCCGAAGGACACGCTACGCGATTGGCGGAAGGCCACGCTACGCGATCGAAACCTTTGACTTGGTAGTTAATCTGGGACTCTAAGCTATACATGTTGAATCTCCTTCAATACCCATAACTTTGCGAATTACCCAAGAACTCTATACAGAGATGGCTGAATTGAGTAACTCGTCGTGGCTTACTGATACAGTCATTTTTATAGGCGCACTTCTGTAGCTACAATGAGCAAGCTACAGATTTCCCAAATTCGTTGCATTTGTTTGCAATCAAGGGTAGCGGGGTGAAGGGACCCGAAAGAAGGTGAAGTTTTTCTACAGTTATTGGTTTTTTATGAGTTTTGTGGAGTGAAAATCCGAAATTATACTCTTGAGGGGTGTTGCTCTATATATATATCTCTCAATAAATACCATTAGATCACGGCAATGTGTAGAAATAGTGAATGGGCTAGCTAAGCCAAGTCATGAAATGTAAGCATTCAGCCCTCAGTAGTCAGCCGTCAGCTAAAAGCTCACGCGTGCGCGTTCAGCTTATTTTTTAAGTAGCGTGCGCTATGGGCATAAACTTTTTCCGTAGCCTGACCACAGGCCTTTAGCTGTTCGCGTAGCGTGCGCGTAGCGCTAATCGCTGTTCGCTGATAGCTGATAGCTGATAGCTGATAGCTGATAGCTTCTCATGAAACTACCTTGCCACAATTTTGTCACTCTATTACATGATCCATGAGCAATGATTCCAGCATTTATCGATGAGTGGTTTCCGGATGAGTTACAAGACAACTATATATATAAACTGATCACCCCACGACGGGTCGGTTTAACTCGCTGTCGGGCAGAGTATTTCGTGCGATTGTGGGCTTATCTACTCCTCAAGCAACAGGAATTGAGTGGTCGCTTAAGAAAACCCCTTACCCAATTGACCATACCGAAAGGGTTTGTCCCCTGTACTCATCGAGAAGCGGCAGAACTCTTCTATGCTAACAAAGACCGAGGAAGCGATCGCGCTGCTGGGATGATGATTAATATCCTAGTGGATCTCGGATTAATTGAGAAAATCTTTGATGGCAATACGATTTGTATCAGAATTCGCCCTGTTGCCCATTTAACATCATCTAACCCATTAGCTGATGCCATACAGTTTCAAGTTGATGGCTTTAACCCCCGCACTGATGCTGTGATCGTGGCGAATTTCTTGGCTCGCAACTACAACTGGATGAGTAATACAACCAATTATATCCCCTTCAAAATTACCAAGCTGCTACGGAGCTGGGCACATCAATACCCCAGTAGTATGCGAGTGCTACGTCGCTGTGATACCTCTGCTGCCGTTGGATTTTATATGCTCTATCCCACCGCCAGTGAGTCTGAGGAAAAATTCTTTCTTCCTGCTAGCAATAGCCTCTATTTGAGTTCCACCTCCACTATCGACCCTCTAAAAATGGCTACCCCCGGAAATCCGGATTCTACTTCGGTTTTAGTCAGGAGTTGGATGATTGATACTCCTTATATAAATCACCAGAATGTGTGTCGATTCCTGGAGGATGTGCAGCAAACCCTAGTGGGTATGGAAGCTGATTTTCCCAACCTTTGGGATTTATACGCCATGACCATCCATCCCAGTTATCAAGAGCTGTCCATGGCGATAGGATTTCAGAAAATCGGTGATCAGAGCAATTCCTCTGTATCCTGGCTGTATACATCAGTAGACCAATTTTTGAGTCTAGCCATGGCAAAGGCGATATCAAAACTGGAATTTAAGTGGAATGGTGCTGAATCAAGACTGACCGGGTGATATAGCGCTACGCGCAAGTCAGAAGTCAGAAGTCAGAAGTCAGAAGTCAGAAGTCAGCTATGACTAAGACAGTAGTAGGGTGGGCAGTGCATCACACAGATAATCAAGCTTGCAAAGCGCTTTGGTAAGCACTGCCCACCCGAAGATTCTTCTTGCTTGCCTGTTCTCTGCCGACAGTATTACGGTGGGCAGTGCATCACACAGATAATCAAGCTTGCAAAGCGCTTTGGTAAGCACTGCCCACCCGAAGATTCTTCTTGCTTGCCTGTTCTCTGCCGACAGTATTACGGTGGGCAGTGCATCACACAGATAATCAAGCTTGCAAAGAGCGTTGGTCGGCACTGCCCACCCCAAGATTAATCCTGTGGAATCGGCATCAGGCGTGGAACGGGCATCTTGCCCGTTTCCTGCCGACAGCTGTAACAAACCTAATATCTGGTCATAAAAGCGATCGCACATTTTTTATTAAGTCCTATGAATTACTTTAGGCAGTTCATCTAGGTTGGGCAGTGGATCAGACAGATAATCAAGCTTGTCATAGCGTTGGTAGGCACTGCCCAACCTAGGGTTAATCCCTAGGATTAATCAAAATTGTCCGAGATCTCAGTAAGGATTTACGAAAGCAATCACTGCTATTTTTGTTAAGCAATGTTAAGCTAAACTAGCACTGGATCAAACGGATTCACCAAGCTGGCCATATACTGGCCTAAGCCTTGCCCAGCATAGGATTCATCCCTCTGATTCATCCCTCGTATTGATTAAAATTTTGTCAGCTCTCAGTAATCATTCACGAAAGCGATCGCATGGTTTTTATTAAGCAAAGTTAAGTAGTTTTAAGTAAAGTTACGATTGAACCCAGAAAATGTATTTATCTTCAGGATTGTATTAGGATAAATACAGACAGGCAAAACAAGCCTGCTGAACCTAGATAATCAAATAAACGCAATCATCCGAACATGACTACCACATTACAACAGCGTAACGCTAACGTGTGGGATCGGTTCTGCGATTGGATCACTTCCACCAACAACCGCCTTTATGTAGGCTGGTTCGGTGTACTGATGATCCCTACATTGCTAACCGCTACCATCTGCTTCATTATCGCCTTCATCGCTGCTCCCCCTGTGGACATTGATGGCATCCGTGAGCCTGTTGCTGGCTCCTTGATCTATGGCAACAACATCATCTCTGGTGCTGTTGTTCCTTCTTCTAACGCCATTGGCTTGCACTTCTACCCAATCTGGGAAGCAGCTTCCTTAGATGAGTGGCTCTACAATGGTGGTCCTTACCAGCTAATCATCTTCCACTTCCTTGTTGGTATCTTCACCTACATGGGTCGTCAGTGGGAGCTGAGCTACCGTCTGGGTATGCGTCCTTGGATCTGCGTTGCTTACAGCGCTCCCTTGGCTGCTGCTACCTCCGTGTTCCTAATCTACCCCATTGGACAAGGTTCCTTCTCCGATGGTATGCCTTTGGGAATCAGCGGTACCTTCAACTTCATGTTCGTGTTCCAAGCTGAGCACAACATTCTTATGCACCCCTTCCACATGCTGGGTGTAGCCGGCGTATTCGGCGGATCGCTGTTTAGTGCGATGCACGGTTCTTTGGTGACCTCCTCCTTAGTGCGTGAGACCACCGAAACCGAGTCTCAGAACTATGGTTACAAGTTCGGACAAGAGGAAGAAACTTACAACATCGTTGCAGCTCACGGCTACTTCGGTCGTTTAATCTTCCAATATGCGTCCTTCAACAACAGCCGTTCCTTGCACTTCTTCTTAGGTGCTTGGCCTGTAGTAGGCATCTGGTTTACCGCTTTGGGCATCAGCACCATGGCGTTCAACCTCAATGGCTTCAACTTCAACCAAAGTGTTATTGACTCTCAAGGTCATGTAATCAACACTTGGGCTGATGTACTTAACCGCGCTAACCTAGGTTTCGAGGTAATGCACGAGCGTAACGCTCACAACTTCCCTCTAGATCTAGCTGCTGGTGAAGCTACTCCTGTTGCTTTAACTGCTCCAGTTATCAACGGCTAATCTAAACTTGGCTTAATTGGCTTAGTTTGAGAAAAGCGCTCTCCGTTTGGGGGGCGCTTTTTTGTTTGTATATAAGGGGAATCGGGAATCGGGAATCGGGAATCGGGAATCGGGAATCGGGAACAGTAAATGTTGCGTAGTGGACTGACACAGCTAAAATGGTGTTTTAGGACAATCCCTTAATCCCTTGTAAATTAAGGTTTTTACCAAAATGCTATTGTACTACTTTAGCTGTGTCAGTCCAGTAGGGTGCGTTAGGGGCGGGCTTGCCCTAATTTTAAGCCTCTTCGCGCCTGGTTGAAACAGCCCGCCCCGTAACGCACCAGCAGGTCAAACAGCAAAAATGAGATCTACCCATTCATTCACCCTACAAGATAAAAAGTATGGGTAGGTAAAATATAAAGGTGAGGACACCAGCCCCATAAGATACTGGTGCAAGTCTGTGGGTGCATCTATAAACTTTATGGGAAAGAAAAACCACAAAAAGGCAATTCGTAGCTTGAATCAGCGCATTGCTGAACACCAAGAAAAGATTAAACTAGAGTATGAAAAGGACTTTCCCGATCAAGGTTTAATAAGACATTGGGAAACTGAGATTCGTGCCTTTGAGAAGGGCATTCAGCAAGCACTAAAACGATTGGGGAAATAATTATGCAGATTCGCGATCGCGCCCTTCCTATTACTAGCAATACTCTCAAAACATTAATTACAGAGTTAGGCTCAGAATGCCAAACTGTTACCGCTTTAATCTATCAACTTCAGTCACCTCACCTCAGTGCTAGACAACAAGCTGAGATTCTGGCAGAATTGCTGGCTGCTGCAATTCATTTGAATGTTCATTGTGGGGAGGACTTTCAGATGCTAATTGCTCAGGAGATGGAAAAATTACCGGATGATGATGAATATGGATAAATCGGGATTTGAAGTCAGAAGTCAGAAGTTTGAAGTCTATTCGTAAGCATTCAGTGGTCAGTGGTCAGCGGTCAGCGGTCAGCGGTCAGCCGTCAGCTTCTTTTATTAAAAAGCTGTTTCCGTAGCTTGGCCAATAGCTGTTCGCGTAGCGTGCGCTTAAGCTGATAGCTGATAGCTGATAGCTGATAGCTGATAGCTGATAGCTGATAGCTGATAGCTGATAGCTGATAGCTGAATGCTTACCGGGATTGGGCTGACTGAGCTTCACTACAATTAGCTCCGATAGAAGTTCCTGACCTTAATAACTGATTTGCTAACGTTCTAGGAACTTTAGATTCTTCTAACCAAACGCAAGCTTTGACTATTCTAACCGCAAACTTTTTGGTTCTGTTCTGAATTGAAACTTGTGGATAACTCAAATTATTTCTTCAAACTTCAAACTTCAAACTTCTGACTTCATCCCAGCGCACACTAAACGAAAACCATCAAAGTCGTGGCGGAAGTCGCGCCTAACGTAGAAGCTGCGAATCGCAGAACGGCAGAAAATAGGATAGCTGATCCAGGAGCCGCCCCGCAGCACTGAATACGGGCTTTTATCCTCATTTTTGAATGAATCTGACTTATTTTCACCATTGACATTTTCCGCTTCATTCTTATCAATCCAAGCACTGCCGTCACTGGGCGCATTCTCATAATTATCATGCCGATCATCAGCGCACCATTCCCAAACGTTCCCGTGCATATCACTGAGTCCAAAAGAGTTGACCACTTCAAAATATCCTACTGGTGTTGTTTCCTCACGGTATTCTCCTTTTGGCCCTCTACCATAAGATCCTGACCATCTAGAGTCTTTATCATCCGTCCCGCGATAATTAGCCAAAGCTGTTGTCATGGTTTCTCCGAAGTGGAATGGGGGATAGGACTCTCCGTTTTCGAGGTTAAGGGGTTTTGTAACCCCTCGACAGGCATATTCCCATTGCGCTTCAGAAGGTAGTCTATATTCCTTTCCTGTTAGCTTAGAAAGGCGGTCACAGAACTCTACTGCATCATACCAATTGACTTGTTCAACAGGTCTTTGCCATCTATCTATCCCTTGATAGGGCTGTTTAAAATAAGAGGGGTCTGGATCCAAATCTTGATTTACCTTAAGGTCAGAACGAGATGCGATCGCGTTCCATTGAGCTTGAGTAATGGGGTAACGTCCCATTAAAAACGAGGAAATAGTTACATGATGTTGGGGTCTTTCATTGTCACGACTCCCTTGTTCACTCTCTGGTGCGCCCATTGTGAAGGTTCCATCAGGGATTAAGACCATTTCGAGAGGGATACCGTCTATGTATTCTCTGTAACCTCGAAACCTTTGTTTTGGGCGTTTTATGGTCAGTTTGGCCATAATTCTTCAAACTTCGAACTTCTGACTTCATCCAGTTCTCTCGGATACGCATACTACACGAAAACCATCAAAGTAGTTGCGGATGTCGCGCCTAACGATGAGGCTGCGAAACGCAGAACGGCAGCTATAAGGAATGTCGAACCATGAGCCGCCACGCAGGACAGAATACGAGCTTTTATCCTCTTTTTTGGCTGAATATGGCTTATTTTCAATCTTGACATTTTCCGCTTCATTCTTATCAATCCAAGCACTGCCATCTGTGGGCGCACCTTCGTAGTTATCATGCCAATCATCTAAACACCATTCCCAAACATTCCCGTGCATATCATATAACCCAAAGGGATTCGGAGGAAATTCACCCACAGGGGTGGTTCCCTTGCTTCTTTCTCCTCGTGGTTCATCCCGATAAGTTCTTGAGGCGTTGTAATTGGCTAACTTTCCGGTAATTGTCTGTCCAAAGTAAAAAGGTGGATAGGGTTGTCCTGTTTGGGACAAGGGGTTTATTAATCTACCAATCAAATTTGAGGTTCTTTCGAGTATAGATTGTTGAGCTGGTGTTTTATTTCTGGTCTCATCCCTTTCGAGGTTAAGGGGTTCTGTGAAACCTCGACAAGCATATTCCCATTGCGCTTCAGAAGGCAGTCTATACTCCCTTCCTGTTAGCTTAGAAAGCCGGTCACAGAACTCTACTGCTTCATACCAGTTGATCCTTTCAACGGGGCGCTTCTCTCCTTTAAAGCGTGAGGGGTCTGGATCTAAGTCTCTCTCGACTTTCAAGTCTGTCATTAATGCGATCGCCTTCCATTGGGCTTGAGTGACGGGATATTTCCCCATAAAGAAGGGTTGGAGTGTGACATCATGTTGGGGACGTTCACGACTACGGCTATCTTTTTCGCTTTCAGGGGAACCCATTGTAAACGTTCCTCCAGGGATAGCCACCATTTCCAGTTCCACATTATCGGTTAGGGTTTCGGTGAAGTAAGAGGCGGTGTAGGTTGTGGTTTTAATGATTTCTCCCTGATGGTTAACAGTCGGGGTTTCAAATGTCCACTGTGGTAATTTCTCTTCATTCTCGTCTGGCTCCTCTTCAAAAACAGTGATGGGGACTTCCGCTTCAAATTCAAAAGGTTCTAAGTTGTCAGTGAGATCAACTTTCTCCCGTTTCCGTTTTGCGACTTTTGCTCTGAGTTCTTGTGCTAAATTGGCGTATTCTCCTGCCCAAGTCCTGAGAACTGCTGCTTTGACTTCAGCAAAATAGAGGTCTCGATCCGCAGCAAGACCTGGAACAGACCCGGCGGGGTTGGGAATCAGTGCTGGAAAATCCCGGAGACTACCATAACGGTGCTCTATGAAATCTCCAATTTCCCTCCAAATCTCAGTGGTGCGTTGAACTGGACTATTTCCTAGCAGTAACTCCCGAATTCCCGGACGAAATTCATACCAAGTTTCGGGAACAGTTGCCTGCTCTGGCCCCAAGGAAGACTTTTGGATAAGACCACTAAAAAAAACTTCTGCCAGATGCCAGTGTTCGCTATCGGGTAAAAACCACTGTTGTGCCAAGCGCATCACTGGAGGAATCAGGGGAACAGCAGCCAGAACTTCAGCAAGTTTTCGGGCTTTGGGACTAGCATTGGCCAAGAATTCTCTCAGTAACTGTTCGGGAGGGCGTTGCTGAATTGAAGTATGAATGCGCGAGCCTCTGGTTTTGGTCAAGCCCCCTAAATCCCCCAACTTTGGGGGACTTTCAGAGTTTTGTTCCCCCCAGAATTGGGGGGCTAGGGGGTTGGTCAAGCCCCCTAAATCCCCCAACTTTGGGGGACTTTCAGAGTTTTGTTCCCCCCAGAATTGGGGGGCTAGGGGGGCGGAATCATACCCAGAATCAGCAACGCCTTCGGTAGTTTCCGCCACTGATTCAGGCTGTTCCGACCTTTGCTTTTTAGGATTGGTTGTGGCTGTTTCGGGCTGATGCTGTCTAATTAAAACCCCTTGAATAGAATTGCTGCCACTCCCGGTGGTAAAATTCGCCCAAGTGCTAAAGTGGTTAACGGATAAATTGAAAATGGGAAATTGATATAACCTAGCAGTTGTACGAAGCCTAGCTCCTACTTGTAACATGGAGTTAGGGGACTCTGGCTGACGAGCAATCAATGGTCGTTGAATTGCCTGATCTAGACCTGTGCGCTGCCATAGGGTTTGAGGAAAAACATGGGCAATACTAACAGGATGCTGTTCTCCTAATTCTGCTAAAACCTCAAAGGCTTGACCGGAATACCAAGCTTTTCCCAAAGTATCCGTTAACGCAATAAAGAGTCGATGTCCTCCTGGTGCCATCAGGCTACGAACATCCCGTTCAATACGGTCAACACCTGAAAACAATTGGGGGGTAGGTTCTGTTGTCTGGAAGTGCCAAATCCGTACATCCCGGAAAAACCCTTGCCAGCGAAAAAGCGTTGCCACCCCTTCCGCTAAATCTCCCCAAAATGCCATTGAAGGGGATTGGTCAATCAATAAATGTACCTCAAACCATCGCTCTAGGGGAGAACGAAATGCCAGCATTGGCAATCCATTGGCTTCGGCTGTTTGTTCAACGGTTGCATCAATATCCAGTTCATTGGCTAGCAGTCCAGAAACACGCTTAGATAAAGGCAACAGTGCCTTACTGATTTCCCTAGGTTTCGGTAAGGGAAAGGGATCAGGAACACGAATAGGAGAGCTGTAATTACTGGAGGATGATTCGGGTTTTTGAGGGGAAGTCGGGGCATGGTCGGACTGTTTAGGATAAGTCCTAATCGGTATCTTTTGTTCTGCTTTTTCCCTTCCTGAGGGAGGACTCTTTGGATAATCTTCTGACGGATTTTCAGTGGATGATTCCGGATCACAATGGTGTACATCCTCTGGTGGTTTGATGTCTTGAGACAATGGAGGAGCAACAATACGATCTAAGTGAGCCAAGCACCAGATCAGCTCTGCCACTTCTCTATCATCTTGCCACCATTGATTTGTTTCACTCACCATTTCCCCCTGACCTCACAGTGATTTGAAGATAGTATTCAATACATCTTTCCGTGTTTCTTCAGTCAGGTCATCTCCTTGTAGTAATAAATAGATGGCATTCAACAATTGATCCGTTGCTAAGGTTGTGTCTCTTGCCTTAATCCGTGTCAAAAATTCCTTGATTAATTTCCGAGCTGGCTGATCCAGTTGCTTTAAATGGGTGGCATCAAAGCGGTTTTCTAAAATTTGATAGAAACCCTCTTCGGTATCAGGTTGCTTGAGAGATAACCGTAGACATCGGCGTAGAAAGGCTGGTGGAAACTCCCGTGCTTCATTACTGGTCATCAAGACTAAGGGAAACTCTTGACATTGAATTAATCCTTTGTCAACCGAAATTTTTTCATCACTATCATTGCTTTGACTGCGGTAAGGAAGTACCTCTTGGGAGTTACGTTTTAAGCGACTCAGTTCTGGAATCTCAAAAAATCCTTCCTCAAATATATGTAAGAGATCATTGGGCATATCAATATCACTCTTATCAATTTCGTCAATTAACAGCACTGCGGGTCTACCGGGTTGAGATTGATGAAATGCCATACCCATTGGTCTTAATCTTAAATAGTTACCAATGTCAGGCTCTTTTATTCTCTCTGTGTTACCAACTTGTTGCCTCAGTAAAGACACTTCTTGTAATCGCCCAATGGCATCGTAGGCATAGAGACCATCTTTCAAAGTAGTGCGAGAAACAATTGACCAGCGGTAAGGCCCCGGTAGTCCCAGTTCAGCTGCTACTGCATAGGCTAAGGATGTTTTGCCGCTACCGGGATTTCCTTCAATCAGTAAAGGGCGACGTAAACACAATGCGGCATTGACCAATTCTACCGCTTGCTTGCTCGGAACAAACCCCAATGCCCTTGGATTAATCTTTTTTACGATGTCTTGGGTATTTTGTGATTCTGCTTTTTCACGCCATTGCTCAACTGAAAGACCAAAGGTGCGCCAAGGGGGGGGCGGTGGAATACGACTCAGATGCTGTTGTTGGTCTTCTGGGGTTGGTAAACTTTCCGCACTGAGGGTTAAGCCCTGGTAGATGCGAGGATCCTGCTGGTCAGATGTTGGGTCTTTTGGCATTTTACTATATAGCAATTCTACGACTTGTGAGGTATAAATTTCTGGTTTTTAGGGAGCAGCGATGCAGCGATGCAGCGCGGTCTTGGGGAGGCAGTGCGGTCTTGGGGGTCTCCCCCATGAGCAACTGCCGTGGTTTCCCCCATGAGCGACTGCATCAAGACGGGAGCAGGGAGCAGGTAAGAGGTAAGAGGTAAAAAATAATGTGTACCTCATAGCTACGATAAACGCTATAGATGGTCGGTATTTAAGGGTCTACAGCGTTGGGAAGGCTTCGGATATAAATCATCCCAGAGAAGGGTTACCTCCAAACCGTTTTTCTTTTTTCGTAAATCACGTATTTTGTTAGGCCAATTTTGCCATTCTGAGAGGTTTAGATGCTCTCCTTCAATCAGAGGTTGGTTCACGTTCCGACTCCAGACCGCAATGGGTAAAGCCTCTTCAATTCTTTCTAGATCGGAATCTGATGGATCTGTACCCATATAATAGATATCATCCCCTTCAAATTCCCCAGGGACACTGGGTTCAGTTACTGAATTATTTACATCATTCCATAACCCTTGCTTCTTGACTTCAATCTCATCACGAATCTCAAGAAAATCTGGATCAAAATATCGTTCAAATGAGTTGATAAAAATTGGGTACTCTTCACCCAGCGGTGTTAGTTTTCTCCCTCGCTTAAACGTAATCTTTTCCAATGGTGTTTTGAAATAGTCGAAGGGAAGAAAATACTCAATTGTTAAGTTAACTCGTTCAGGTAAACTATAACGAGCCTTGCGAATTAAGTTGGGCAAAATCTTTTCAAGATTAGTGTATAAACTCTCACTCTCTTGCTCAGAGACACTCTCTTCACTTTCCCGAGGTTCTAACCGTATCTTTTCTGCAAACCGACCAAGTGGTAAATCCTGACTTTCAAGCCAAAGATTCATACTCAAAAGTAAGGCACCAGACCCTTGTCCTGTACCATTATCATTATCAACCTCTGGTTCAATCTCAACTTGAAGTCGCAAATTTTCTTTCTTAATCAGTTCTTGAAATTTTAAATCAGCTTTTTTAACAGATTCTTGGATTGTAGAGAGGTTTGCGTCTTCTCGATATCTTATAGCTTCCTGTTGCCAATTTTTAATAGTATTAGCAAGTCTCCTCAATTTGTAATCCTGTTTAGAAAATCTTCGCCGACACCATTCTGCACAAGCCACTAGAGGGCATATTCCTCTTGAAACTGGTTTTTGTCCTAATTCAGTCAGTCTTTTTTTTATTTCTCTACAATCCAGAATAAATTCGTCGTCTAATACAAGCTTTTCAATATTTTTAGAACTTAAAATAAAGGAGTTAACCTGAAGTAAGCTATCTTCTGGGTGTTTCTTTAATCCAGCAAAAAGTTCGCTAATAAGTTCATCTTGCTTTTCTTCCCATGTTTGTATAGTCTTAGGCATAATGGGGAATAATTGAGCAGATTTTTCAGAGCCAGAAGCTGAGTATGAAGCACGTTGCTCTGAGGAAATAATCTGATTAATTTCGTCAACTAGATAGTCTAGAGGAATATATAAATTACCGTTGTTTTTACTTAAGTAGTTTTTACTTAAATCGTTAATAACTTGCTCCAACCCCCTAGAAAATACATCTTCTTTGGCTGTATCTTTGGCACGACAAGCCGCAATCCCATGAACTGCGATACCGGCTCCTTTTACCGGTTGGTATTTCTGAACAACTTGTGTAGTAAATTTCGATACATCACTTATTCCGACCCCTGAATAACAAGTATCGATAATATACAGGATTTGTTCAATTTTAACTCCTTCGTTGTTCAAAGGACGAACTAAATCTTCTGTTGGCAAGGATGTTTGAGGAATTTGATTGTAATTAGTCTCTTCCATCAAAAGATAATGTCTATCTCCTTGGCAATATTCACCATGACCGGAATAGTAAAAGATTACGCGATCGCTCTCACATCGTTCTTCATGCTGAAGCCAGTATGAAAATTGTTTGATTAACTCATCTTTCTTCGGATTTAAACGAAGATTCGTCAAGGCTTCTTCATATCCAAATTTCTGAGTTAATAAATCAACAACTCTCTGTAAGTCTGTCGGCACACTATCTAAGTTAAGTACATCCTGCTCGTTGTAGTTGCTTGTTCCACAAGCGATTAAATAATACCTGGGTTTTCCCGCCATATCCCTCGTCTACTAATCAATCAAGCCCAACTTAATAGCTTCTCCTGTTTCAGATGCTGTGAAATAGTTACTGGCATTGTGAGCATCAGATCTATTATAAACAAGCTTATCTTCCACTAACCCGTCAAATAAAGGATTTAATTCTTTTTCTAAAGCAACAATATCTCCCGCATCCGCAATGTTTATCCACTGTTTTACACTTCCCGGCCAAGACCCCAAATTAGAGACCGGTGAGGGTTCCAAGCGATCAAAAATCAGCCCTTTTATCCCCAATGGGGAACCTAGAGTCACAAAAACGTCCACTGACCATTCTGGGTGTTGGCATAGGGCTTCGTAACAGACAACTGACCCCAGAGAGTGACCAACCAATACACGGGTATCCTGATCTATGGCTTCCACAATGCGATCGCGAATTTGCTGTCTTAACTCTGGGTTATGCAAATAACGACCAACTTGCTTCAGAAAAGAAATCACGATTTTCTCAGCAACACCACCAAAAAACCTAGAACCACTTAAGGCATTTAAAGCCTTTTGAACACGTCTGGGTGTTGCCTTTTCTCTGGATAGATCGGCTGAGCCTTTAATATCATCTTCTACTTTTGCTGCTTCTTCCCACCATTGCAGGAGGAGTTCCTTCTCCCAATCCGAGTCAATATCACTGGCGTCATAGTTAGGTATCCCCATTGCTGATTTCGAGCGACCTCTGAACAGGTCTCCATAAAAGGCACAGTGGAATTCATGATCGGAATCTAATCTAGCTCCAACACCCTTCAAACCATCTTTGAGGGCTGGTAGCCACTGAGCATGAATTGTATGACTACCTCTAAATTCTTGATTAATCCCATGAACACCCACAATTTTAGCCATACCATTACCTCCCTATCTGTATAAGGATGTGCTCAAATACTCTAATATCAAAGAGCTTCCTCAGCAACAGGTGCTGTACCAAAGCTACCAACTCCTCCAGCAACTTTAGAAACCTTGTTGTTATCGAGAAAGTTCTGAAAACTTACCCGATAGTAGTATAGCGCTACGCGCAAGTCTCAAGTGAGAAGTCAGAAGTCAAAAGTAAGCTAGGACTAGGTTTCGGAGTTTAGAAATGTCAAACATCTGAATGGGTAGTGTTATATAATCAGTATCAGGAGCAACGCCAGGACCGAGGATAAGTTGTGGCATCCTTGAAATCTGCTGAAGTGGAGATTTCGACCAACATCAGACCTGGCTGGTCATTACGCCCCCAAATCACAGCGCTAGTTAAGGTGACATCTCCAGACTGTACAACGTTGATAGGACCCTTAGTAGACTCTGCGGTCACTGGTTTGAGCAATTGAGTGCCTAAAATTACACTGGCACCAAGGCTACTCAGTGCTACCAGTAGAATTTTCCCTAGATTGCTAGCGATCGCTAAAACTTGAATTAGAATGCCGTAACTGAAAGTTACGTTATCAGTACTGTAAGCATTCAGCGGTCAGCGGTCAGTGGTCAGCGGTTAGTCGTCAGCTTATTTTATTCAAAAGCATCGATTGCGCTACGCGAACTAGCTGATAGCTGATAGCTGATAGCTGATAGCTTACATCAGTAGTTTCCCTGCCATAGCTAAAGCCTGGATTAAAATCCAGTAAAATTTATATGATCAATGGTTAAAGAAAACAAAAGAAAAGACTTGTACTTTACCAAACATCGTAAACTAATTCAAAAGTGTAACCACCAGCGGCAGGATGCGGTTTGACCCTTCAGGGGTGACAACAAGGCATTAAATTAGACAGGGTGTAGGGTGACCGGGTGTGGGGTGTGGGGAAAATAGAAGGGAATTTGGAATAACCCCAGCAATTTCCTTGGCCTTTAGGCCACGCTGTGCGAACGGTCCGAAACCTGATTCAACCGTCTCTTCTTGATGCAATAGCGAGTGGTTTTGGGTCTGTGTGCGGAACCTGCGTCCGCACCGCTGTTTGCCCCGTGGAAACCCCCTTTGGCCGACTGCATCGCTATCAAACTGGCCAGCTCCTGATGTTTCCCCTCCTGGGAGGGGTTAGGGGTGGGTTCCCTACACCCAAAACCCCACACCCCACACCCAGTAAGGTTTTTAACGCTGTTTGTCACCCCGTCAGGGTTTGACCCTTGGCGGCAGGATGGGGCTTGGCGCGCTGCTGGCGTAGGAATTCCATTCACTATGGAAAACCCACTTGAGAACCCCTGTGCAAAAGCTGGGGGGATGAAAACAACTTAGGGACTAAATCAGGTTAAGACCTAGAACCAAAACTATAATTATAACAGGGAATAATCTACCAGATGATATAAATAATTTACTCGTATTTTACTTAAAACAAGCAAATTGTTTAGACAATTTGGCTTGCTTTTGGGTTAGATAATTTTACAAACTAAACTTGTGATTACTAGTTGCGATTGCTAGTTGTGATTACTAGTTGTGATTACTAGATAGTTTTCGATGCCAGTAAGTTCAAATAGTTCTTAGATACTTCTTATATACTTCTTAATAAAGTACTTATTATCAAGCTCTCAGTAAGTGATTTCCATTAGTCCCATGACACTAAACCAGGTTTTAGGGTTCTTGCTCATTGTTACCGTCTGTCCTATCTTAGGTGGACTACCTCTGATTGCCTGGATTACCTATGTACTGACCAGGCATAACCTAGCCCAGGTCGGTACTGGTAATATATCAGTTTCAGCCGCCTTTTACCACGGAGGAAATCTGGTTGGTGTCTTGGCAGTCCTCTCAGAGGCAGGAAAAGGAATTGCAGCAGTCTTACTAGCTCGCCACTTCTTTCCCAGTGAATCAGCCTGGGAATTGATCGCTCTAATCATGTTGGTGTTAGGTCGTTACTGGATAGGCAAAGGTGCAGGGACGACCAATGTCACTTGGGGAGTATTATGCCATGACCCCATTCTGGCATTGCTAGTATTTTTGATTGGAGGGATTAGCTTTACCATTTTCCGGAATCCCAAACATGGCAAACTGGTGATTTTAGTCTTGTTCCCCGTGATTCTGGCTCTATTGCATCCCCAGGATTTCTCCAGAATTGTAATTGCCACCATCTTGAGTCTATTATTAGCTTGGATTTATCAAAAAATTCCCGATGACTTAGACCTTCCCAGTGGGCAAACTCAAGCAGAATCTAAGAGAGTGTTTCATTTTTTCCAAGGCGATAGTGCCGTAATTTCTCTGGACACCAAACTAGACCGTAAAAAAGTTGGGGAAAAAGCTGCCACCCTATCCCAGCTCAAGCGTTCTGGTTACTCAGTACCTGTGGGCTGGGTACTCCCTCCAGGTGATGATCCAGAACCCCTGCTCAAATACCTACCCGTTTCTGAATCTGAACCCCTGGTAGTGCGTTCTTCCGCAGTAGGAGAAGATTCAGCCCAGGCTTCAGCCGCAGGGCAGTATCAAAGCGTGTTGCAGGTGACCAGCTCAGCGGCACTACTGGATGCCATTAATCGAGTCTTAGAGTCTTATCGTAATCCAGTAGCTGCACAATACCGTCGAGATCAGCAACTGCCAGATTCAGCTATGGCTGTGCTAATTCAAAAACAAGTCAAGGGGGTTTTTTCTGGAGTTGCTTTCAGTCGTGACCCTATTTCCCAACAGGGAGAAGCTGTTGTGGTCGAAGCCCTACCTGGATATGCTACACAAGTTGTATCGGGTAAAGTAACACCAGAGCAGTACCAAGTTTATTTCAAGTCAGGGAAAGAAGAGGATTCAGCAGAAAGTTTTGCCTCCTCACGGATTGAAGGTAGTGGTGATGTCCCTCCAGCCTTAATCAAACAAGTGGCGCTCTTGGCACGTCGGTTAGAAGACTATTACCAGGGTCTTCCCCAAGATATTGAGTGGAGTTATGACGGTCAAAAACTTTGGTTATTGCAAGCACGACCTATAACTACTCTACAACCAACCTGGACTCGTAAAATTGCTGCGGAAGTAATTCCAGGAGTAATCCGACCCCTAACTTGGTCGATTAATCGTCCCCTCACCTGCGGTGTTTGGGGAGATATTTTTACCATAGTGCTAGGGAAGCGAGCTAAAGGAATGGATTTCACCGAAACTGCTACGCTGCACTATTCCCATGCTTACTTCAATGTTACTCTGTTGGGGAAAATTTTTCGGCGTATGGGTCTACCCCCAGAAAGTCTGGAATTTCTGACTAGGGGAGCTAAGTTTTCCAAACCACCAATGAAGACCACCCTAAAAAACCTACCTGGTTTACTACGATTGCTTGGTCGGGAATGGCGTTTAGACCAAGACTTTGAAGCGGATTACCAAACCCACTTTCTACCCCTATTGAATCAGCTCTCAGCAAGAGCCCAGTCGGAATTATCTCCAGTGCAACTCCTAGAACGCATCGACAGCATTTTAATGGTGTTGAAACGAGCCACCTACTATAGTATTCTTGCTCCCCTTAGTATGTCTTTGCGGCAGGCAGTACTCAAGATTGAGGACAAACAACTAGATAACAGCAAAACTCCAGAGGTCGATAGTATGCGAGCCTTGGCTAGGATAGCAGCAGATGCTCGGCATTTATTAAGCCACGAACAGGTTATCTATGACAGTGGAGCCTCTCTGTTTGCCACCCTAGCAGAAATCCCAGATGGTTCCAGCATTTTAGAGCAGTTTGACCACTTTCTTGAGGGCTATGGTTACCTTAGCGAAGTGGCAACCGATGTAGCAATTCCCCGCTGGCAAGAAGACCCCCGAGCTGTTAGAAAGCTGTTCGCTCAGTTTCTAGCTCATCCACTGCCCCAATCTCCAAAACCTAGAGGGCAAAACTGGAAAGCTGAAGTGGTACAAGCACGGCTGGATCTCAAAGGTCGAGTAACCCAAGTCTACTCTAAGCTGATGGCTCACCTACGCTGGAGCTTCTTGGCTCTAGAGGCACGCTGGCTGCTGTTAGGTTTACTAGTTGAACCAGGGGACATTTTTTTCTTGGAGTTACCCGAAATTCGCTCTCTAGTAGGTAGTGATAACCAGGAACTCAGACAACAGCTTCCAGAAATTGTGCAACAACGGCGCACTAAATTGACACAGGATGCTCAGCTGACTACCGTACCTTTCCTGGTTTATGGCAATAATCCTCCCTTACCCGCTGAGCCCAAACCTTTAGCTGGGTCTGAGCAAGGACTGCTACAAGGCATTGGTGCCAGTTCTGGACAAGTAGAGGGTTTGGTAAAAGTTGTGAAAAGCTTGCAAAGTGATATCACTATTGACCAGCAAACCATTGTGGTTGTACCCTACACCGATTCCGGTTGGGCACCATTACTCGCTCGTGCTGGTGGCTTAATTTCTGAAGTAGGGGGACGTCTGTCCCACGGTGCCATTGTCGCCCGAGAGTATGGTATCCCAGCCGTAATGGATATTAATCATGCCACTGATATATTACGAGATGGTCAGCGGGTCAGGATTGATGGTCAGTTGGGGACAGTTGAGGTATTGGACTAGTACTGCTGTACCCAATTAAGAATTAAGAATTAAGAATTAAGAATTAAGAATTAAAAATTATGAATTATGAATTATGAATTCAGTACTAAACACCCATAATTCTGAACTTAATTAAGTTGCAAACCGCTAGATATTTTAAGTAAACAACTAAATAAAAATCATAAATAAAAATTATTAGTTATAGCAGTCGCCAGGGCAGGCGCGGACATGACAAAAGTCTCAAAGCTAAGTAAGCGCAAGAGTTTGACTTCTGACTTCTGACTTCTGACTTCTGCTATATGTTACCTCTTATATCATGTTCAGATAATCAGTTATAAAAAACCTAGCTTCCTTATGGTAGGTAATCTCTATTCTCATCCCCTGTTCCCTGTTCCCTGTTCCCTGTTCCCTATTACCTACTATTTATAACTGTTCAACCGAACATAATATTAATCCTTACGGTTTCTCTACTCTTAAGTAGTTTGGTACTGGGGCAATATCAGTAAAAAGCATTTGTCATAGTAAATTCGTCATGAGACCTCTTGCAAAATAAAATAGTTTTCTGATACTTTTTTGGTGAATTATTGTCCACTATTACCTGTTCCCTGTTCCCTGTTCCCTGTTCCCTGTTCCCTGTTCCCTGTTCCCTAATTCTGAAATAATTATATGGTAAATTAAGTCATAATTGTCCCATCCATCAACCACTGATACCGATACTCTAACTCGACTTTCATTAAAGGGTAATTCTCCAATATTTCATCCTGAATAATAATCTTTTCTGCTGCATCTCTCGCCAAATTCAATACCTCTTGGTCTTCTACCAAACTAGCTAGAGCAAAATCTGCTAACCCGGATTGGCGCTTACCTAAAACTTCCCCAGGACCACGAAAACGCATATCCATTTCAGAGATAAAAAAGCCATCTTGGGACTGTTCTAATACCCCCAAACGTTGTCTGGCTGTTTCAGTATTAGAACCACTGACTAAAAGACAATAAGATTTGTCAGAACCTCGACCGACACGACCCCGTAATTGGTGTAACTGAGATAACCCAAACCGTTCTGCATTTTCAATCATCATTACGGTAGCATTTGGTACATCTACACCCACTTCAATCACAGTAGTTGAAACAATAATTTGACTCTTGTTATCCCGAAAAGCACTTAGTGCTTTATCTTTCTCAGCTGAATTCATCCGACCATGAAGTAACCCAACCTTAAATTCTGGAAATATACTCTCAGACAGTCGTTTATGCTCTTCGATTGCTGAGCGTACATCTAATTTTTCCGATTCCTCAATCAACGGCAATACCATATAAGCTTGCCTTCCTTGAGCCACTTCTCGACGAATCAGGTCATAGGCATGTTTCCTCTCTTTACCCTTTAGCACAGTGGTCTGAATCTTCTGACGACCAGGGGGTAATTCATCAATCTGACTCACATCCAAATCCCCGTGGAGGGTTAGCGCTAGGGTTCTGGGAATTGGTGTGGCGGTTAGAGTCAGCACATGGGGAGATTGACCTTTTTGCTGTAAACGAGCCCGTTGTTTTACCCCAAACCGATGCTGTTCATCAATTACCACTAAACCCAAACTGTTGAAGTTGACTGGGTCTTGAATCAAAGCATGGGTTCCTACCAACAAAGGAAGTTCTCCCGTTTCTAGCTGGGAATGAATTTTTCTACGCTTGGAAACTTTAGTGGAACCTGTTAGTAATTCAACCGGAAGATGTAGTAAATTAAACCAATTTACTAACTTACGATAGTGCTGTTCAGCTAATACTTCAGTGGGAGCCATCAGAGCTGCTTGGTACCCCGATTGGATGGCGGCTAGAATAGCATAAACTGCCACAATAGTTTTACCGGAACCGACATCTCCCTGGACCAACCGATTCATGGGTGTTTCTGATTCCATATCCTTGAGAATTTCATTGATGACTCTTGTCTGAGCCCCGGTTAATTCAAAAGGAAGCAGTTGATTAAATTGGTCAAAGAGTTTACCAATCGGAGCCATGACCGCACTGCTTTGGCTTTTACGCTGAGCTTGGCGGCGCTGGAGAAATCCGAGCTGTAAGTAGAAAAATTCATCAAAGACTAAGCGCCTTCTGGCATCGGCAAGGGTGTCTGCATCTTGGGGAAAATGAATGTTTGCGATCGCATCAGAAACCCCCATCAACCCATATTCTTTACGAAAGGTTACTGGCAAGGGTTCCTTAATCAAAGAAGTGTAGGGAAGTGCAGCAATTATCGCCCGCCTGACCAAGTCGGCTGGTACCCCTTCGGTTAGGGAATAAACTGGTACAACTCGACCTATTTTCATCGAGTCAATGGTACCCCCTGGATGCTCTAATACTTCCAGTTCCGGGTCTTCTAGGGTAATCCCATATTTATTTTTCTTTACCAAACCCGAAGCAGCTACCACTGCTCCCACTGGATACCGCCGCTTTTGTTGATACTGCCAGCTACGATTACTGTAACGAAAGCCAGCAAAAAAACGACTGAGCTTAATTTGACCAGTAGAGTCTTTTAAGACTATATCTAAAATAGTTAATTTTTTATTACGGGGGCTACTGAAGCAGTTACAGCGCTTCACCGTACCCATGATAGTGACTGTTTCACCAGGTACTAAGTCAGCCATATTAACCTGACGGGCATAGTTAATATGATCACGGGGGTAGTAATAGAGCAAGTCACGCACTTTGTGCAGACCCAGACGTGCTAAATACTCACTGTTTTTACTACCCACCGCTGCCAACTTAGCCAGTGGTAGGTCAAGGTTTTTTTTACTACCAAGCTCTGATGATGCCTGTTGTTTCTCCACCAAGGGCTTGGTTTTAGGCACTCTGACCATAGGATGTTCTGTTTGAGATTTATCTTCAACTAAACGGCGTTGAGTATTCTGCTGGAGGTTATTGAGAAAGCGGCGAGTATCAGCTACCAGATGTTGCCGTTGTTGTAGCGTCATCTGAGAATAACGGGCAAACTGATTGCCGATGTCCTGCCAACGCTGTTTCTCAGTTGATGTTAGGACATTAGGAGTCTTACTAAAACTGAGGCAGAGGAATTCACTAAAGCGGTATTGATTCCCTTCCAAATCAGTAAAGCCAACTCTTGCTTCTACCGACAGGGCTTTTTGCAATCGCACCCAATCTGGTAATTCGGTCATTGGTCATTGGTCATTGGTCATTGGTCATTGGTCATTGATCATTACCTCAGTTTAATCATCAAACCAGCTGGCACGCCATGCTGCTTCGGCTTGAGCAACTGCCTTTTGCCGCTGTTTTTTGTAATACTCTCGCTTCAGTTGACTCATTTTAGCTAATAGATCTCTAATTTTCTTACGTCCAGGGGTCAAGTTAGGGTCTGCAAATTCTATTTCAGATAAGCGCAGCTTAATGGCAATAATACGGGTTAATCTGGATTCATCGGTTTCGCCATCACCTTTAGTTTCCATCATTATTTTGATAATATTGGGGGATTCAGCCGTTTCGACCGCAGATGCTTCGACTTTTGCCGCTGCTTCTAGGATTTCTTGGGGAAATTTGTCTGGTATAATTGATGATTTATGCAATATCCGATTGGTTTCCACAGAGACATCTTGAATAGTTTTGGTGATCCCACTCTCTAGGTGCTTGAGCCATTCCTCCAGTTTCTCTATGCTATTTCGTGGGTTACTCGTCAACTCAGCTGCTGGTGATGGCTCCCTTAGAGCATTCAAAAATCGAGAGTCTTCTGTAGATGAAGGCATTTCCGAGTCCTGATCCGAGTCCTGATCGAAGTCCTGATCCGAGTCCTGATCCAAGTCCTGATCCAAGTCATCAGTAGTAGCTGACCTTGACTCTTGCCACTGTTTTAGGAGTGATGGCAACTGTTGTTGAGTCTCTTGAGCCAGCTTTCGTAGGGATTGCTGTAATTGTTGCCTACTGTTAACCGACAAATTTAGAAAAGACTCAGGATACCCTTGAGTACAAATCCGATAGGCAGCCATAATCAGCTGCTGCCCCACGCATTGACCTAAAAAGGTCAAATAGTTAGAGTAGGTTGTTTGGAATTCCTTTGCCAAATGGGTGATGGCTTCCTCTAATGCTGCCAATTCCTGGTCAATTCGATTCACTGCTGTTATCTATACAATTCCATAGCTAATCCGTTGAGCATATCAAATACATGCCTAGTCTACAGTATGCCCATTTTTATAGTTGTACCACGTTCGGCTTCTACCCGTAGGAGTGTCAAATTCTCGTTCGCCCAATTAGCTCCTCAACTAGACGTGGCATCTGCCTAGTTTTGAATACGCTCATTTTTTTTGAAAAACAGTATCTATTGATACAGAATCATACCAGAAAAAGATATTAGATCAAAACACCTCAAAGACAAAGCTATCAACTAGTCAATCACCTCACCTAATCCGAAAGGATGTAGATGGGTTACTAAAGAGGTAAGACTTTCTTAGAGTTGACCAAAAATTTTGGGTTTCAAGCCTGGCCTTTGGCCAAGCTACTTGAGGTGCCCTTCTAGGGCGACTTTTCCAGAGTTGATACATAATGAGGATGTAGCCTAGCACAGGCAGGATTCGTCGGTACTGCCAAGCTCCCCAACGAGCGTTTTGCGATGCTAGTACACGAGGCGCGAAAAACCTCGACAAAACGCATGGATCAAGCGCGGATACCGAACAACCAGTAAAGTCAACTTTCACCAATTAACGTACCGTGGGGCACACGGGAACGTATTTAAACGCTTAGGGAGACAAGCCCACTGGGGTTAGTTAAATTAGGCTCGGTATTTGGTTCTTTAGAACGGATACTTGGCTTAAGTATTGCCTTTCGGATAGCTAATTTTAAGGCGTGTCGTAGAACTAAGAATCCCCGCTCATAAGCGAGCGGGGAGTGTCAATAGACCACAAGCGTGTTTAGCTGGTAAGCACTTCCGTTATACTTACCCAGTTCGGATTATCGGCAAATTTTCGTGAGCATTAGTGCGTGGTAGTTGGGACATCTTGCTAAACCCGAGGGTACTAATCACTTTTACACGAGAGGTTGATCACCATGTATCGTGTACCAATATTGTCCAAATTGCTTGATCAATTTTCTACCAAGAAAACACGGTTACTCGAACCTAGAACTCGATTAATTTGTAAACCCTTAGTTGGAGGTGCAGCAAAAGGAACCGGCTCAGTGGTAAAAGGTGGGTTTTGCCCCTTGAAAGCCCCCTCCTCAGCTAACTAGACCAGGGTAGGCGGGGTGTCCTGTAGCAATTTTTAATGAAATATTTCATTAAATAATGCTTTAATTCCCTTGACTATAGTCCCAGTTATTTGTAGGGTTTTGTCTTAAGACGAGGCTTTAGCTGAAGAAACTCCCTGATTACTGGCCCAGACAGGGGTCTAGCATCTAGCAATCAGGTATGTAAAGGTAGCAGGGTGAGGTCATGATGAGTCCTTTGAAAATGATGGACTCTTAGGTTTCGGTGGCTAATTTTACAATTTGTTTACTGAAGTTTCTCAGTGTGAGGAAGTGTATCTAAAACAGAGGTAAGTTAACGCTTATTATGACAATTTCAAAATCTCAGCGAACAATGAAAAACAAAGGTACCCTAGTAAAATCTAGGCGACCTATGGCTCACCAAGCCTCCCGCTCATCGTGGGATTATCCTTATCTAGAGCCATTGAAAGCGATCGCAAAATCCTTTTCCCCTTACTGGCTCGCCTGTATTCCTCTGACAGGGATAATTATTCTAGTTTGGCATACAGCAGCTTTTGCCCAGGATAGTGCGGCACCTACCCCAGAAGAAATTCAGGGAACTCTCAATGCTATCTGGATATTAGTAGCTGCCATCCTAGTTATTTTCATGAATGCCGGATTCGGAATGCTAGAAACCGGCTTCTGCCGCCAGAAGAATGCCGTAAACATTCTCTCGAAGAACCTAATCGTCTTTGCCTTGGCAACCATTGCGTTTTGGGCAATTGGTTTCTCCTTTATGTTCGGGAAAGGCAACGGATTTATTGGACTGTCGGGCTTTTTCCTCAGCAGTGAAGATCCCGCTACCTATGGGTTAGATCCATTTCCGGCAGGTCTACCGATATCGGTATTTTTCCTATTCCAAGCTGCTTTTGCTGGAACTGCCGCAACCATCGTGTCCGGTGCTGTTGCTGAACGGATTAAGTTCCTAGACTTTTTAATCTTCAGCATCCTGATTGTTGGGGTATCCTACTCCATCACTGGACACTGGGTTTGGAGCAGTGAGGGTTGGCTTGGTGCCATGGGATTCTCAGACTTTGCTGGCTCAACCGTGGTTCACTCCGTTGGTGGCTGGGCGGCTTTGATGGGAGCTGCTTTCCTCGGACCCCGTAGCGGTAAGTACGAAAACGGAGAACCTCGTGCTATCCCAGGTCACAACATGAGTATTGCCACTCTTGGTTGCTTGATTCTCTGGATCGGCTGGTTTGGCTTCAATCCAGGTTCTGAGCTAGCTGCTAGTGAGGCAGTTCCCTATATTGCGGTGACCACTAACCTAGCCGCAGCAGCTGGTGGGATTACCGCCACCTTGACTGCTTGGCTAAAAGATGGTAAGCCCGACCTGTCGATGATCATCAACGGGATTTTGGCTGGATTAGTGGCAATTACGGCTCCCTGTAACAATGTCAGCTATCTTTCAGCAGTTATTATTGGTGCTATTGGTGGCATCATCGTTGTCTTCTCGGTTTCCTTCTTTGACAACATCAAAATTGATGACCCAGTAGGGGCAATTTCAGTCCACTTGGTCAATGGTATCTGGGGAACCCTAGCCGTTGGACTCTTCGCTAAAGATTCAGGTCTGTTCACCGCCGGTAGTGCCGGTCAACTTGGCACCCAAATCTTGGGTATTCTAGCGATTGGTGGCTTCACCGTGCTGTTTAGTGGCATCCTGTGGTTAGTGCTGAAAGTTACCCTCGGGATCCGGGTGACACCAGAAGAAGAACTGGAAGGCTTGGATATCAGCGAACACGGTATGGAAGCTTACGCTGGATTTGTCAAGGAAGCCAGTGTGATGCATGGTTCTAGCGTGAGTAGCTTCAGTAGTCCTACAGACATGGCTAGTAGCTCTGAATTTTAGAGTTTTGCTGGCATGGTCTATTGCTTTTAACTAGGTTTTGTTAACAGTTAACAGTTAACTGTTAACTGTTAACTGTTAACTGATGGTATTACCTTTTCCCTGAGGGATGTTAGCCAAACCGCGAGAAGCCCAGCACTTTACCTTCTGAGGGCAAGGGTCGGAACGTCGAAATGCGTGATATAATAGTTGTAGTAGGGAAGACAAATTAAGAGCTAACCGCCACCTACGTGCCTGTACCAATACAACCACCGAATATGGGGTGACCTTCAGAAAAAAAACTTGATAGTTTGAGTTATCTGTGGATGGGTAGAATTCCAGCAGCTACATTGGTTCTAGAACGAGTTGTATTGTTCCGGCGGGTCGGGGCATCCCGTGTCGTTAATAAAGCTTGCCGTTCGCGTAGCGTGGCCAAAGGCCTTACGCGCCCCGCGTGGCCTACGGCCTTGTATCCGTTCGCGCAGCGTCGGGCTTTGCCCGAGGCGATAGCTGGAGTTGGTAAGAAGCCCGCCCTGTACCGTTAGGTCAGCGTCGGGAGTATGTCACTTGAAGCGTTGTCCACCTTGGGCTTTAATATCCCTTGCTGCCAATGGGTTTATGATTCTGACTCTCACCTGGGTACTACTGGGTGAGTATAAAAAGTTAAAGTCAGATCCAGTTAGCCATCCTGTGGTGACTACCCGAATTTTAAATCCCACCCCTGAACCAGTAATTAAATTAGGACCACGACACCAGTTAAATTACCAACAATGGCTGGCACTGCTGGAGAGGGAAGCTCAGGTAGTGGCTAATCAAAAACCAGAAAAGTTAACTGTACTGCTGGGAGATTCTCTAAGCCTATGGTTTCCCAATGCATTGCTACCCCCAAAACGCTACTGGCTTAATCAAGGACTGTCTGGGGAAACCTCAGCAGGGTTGCTCAAGCGCTTAGATATTTTGGATCAGACTAAGCCAGAAGCAATTTTTGTGATGATCGGCATCAATGACCTAATTCGGGGGGTCAAGGATGAAGCAATTCTAGAAAACCAACGGCTAACGATTCGCTACTTACGGCGAGCCCATACCGAAACTAAGATTGTCCTTCAATCGATTTTGCCCCATGGTGCTGAACAGGCAACCTGGGAAGGACGCGATCGCTTACTTACTATCCCCAACAGTCGCATCCAAAATCTGAACCAGCAGCTAAAAGCGATCGCTCACGCAGAAGGAGCGATTTATCTAAATCTCTATCCCCTCTTTGCTGATAGTCAGGGCAACCTGCAACCTGAGCTTAGTACCGATGGCTTGCATCTTAGTCCCCAAGGTTACTTAGTCTGGCGCTATGGTTTACAAATCTTTGAGCAACTTATCCTCCAAGAAGGATTAGCTATTCCGATAGCAAAGGGGACAGGGAGCAGGGAGTAGGGAGCAGGGAGTAGGGAACAAAAATTATCACAATTTATTTAGGATTGCTATAGTAACTAAGGTCACGCTTGATTAAAAGTAAATTAATAGTAATAGCAGTGATTGATAATTAATTTTATTCAGATAGCTCAATGGATACAAAAGCTTTCAAGCGCTCACTCCAGAAATCAGATAACTACCACCGCAAAGGATTTGGTCACGAAGCCGAAGTTACCTCTCAGTTGGAATCGGAATATCAAAGCAGTCTGATTGAAGAGATTCGTGCTAATAACTATCGGCTGCAACAGGGAGATGTGACCATCCGGCTAGCAGAAGCATTTGGCTTTTGCTGGGGTGTAGAGCGAGCTGTAGCCATGGCTTATGAAACCCGCACCCACTTCCCCAATGAACGGATCTGGATTACTAATGAAATTATTCACAACCCCTCTGTTAACCAGCGCTTGCGGGAAATGGCAGTAAAATTTATTGCCGTTGAGGATGGCAAGAAAGACTTCTCTGTTGTTGGTGCTGGGGATGTAGTGATTTTACCAGCATTCGGTGCTAGTGTTCAGGAAATGCAGCTGCTCCACGAGAAAGACTGCAAGATTGTAGATACTACCTGTCCCTGGGTGTCCAAAGTGTGGAACACCGTAGAGAAGCATAAGAAAAAAGAATACACTTCCATTATTCACGGAAAATATAAACACGAAGAAACGGTAGCAACGAGTTCCTTTGCCGGAAAATATCTAGTGTTGCTGAATCTACAAGAAGCGGAATACGTTGCCAACTACATTCTCAATGGTGGTAACCGGGAGGAATTTCTCGATAAATTTAAAAACGCTATGTCAGTTGGCTTTGACCCGGAGCAGGATTTAGAGCGGATTGGGATTGCCAACCAAACTACTATGCTCAAGACCGAGACCGAGCAGATCGGCAAACTTTTTGAGCGCACCATGATGAAGAAATATGGTACGTCTAATTTAAACGATCACTTCCAAAGCTTCAATACCATTTGTGATGCCACCCAAGAACGGCAGGATGCCATGTTGGAGCTCGTAGAAGAAAAGCTAGACTTGATGATTGTGATTGGTGGCTTTAATTCCTCCAATACCACTCACCTGCAAGAAATTGCTATTGAGCGACAACTACCATCCTATCACATTGACAGTGTCAACCGGATTATTTCTGCTGATGAAATCGAGCATAAACCCCTACATCAGGAGGTGGAAGTAGCACGAAATTGGCTTCCCTCTGGTTCGATAGTAGTAGGAGTAACCTCTGGAGCGTCTACTCCTGATAAGGTAGTAGAAGATGTAATCAATAGGATTTTTGAACTGAAGGCGACTGCTGTAGCAGTTTAGAACTGAGCGCGTTTGTATCTGGGTTGTGAACATATTGCCAAAAGTCAAGAGGCAAAAGGCAAGAGGCAAGAGGCAAGAGTAACCCACCCCTAACCCCTCCCAGGAGGGGCAATAGATCCGGAGTTTTATTGTCTAATAAAAAAAGACCATACAGGTTTACATCTCAAATACAAACGCCCTTAGCTGATACGCGACACGCTGATAGCTATTGGCGTAGCCTGCGCGTAGCGCATATGCTTACCTCGTACTTATGAGCTACAGTCAATTTTATTCCCTCTACTCCCTACTCCCTACTCCCTACTCCCTACTCCCTATTCCCTACTCCCTATTCCCTATTCCCTGCTTCAAATTACCATCAACCATTACCCTCCAATCGCAACAATAACCATCCTCCTGCTCCGAAACCAAATAGATTAGGTAACCAGGCAGCTACAATTGGGGAGAGAATTCCCGCTATACCGAAACCTCCGATTACAAAGCTCAGTAAGTAGTAGCCAAAAATTACGATTAAACAGACCCCAAAGCTAGTCCCTTTACTAATTCGTTTAGGTCGAATACTGATGCTTGCTCCTACTAAGCCAAAGATTATACAAATGAATGGAAAAGCAATTTTTTGTTGCATCCGCACTTGCAGCATCCGGAGTTTTTTGCGATCGCCAGCTCCCTTAAGCAAGTGAATCATTTCTATGGCTTGAATAATATTCATCTCATAAGGGTCACGGGCTTTAGTGACTAAATCAAGGGGTGCTCTAGGAAATGGGATTTGTTGATGATCAAAGGTTACTATTTTCTGGAAAGAGGTATTAGGACTAATAAAATAAATTGACCCATGGAAAAAATCCCAGGTATTTTGCTTATAATTCCAAAGGGCTGATTCCGATAGAATAATTTTCTTCAACTTACCCTGATTAGACCACTCCAAGACAGTCAGCTCTTTCATGCTCTGACCATCAAATCGATTTCCATAGAATAAGCGTTTGAGTGTCTGAGTAGTTGTGCCATTGGGTTGGGTAAAAGTCTGATACTCTGGATACAGAATACCGTTTTCCTCGAAAGAGGATTTTTCCTGATTAAGAGCTTTTTCTAATGTTATAGTTGCCTGGTAGTTAGCGGCTGGAACAATTAATTCATTGAAGAGAAAAGTGATTCCTGTGACAATTAGGCTGAGAACCAGAGCAGGGGCAACCAGTCGGTATAAACTCACACCGCAGCTGCGCAGGGCAATTAACTCACTGTCATTACTCAAGCGAGAATATGCTATTAGTGTAGCCAGCAGTACTGATATGGGTAAGGCATAGGACATAAACTCAGGAAACTTTAAGAGCACGACTTGGGCAGCAATTGTCCAAGATAGTCCTAACTCAGTGATTTTGACTACCATATCAAACAGGCTACCCACAGCCACACCAATAGATGAAAACCCGCCAACACCAAATAGAAACGGTGGGATGAGTTCAGCAGCGATGTAGCGATCCATCACTGATAAGCTAGGAAAAACGAATTTAAGGAAGTAAGGTTTGCCGAGTTTCAATCTTCTTAAGTGGTTAGAGTTTCAAAAAGCATAGAAAACAATTTCATGCCTTTTGTTGCTAAGTTTTCCCCAATCCAGTAAACCTACCATGTTTGTTATGGGAGTATCTGCAAACTATCGCAATTTTGATCACAAGTGGTGTGGGGTGTGGGGTGTGGGGTGTGGGGTGTGGGGTGTGGGGTTTTTTACAAAGGGGCGAGTAGGTACTTTTATTGTCTTGATGCAATAGCGAGTGGGGTAAATCCCCAAGACCGCGCTGCATCGCTACGTATAAATTACTCAAAATATGTATCAAAATACACAATAATTTCCGGGATAATTCTCCCCATTTCCCGCTTTTCCCGACTCCCGACTCCCGACTCCCGACTCCCTACTCCCGACTCCCTACTCCCTACTCCCTACTCCTCTATAACCTCTACCAAATCTTCAACCATAACATCAAAGGCCCGGGCTAGCTTCAGAATTGCTGTAAAATCCGTCATACTCATGGCGTCACGTCGGGCATAACTAGCCACAGTGCTATAGGTTACTCCGGAACGATCGGAAACTTCTTTCAACGTCCAACCCTTCTCCGCCGCTAATTCTCGAACTCGTAACCTAATTAATCCCATTTTGGACTTGACAAACTACGCAACTACATATTTAATAGTTAATAGAGTATTCGGCGATCACCCAAGAGGCCGCAAAACTACTGGGCGATCGCCTTTCCTAAAACAACCCATAAAAATGGGGTATTTAACAATATGATATCAACTCGACAAACTTACCGAGACCGCTTAAAACCGTGGTGTGTCATTCGACACCTACCCAAGATGCAACGGATAACTGTAGCGCGATTTAATCGGCGCAGTGATGCGGAAGCTTATCAGCAAGCTCTTCAGCGTTTGCTGCCCAATTTCAACCATGTGGTGATCTTTGATACACCTTTGAAGGAATAATCCAGTCCGTAGGGTGCATTAGGGACGGGCTCGCGCTGATTTTCCACCTGTTCGCGCCTAGAACAGCCCGTCCCGTAACGCACCACCCAGGGGTTAGGGCTGATTTTCTGCTGGGCATGGGGAATATTTTGGGTTGCTACAGCTAATCCTGTTAGTTCGGAATGTTAACAGGGAACTATATAGCTATCACCTAGGAAAGTATCCCTCCAGTAGTGATTAAAAGAATCAGAAGGAGCTTGTATGGTTGAACCTCTAGTACAAGACAAAATAAGAGTTAAAAGCGAAAGTGTACAGACAATCTTGGCTAGGTTAAAAAAAGGGCGTGTCTATATTCCTGATTACCATGCTAATCAATGGAACCTTATAAAAAAATCACTTTTTATTGAGTCTATTCTTAACAACCTTACTATTCAATGTTTATTGTTTTGTGAAGATGATACCCGAAAATACGAAGTAGTTGATTAAAAAAAACGACTCCAAACTATTAGAAGTTTTGCTGATAACTATTTTTCGATTAGTGATAACAAAACTATTAAATATATTCTACCATACGCTTATATATATAGGGGCAAAAAATACAGTGAATTGGAAGAAATACTACAAAATATATTTAAAAACTATATGCTCACTATAATTTATATTACTAAAAATATAGAGTTACAAACTAAGCTATAAATATCACGGTAAACGAATCTTGTCAATAAACCTGGTGGAGTTCTCAATAAACCCAGCATCATTGCGCTTGTTGAGAATGAATTTTATATATCTAGTGTTTATTTAATTATTAAAACACTAGATATAGGAATAAGCAAATTAGATGCGTTTACCCTGCTATAAATATTGAGACGAATCAACGAAGGATAAACTCCTCTTTCTGGTCAAGATATTCGTTTCCTTTAACTTGGAAATAAGCTTACTTTAGGCAGAATTTTAATAGCGAGTTAAATGGATATGTCTGTCCTCTGTGTCACAGGTTATTTCGAGGACCCAAAGGATTTAAAGAGCTTAAAGCTGATCATATTCATCCTTTTAGCAAAGGTGGTTTAACTACCTGGGATAATCATGAAGCTTCCACCACCTGAACGTTCGCGTAGCGTGGCGATAGCCAGGTGGTGGTGTCTTATGCGCGCTCTAGGACTAACCGTTGCCCAAAGATCACATAGACAGGCCCAGCTTCTAGGCGGTCGTCCAGAGTTTTTACTGGAACGACCCTCACCGTCATTTCTGCGAGTGAGCTTAAACACACCTCTAGCACCAATATTGTAAGCACCATTAAGATCTGCATTAAAGCGCTTACCTGATGAGAAAGTAGCTAGGGAGTATTTTTGGGAATTTCTCTTAACCGTACCAGAACCATCATAAGCAAGTTTTGAAGTGTAAGCTGCTACAACTTCTACGATTTTGCCGCCTAGTTCCGCCCATTTCATTTCCGTGAAGTCGCGAATTTTTGCCTTGAGCCATCCATGAAATCTTTGCCGTAGGTTGGATCGCTTTCGTCCACCCTTTGGCTTCCATCCTTTGAGGTTCTCAAATACGATGGCTAATGAATTAAACTTTTCAGCAATCTCAACAATTCGCTTGGAAACAGTATGGCCAATCTGGTTATTGATTCTTCGACATTTTTGGTAGGTCTTGGAGCAGAATCCTTTGTGAAGTTTTCCACCTTTTCCCATCGTTTTAGATGCCCGTACCGATACGGATTTTAGTCGCTTGTCCCTACGGTCTATGTCTCTCCCCGGGTGAATAAACTCGCGGTGGATTACAGTGCCGTCATGAGTGACAACCGCTATTGTTGCAGTAGTATTAATTCCTAAATCTACGGCAGTTACATTAGCCTCTGGTTTACGTTTTTCTGGTTTACAAGTAAATGGAACTGATAAATGACAAACTCTTTCATTGAAAACCAACGAAGGAGACATCATTTTATTGGTGGCTACCTGATGGCGTTCCCTTAAACCAGTGATTTGAACCACAGTCCAAACCCAGTCAGAACCGTTGAAAACTTTGATCTCGACTTGGTCAAAGCCGTGAAGCTTATAACACTGACCTTTGTACAAAGCGGGGTAACAGCCAGTATCTGCATTTAACTTTGGAGGCTTGCTGTCCCGTCTCTTTCGGATACCCGATTGCCATTCCCTGTAACGAGTTACAAAACTACTAACAAGACCCGCTGCAAAAGCGATTCGGCGTAGCCGACGCTTCGCGAACGCAGCACGACGGTAGTAGCTAGGGAATTTGTAAAAAGTTTTGTTAAATTGAGGATACTTGATATTAGGACGTTTGGCTGTTTGATGCATTAACTGCTCAACAGCAGGAGTTAACTGATCTGCTGTTAAACCCCCTAGCTCAGACCAATGAGTATAAATGATTCCGACCAAATACCGACAAGCTTGACGATACACCTTAATTGTCTCACCGAACAGTATTCTTTGATCGAGAGTCACATTAAGTTGCCATTTGTCAGTTCGTATGACTTTGGTCGGCGTTTTCACGCTTTCTAACAAACTCTCCTGTATTTAATATTTTAATCTATAAAAGATGAGACGACAATTCGGCAAAGCCGACGCTTGGCGAACGAATAATTTGTGTTCCAGCTTTTAGTAAACATCAGCAGCTTGCTCCTTAACCCCCACCTGGACGTTCGCTTAGCGTGGCCTACGGCCAGGTGGGGGAATGCGTCGCATCTTTGTTCAACTTCTTTGCCTTCGATGTAACGCACAAAAAAGCGATACCATTTAGAGTGTTTGTGCCGCCACACCCCTAAACCTGTAATTATAGCGTTTTTCATCCTAATCAGGTAAATCCAATTTTATTACCTCTGTCTTGATGCAGCGCGGTCTCGCGCTGCTTTCTACTCCCTACTCCCTACTCCCTGCTCCGAAGTCCCTACTCCCTACTCCCTGCTCCGAAGTCCCTACTCCCTACTCCCTGCTCCCTGCTCCCTGCTATAACCCTCAACAACTGTGCCTTTTCCCAAACTATTGCAAAAGCTCCAACACAGCTTTCGGTGAAAGTTTATCCTTAAACCAAACAACTTGAGCTGGCAAATTCTTCACCGTAACCCCAGCTTTCTCCAAATTTAACCGTTCCGAAATCGCCAGAATCAAATTGTCACATTCGGCCTTGCGCACCTGAGCGAATTTCTTTCTTAAATACTCTGGACGCCAGTAACCAATAATTTCTAATAGGAAATTTCGCCCATCAGGATGAACAATCCGAAAATCGGGCACCATCACACTACCAGGAATAGGAATTAAATCCACTTCTCGCTCTAACACCCACTCAGTTTTCTGAGATTCCCAACGCTTAGCAAAGGAAGCTTCTAACATACTGTCGTAGGGTTTACCAGGGGGATAGTGAGTCACCAAGCCACAGCGGTCATTAAGGCTAAAATGCCCCGTCTTGATCGTACCGCTGTAAGGGTCACGGCTTTGTAACGTAGCCTTGAGACTCCATTTAGTAACGTGTAGTAAGGCTGGAATCAGTTTTGCGATCGCTAAACCATAGCGAGTACTCGGCTTAAATAAACTAGTCGGTCCATCAATAGTAATCGTGAAGCCATGATCCGCATCCCCTTCAATGTAGGTCATCAGCTGAAACAACTTCAAATAGCGGATTAAGAGCTTATACTCCCCTGGAACATTCCGGTGAGCATTCAGAGTCATCTGAGATGCCCGATAAAAAATACCCTGGACTTGAGATAAATTATAGCGATGTAGTAATGCCTCTGGTGCTGGGTGATCGAACTGAGTCAGAATACGATTTTCGTGTAAATCCGCATAAAGTCCTTTAGAAATTTGCTCAGGTAACACTTCCTGGTTTAATTCCTTAGATAAAGCAGTGCTCACGCTTTCTAGAGTCTCTTGAGTTGCCTGGCGACTAGGAACAGATTGAGCCGCCAGGGCAAAGACTCGTTGCCGGAGTTCCTTAGGGTCTATGGGGCTAACAACTTCAAAGGTACTGAAGCTCGTTTTAAGAATATGGGCTAAACCTCGTTTAACCCGGTAGTCAGGGCTATCTCCTTCCCAATCGGACAACTTACGGTCTAGTTCCCCTTGGGTACTACCAGTAGCCTCAATAAAGCAGTGGATTAACTCAGCTGCCATAGCACAGGTCTGATTGTTAATCAGCAACCGTTTGGGAATGATTTCTTCGCCATTTTGTCTACTAATTAGCAAATCAGTCGGTAGCATTAATAATTAAGTCGTTTTTTTCTTTCTTTGCTGTGATATCTTGCTTTTAATGGCGGTGTCATGATAAAAGTAAACGGGTAAAGATACTGCCAGCTTGCCTGGTACAGAGAATAAACAGAGAGTAAATGGTCAAGGAGGTTCCTAGTCAACTGTCTTTTCTACCATCAAAATTTATTCTTTACTCGAAATACTTCCTTTGACCCTAACCATTAAGGTTGGCTCGATTGAATTACACAGAGGTGCTAAATAATCATGAAAATCGCTCTATCCCCAGAATCGCCATTTTTGATTTCCCACCGACTAAACCATAAATCTGTGGGGTCTACACCTGAACGCCAATCCAACCTGGACATAGAGACAATGGTAAACCAGATGATTACCAGGGGTCAATTGAGCCGTCAAGAGTATTTACAGCTGACGAGTGCCTTCCTCTGCGATTACAATATAAACGACGCAGAACGCCACCAGATTAATCGGATATTTGATAATGTTCAGACTGGTCGTGTGAAATTAGTTGATTATCAAGTTAGTTAATTAGGGACGCACAGTGATAACCACCCACACTTTGCTATCTCGAAAGTGTGGGATGACAACCAAGCCTTTGTTATTACCCTCAGGGTTTCGTGAAGCCATCCAACTTGGTTGTGATTATCTCAGAAATACTACCTTACCCAGAGTATATAAGCACTCCGTCGTGAGCATCCTGATCGATGGGATCTTGTTTTAATTGTTGTCAAAGGGCGTCTGACAGGCATTGAATCCCACACCCCCCTTACCGCTAGGACGTGGGGCTTGAAGCCAAAATAATTAAGCGGCATAATTAATCAGCTTGACTATTGCGTCACAATTAGGTTTAAGCATCACCAAATCAAATCTGGCATCTCCTAATGGGATTACTATTGTACCAAATTTTGCGGAATTACAAGCTATCCCAGGGAATAATTTGGTAAAAGCAAAAATCTAGACTAGCGAGGTATTAAAGTGTCGCAATCCAAAGCAACTGTGCTAGTTACAGGGGGAGCCGGATATATTGGCTCCCATGCTGTATTAGCACTCTTGGCAGCTGGCTACGAAGTGGTGGTTCTAGACAATTTAGTCTATGGTCATCGAGACATAGTCGAAGACGTTCTAAAGGTGAAGCTAGTTGTCGGTGATACCAATGACCGGGTATTACTCGACAATCTTTTTAGCCACTATGATATCAGTGCAGTAATGCACTTTGCTGCCTATGCCTATGTAGGAGAGTCCGTAACTGACCCTGCTAAATATTACCGTAATAATGTAACCGGGACACTAACACTCCTGGAAGCTATGGTAGCAGCATCTATTAAGAAATTGGTCTTTTCCTCTACCTGTGCTACCTACGGGGTACCAAAAACTGTACCGATTCCAGAAGATCATCCCCAAAACCCAATTAATCCCTATGGGGCGAGTAAATTAATGGTAGAGCGGATTCTATCGGATTTCCATACCGCCTATGATTTAAAATCCGTAACCTTCCGCTATTTTAATGCCGCTGGTGCTGACCCAGAGGGTAGGCTAGGGGAAGATCACACCCCCGAAACCCACCTTATTCCCTTAGTACTGCTCACTGCTTTAGGTAAACGGGAGTCCATCTCCATTTTTGGTACCGATTATCCCACACCTGACGGAACTTGTATTCGGGACTATATTCACGTCCAGGATTTAGCCTCTGCTCATGTTTTGGGGTTGGACTATTTGTTAAAGGGTGGGGATAGTGAAATCTTTAACTTAGGCAATGGCAACGGCTTCTCAGTCAAAGAAGTCATTGAAGCAGCCAGACTTGTCACAAAACAAAACATCAAAGCTATAGAATGCGATCGCCGTCCTGGTGATCCCCCCGCTTTGGTCGGTAGTAGTGACAAAGCCAGACAACTTCTGGGTTGGTATCCCCAATATTCCCATATCAACACCATCTTGTCCCACGCCTGGCAATGGCATCAGAAGCGCCATGGGGTCAAGGATGCTCTCCTTAGGATTCCGGTAGCAGGAAGGATTAAGGATTAAGCATGTTAGGCTTAGGCGTCCATTGTAGGGTATACTTAAAGTTTAACTATTATCGCCTAATCAAAAGATGGAGTAGGGACATAGGGACAGGGTTGGCGATTGGCCGGATGTACCGGTGCGCTTACAGTCAATGATAAACCTTTACTTCCCTGTGTTCCCTCTGTTTCCTTTCTTTCCCTTCTTACCTATATTCTAAATTTATATCTACCACACCCCTGAAACGTTCAACGCTTTAGGGGTTAGTGTCGTTCGTCGATTTTTTGTTTGATTAGATTAGGGTGTGCAACATTTAACCTGTACAAACCTACTCACAAGCAGATAGGAGGATGGTATAGCATTAGTTAAAACTAATGGTTGTTGCCGACAAAGCAATGCCAAAAGCATTGCGCTAATTTTATTAATGGAGGCTCTGCTGCCTACTCTCAAACCGCACTGTAACTTCACTCAGTCCATTATTTTACGTCGCTTAACTTACGACCAGCTGCCTTAGCTTTTAGTTCTTCGTTGGGCGGTAGTGTTCCCTTGTTAAACAAGTTACTAACTTATTTGATTATAAAAAAGTGGATAATGTTTGACAAGGTTTAGAGAGCTATAAGGCCAATAGTTGCACCTCGAAAGGATGATAGTTGATCACACCTGAGATTATAGCACTTGAAACGGGAATACTGATTCTATGCGCCATTTTCCATTTCCCTGAAAAAAGTGTTTATCTAGGAAAGTGTCAATCACCCCATCTAAATCGAAAGGTAATGGTTGGTCTTCCTGAGATTTGACCCTTAGCACTAAGGGTTTAGCTGGTAAGCACTTCGGAATACGTCCCGAGTTCGGATTATCCGAAAACTCCATACTTATGAGTGACCATTAGTAGGGTGGGCAAAGTAATCTAATCATGAATACTCACGCATAACCAAATGGTTTTTGCCCACCCTACAAGCTCCTTCGGAATACGTCCCGAGTTCGGATTATCGGCAAACTCCATACTTATGAGTGACCATTAGTAGGGTGGGCAAAGTAATCTAATCGTGAATACTCACGCATAACCAAATGGTTTTTGCCCACCCTACAAGCTCCCTACTCCCTCTTTAGTGACCATTAGTGCGTGGTAATTGGGACATCTTGCTAAACCCAAGGGGACTAATCACTTTGACACGAGAGGTTGATCACCATGTATCGTGTACCAGTTTTATCAAAATCCGATGAACAAAAAAGTTTCCTTAGTTGTCAGTGACTTGTCCGGAGGTGGTGCTATCCGGGCATTTTTGCTCGGACAAGTCCTGAAAAAGCTCAACTATGCCATAGAGATTGTGGGATTTATGTTTGGGAAGGAGTTATATGCCACTCCTCCTTCTGGTTTTACCATTACTTCCGTCCCTGGTGGTAAATATCCTGGAGTCTTAACCGCTGCCCGAGACCTGTTAAAAAAGATAGATGGCGATATTATCTATGCCGTAAAACCCAAACCCACCAGTTTTGGTCTGTCTGTGCTCAAAAAGTTTACTAGCCGTCGTCCAATCATCCTGGATATGGATGATTGGGAGCTAAGTTGGTATGGTGGCGACCAATGGCAGTATCGTCCAACCCTTAAACAGTTCGGTAGGGATATTCTTACCAAAGATGGTCAATTGAGATATCCAGACCATCCCCTGTATATCAAATGGCTAGAAAACTTCGTCAATTATGCTGATGCTATCACTATAGATACTCAGTTTCTCAAGGAACGCTTCGGTGGTGTCTATCTATCCAATGGTAAAGATACCGATCTGTTTGACCCCCAGCACTATGACCCAGAACTCAGCCGCAAGCGTTATGGGTTATCGGAGTATCGGGTGTTAATGTTTCCTGGTGCGCCACGACCCCACAAAGGAGTTGAAGATGTTTTAGTAGCGCTAGAGTATCTCAATCAGCCAGACTTAAGATTGGTGATTGTCGGAGGCAGTCCCTATGATGATTATGATCAACAACTGATCAAAAAATGGGGACGTTGGATTCTTAAATTGCCCAGAACCCCAGTCGAAGAAATGCCAGAGGTCGTGTCAGCGGCTCATATTGTGGTGGTTCCCCAGCGAGATACTCTGGCGGCTAGAGCTCAGTTTCCCTTAAAATTGACAGATGGTATGGCAATGGCTAAGCCAGTTTTGTCTACCCGTGTTGGGGATATCCCAACAATTTTAGGTGATACCGGTTATCTGGTTGAGCCTAGTTCGCCACAACAACTAGCTGAGGGGATTCAACAGATATTTCAGAATCTAGATGCTGCCAATCATAAAGGACTTCAAGCCAGGGAGCTATGTGTGAAGTACCATAGTGTTGATGCCATGGCGGCAGTTCTTGCAGATGTTATTGCTGATTTATAATCTGCTAAGCTGTTCAACATATAATTTTGCTCACTAACTAACAGCTTTTTTGTTGACTGTTTATGCTTGAATGGAGCATACGTAAGTCTTCCCCTATACCAACAGTCAACAGTCAACACTCAACAATAAAAAAACAGTAATCATGTCTCCTAATCGATTACTCCTTAGCTACGCACTACGCCATCCTATCTTGATTGTCTTGACTGTCTTGCTGGGATTTTCCAGTGCCATGTTTAATAGTGTCGGTACAACCATAATTGTGCCGTTAGTGCTGGAGTTTTTAGGTCAAAAGAAACTAGATCTAAGCAAAGCCCCCCCTATCATTCAGAAAACCATGGCTCTTTTTGAGGGGTTTGAAGGGGGCAATCGCTTGCTGATCATGGTACTTGTAGTTCTCTTAGCGATTGTCCTGAAAAATGTAGCTAACTATGTCAATATCTTAGTGTCTACCCATTTCTCCAAAAAATTAATTAATACCTTTCGTAAAGAAGGGATTAAATTACTCTTGGATGTGGATATTGATTTTTATGCTAAGACTAAAATTGGTGATATTATCAATCGGATTAGTCAAGAAATTGGTCGAGCCGCCAATGCCATTAAAATTGCCATTCAATTATTTACGACGGTAATCACCATTTTGGTATTTGTATTTCTTCTAATCTCGATTTCCTGGCAATTAACTATTGCAACAAGTATTTTATTATTGGGCGTCTTCATTATTAATCAAGTTTTTGTTAGGCGGTCTAAGCAATTTGGTAAAATTCTATCAGAAAAATCCAGAAAATATTCAGGATCATTACTGGAAATATTAACGGGAATTCGGTTAATCAAATCAGTTAGTAATGAACAAGATGAATATCAACGGATTGAAAAAGTTATTGATGAACGTGAACAGGCTGAATTTCAATCCCAGGCTAATTTTGCGGCAATTAACCCCATTAATGAAGTTTCGGGAATATTGGCAATTTTAGCCATCGTCTTTGTGGGCAAAAATCTCCTGTTGCAAGATAGTTCAGCAGAAGAACTGGAAGCAATCTCTACTGTTTTGGGGATTTATTTATTCTTACTATTCCGTTTGTTACCAGTAATCAGTCAGTTGAATGGGCAAAGAAGTCGGTTTGCTAATGTGTCTGCTAGTACAGCAATCGTGGCTGATTTTTTGCGGCGAGACAACAAACCGATTATGACCAATGGCAAAAATATCTACACCAAGGTATCCCAAGAAATTCGCATAGAAAATCTATCGTTTGCCTATCCTGGTCATGAGGATTTGGTACTCAATGGGGTGAATTTGTCGATTCCCAAAGGCACTACTATGGCATTGGTGGGTGCTTCCGGTGCCGGTAAGTCAACTTTGGCAGATTTGTTGCCACGATTTTATGACCCAGTTGAAGGACGAATCACCATCGATGGCACAGATTTGAGGGATTACGATATCCGTTCCCTCAGACAAGCTATGGGGGTTGTCAGTCAGGATACGTTTTTATTTAATAATTCCGTGCGCAACAATATTGCTTATGGAATGAAAGATGTTACCGAGGCAGATATTATGGCAGCAGCGAAACGAGCTAATGCCTATGAATTTATCATTGAATTACCCGACGGGTTTGATACCCAAGTAGGGGATCGTGGTGTACTGTTATCCGGTGGACAACGCCAACGCATGGCCATTGCCCGGGCGCTGCTGCGCAATCCAGATATTTTAATTTTAGATGAAGCAACCAGTGCCTTAGATACGGTTTCCGAACGGCTAGTACAACAAGCTATTGACGAACTCTGCCGCGATCGCACAACGGTAGTGATTGCTCACCGACTGTCCACGATCCAAAAAGCTGATCAAATCGTGGTTATGGACAAAGGGCAAGTGGTTGAGATTGGCACCCATGAGGAACTGCTTAGGAAGGAGGGTTACTACTCTCGTTTGTACAAGATGCAGTTTGAGCACAATAGCAATGGAGAGGTTAAAAATGTGGTCAAAAAGGAGTTAGTCAATACCTCCCATGAAGTACGAACTCACCTGACCCCAATGATTGTTTGCTTGCAGTTAGTGGTCAATGACCTAGTTGATAGCTCTCAGGAACGTCAGGAATTAACTGAAGAAGCCTATCAATCAGCAGTTCGTCTGCTTAAAACGTTGGAGTATTTAGAAGAAAGCTCAACTATAAAATCAATAGCCTGATTTGTGATTCCTGTAATGATCTATCAACCACCACGCCCAAAAATTCCTGAGTGTAGCTGGCAACGTCCCCTAGGACTAGGCTGGGATAACCCTTATACTGTCCGTTACCCAAGTAATCTTGATGATGGTCCCTGGCACGGCATGCCTTTGGGGGGATTTGGTGCTGGTTGTATTGGTCGCTCTCCCCGAGGTGATTTTAATTTATGGCACTTAGATGGGGGAGAACACATCTTTAAAAGCCTTCCCGCTTGTCAATTTAGTGTATTTGAACAACCAGAGCATTCTCTAGCCCAGGCTTATGCTTTATGTACTCAACCACCAGAGGATGGTAAGCTGGGCTCTTGGCAATGGTATCCAACACAAGGCAAAGGTGAGGAAAACACGTCAGAGGTTTCTGGTCACTACCATGCTTTGTATCCTCGCAGTTGGTTTACCTATGAAAATGTTTTTCAGACTGAACTAACCTGTGAGCAGTTTTCTCCGATTTGGGCAGGATGTTATCAGGAAAGTAGTTACCCAGTGGCGGTGTTTGAGTGGACGGCTCACAACCCTACTGATACCCCCATTACCATTAGCATCATGCTCACTTGGCAGAATATGGTGGGTTGGTTTACCAATGCGATTAAAAACCCAGAGGTGCGGGTAAGAGATGATGGTAGTCCGGTGTATGAGTACCAGCCTCGGTGGGGAGATAGTACGGGGAATTTGAATCAGTGGATTGTGGATCACTATCGGGTCGGATTTGTTCTAGACCGGGTGAGACTGGGGGATGAGATTAAAGAAGGGGAAGGGCAATTATGCCTGGCTACAGTTACTAATCCCAGTATGGAAGTGTTTTACCACGGTCGCTGGAATCCAGTGGGTGATGGTGCTGAGGTTTGGGATACGTTTGCTACGGATGGTAGCTTGGTAGACCATCAAGATGAAACTCCAGCGGCACCAGGAGAACAAATTGCGTGCGCGATCGCAATTCGCTTCACTCTTCGTCCAGGTAAAACCCGCAAAATTCCCTTTATCCTGGCTTGGGACTTCCCGGTGACAGAATTTAAATTAGGTATTAACTATTACCGGAGATACACGGACTTTTTTGGACGCAACGGTAATAATGGCTGGTCAATGGTGCGCACTGCTCTCAAGCACCATGATCTGTGGCGAGAACAAATTGAATCATGGCAAGAACCGGTCTTAAATCAGCAGGATTTACCCCATTGGTTCAAGATGGCCTTGTTTAATGAGCTTTACTTGCTCACGGATGGCGGTACTCTGTGGACAGCAGCAACTGAACTTGACCCGATTGGACAGTTTGGTGTATTAGAATGTCTAGATTACCGTTGGTACGAAAGCCTGGATGTGCGGCTCTATGGTTCTTTTGCCCTAGCAATGCTGTGGCCGAAACTGGATAAAGCGGTGCTAGAAGCCTTTGCCCGGGCTATCCCGACCAGCGATGAAACAATACGTATTATTGGTTACAACCAAGCTCAAGCTGTCCGTAAAATTGCGGATGCTACTCCCCATGACCTAGGAGCGCCCAATGAGCATCCTTGGCAACAGACGAATTATACTAGCTACCAGGATTGTAACCAGTGGAAGGATTTAGCCAGTGACTTTGTTTTACAAGTCTATAGGGATTTTGTTTTATCTAGCGCTACAGATATAGATTTATTGTGGGAGTGCTGGTCATCCATTGTCAAGGCACTGGCTTATCTCAAGGGGTTTGACCAAGATGGAGATGGCATACCAGAAAACTATGGGGCACCAGATCAAACCTTTGATGATTGGCGATTGCAGGGAGTAAGTGCTTACTGTGGGGGGTTGTGGTTAGCGGCTTTGGAGAGTGCGATCGCAATTGGAGAAATTCTGACCAAGAATTATCCACCAACATCCCCATTAGTAGAAGTACCTGAGCTAGAGTCCATTCAAGAAACCATTGACTGCTATCGCCAGTGGTTAGCACAAGCTATGCCAATTTATCAAGAAAAGCTGTGGAATGGGCAGTACTATCAACTAGATAGTGAAAGTGGCTCAGATGTGGTGATGGCAGACCAGTTATGTGGTCAATTTTATGCTCAGTTACTGGGATTACCGGATATTGTGCCACCAGAGTGTACTCTCTCAGCCCTCAAGACTGTGTATGATGCCTGTTTTTTAAAGTTCCATCAGGGTAAACTGGGAGCAGCTAATGGAGTCAGACCCGATGGCACACCAGAAGATCCCGATGCTACTCATCCAATCGAAGTATGGACAGGAATTAATTTTGGATTAGCAGCATTTCTGATTCAGCAAGGGATGAAAGATGAAGCTTTACGTATGACTGAAGCAGTGGTGAGGCAGGTTTATGATCATGGCTTGCAATTTAGGACACCAGAAGCGATTACAGCAGTAGGGACATTCCGGGCTAGTCACTATTTGCGAGCCATGGGGATTTGGGCAGTTTATTTAATGCTGAAGGATAATACCAACGAGAAAAAGACAGGTAATGGCGGGCGTTATGTACCCTTATGCGATGCTCCTTTGGAGCCGCTACGCGATTGGCCGTAGGCCACGCTACGCGAACGTACTGCCACACTATCAGCAAGATGCCCTAATTGCTGGTTTCTCAACGGAAAATCCGATAGCCAAATTTTCTAATGTCCTGATGATCAATTGACCAATAAGAAGGTAGCTAAGGGAGCAAGCCTGATTGATATTCCAAACTACAGCAGCTTGGGTATCTTCAGGATGATAGTTAGTTAATTTTCTTGCTGTTTCGGTAATTTTTTTACCTGGTTGACTGACTTTTATGGCTTCCAGGGTTGATTTTAACATAGTGAAACCCACCTTGGCAATAATTTGCTTGGGTTTCGCTACCGCTCAACTGCTCTCTACATAAAATCAAGGATTTTAGGAGTAAAGTCACTCAACCAGATTTGTTACTTGTAAGCATTGATATATCAGCACTTCAGCAGTGAGTTTTTCAATAAATTCAAACTTATGAATTTGGCTGAGGGGAGCGAGTACATCAGTTATCTTGGATAACCTTCAATCAGCGGATAGCTGATAGCTCTAGGCTGAATGCTTACTGTTCCGTTAGTCTAACTTTCGGGAATTATCTAAGTATAGGCTCTGACTTGGAGTAATCAATTACAGATAGAACAAACAATTAAGAGGATAAAATAATGAAATTAACTTACCGTGGTATTACCTATGAAAATGATCCGGTAAATTTGGAGATGAAATCCGAAAAAATTGTTGGTAAGTATCGTGCTGTCCGTTGGCGACAGCCAAAGCTCAACGGTGTGCTTTTGCCGGAAGCTATCGGTAAATTAAAGTATCGTGGGGCATATTATCTCCACGTTGTTTGGGGTAAACCGATTGATTTTACTAAGCAACGTTACGGAGCAAAGCATCCTTGTTCTAAATAGCTAACCTAACACCATTCGCGCATCAGCTATAGCGCCTATTGGCCTTAGCTGAATGCTTACATACATAAGCTATAGAGTATCTTGAAATTGTTCCTTAAGTTGAGCTTTGGGTAATCCACCATAGCAACACTATTACTAAACTAAGGCAAAAGGCTTCCATGCAAAAGGCTTCAATGGCTTACCCAAATTGCCACAATACTTGCCACAATACTATAGATGCTTTGGATGCCTTCCCGTAGGGGTGCCGAAAGCAGGTTATAGCAGTCGCCAGGGCAGGCGCGGACATGACAAAAGTCTCAAACCTAAGTAAGCGCAAGAGTTTGACTTCTGACTTCTGACTTCTGACTTCTGACTTCTGCTATATATCCTTGGGACGCTTCTGCTGAGGAAAACCTCTGGATGATTGGTTGAGCTAGTGTACCTCCTTATAGCTAGAAACTGGTGGCGAACACCAGGTTATGATATAGGTTAGTACCCAAAGACTAACTAATCGAAACTAATCACCGATGGATGGATATGGCTGGAAGCTCCACCCCTGCACCGAACAACGGAAGTTCCGTAGCACTCCTTCTCAGGAGAAGGACAAAGGCTTCCGAAAGAAATTCAAAAACATTGTCAACAAGTCGAATTATGCAGCTAAGATAAAGGCAGAAAAACTTGCACCAATTCTAAAAGGATGGCGAACTGATCACCGCTCCTGCAAAATGGACAGTGCAAGACACTCCCTCTGGTTCCTTAGAAACCGTGCCTTCAAAGTCTTCAATCAGGAGAAAAGCAGAACCGTCACTCGGCTAAGGAATTAGTCAAAAGGGCGTTGAAGCCAGTCTCCTGGAATAAAAACGGACATATAAACCTCAAAGGGAATAAGTCACCCTAAGACGGAGACCTAACCTACTGGAGTAAGATAAAATACCAGCTCTATGATAGAGTTAAATCCAAAGCCTTAGTCAAACAAAAACCTATCAAATAACCATCTATCAAATAACCATCTATATGTAGATACTGCGAATTAGCATTTGTCTCTGACTAACTGCTTCAGAAGCGAATAGTAGCAGGTGCTTACAAATTTTTTACGATATCCACGCTAAGGTAATCCTAGTTAAGAGGTTTTGAGTTTTATTCGATAGTGATTATGTCCCATCATCTCATCTTCAGAGAATCACGGACTCAGGTTTCTGTACCTGTGAAAATTGCATCTTCACCTCCATCTACCATTCCCAAGACGTCTGCCTCTGCTGGGCAACTTGGGAATTTGAATCATTGGATTTTTGTGTCTATTGGACTAGTTTTAGTGGTGATTGGATTAGTAGTGTATGGTAAGCTGCAATTCAAGGATAGGGACAAAAAGCTCAAATTGGAGCAGTATAAAACTGCTGATCTCCGAAAAAAGTTAAAGCTGGCGCTTAATACCATCCGGAAAATGGAATCCAATCCCGATTTGGTTCACTCCCGGGAATTTAATCTGGACTACCTCAGAATGCGAATGGAAGAAGAGGTATTCCACTTTGCAGTTATCAATCAAATTAAAATTCGAATAAAACAGTTAATCAGTATAGCATTACGACCTACTCAAGACTCTAGAAATGTTATCGGTGTTGCTAGTACGTCAGGTCGTCAAATTAATGAAATATTTGATGTTAAGTACGAGACTGAAATTCGAGGTAAACGCAGTGTGGGAGTGCTTTTCCGCATTCAAGTTAAGTTAATGAAATTACCAACTCAACGCACCTCGGCAACTGTTAGCCAAATTATTGACTGTATTGAAACATTTCTTAGTCCAGATGCGGAAAATGATACCTGGCAACCAACTATTCAAGGACGTATTGTTTGCATGCGTTGGGATCAAAAGGCAAAACCAACGCCATTATTAGTATTGGAGCAATCCACGGAAGGGGTTAACGTTACTCTAAGAACTAAACGGGTTGGTATGACGTAATACCAATTTCATTTATAGCAGTTCTCAATGGTTTTAGGGAATAGGGAGTAGGGAGTAGGGAGTAGGGAGTGTGGCGAGATGGGGAGATGGGGAGATGGGGAGATGAAATTTATGTGTAGCCGTAATTTCCAAAATTGGTATTAGCCATTAGCCATTAGCCATTAGCCATTAGCCATTAGCCATTAGTTATTACCGATTACCAATTACCGATTACCGAAGCTTTACAATACCAATGCTCCCGGACATGATATTACGCAGTAAAGCTACCTGTAGGGTGCCTTATTAAGGCACCCTACTATTTATAGAGTTTGGTTTCCAGTTTGGCGTAAGTCCTGTTTGGGTTATTCCTTAATCAACTTTTTAAACAGGCTTTAATAATCTTTATACAGCTAATAAATTTGCTTCGATACTATAGATAAGAAACGAGTAAAATACTCAAAATGTTTATTAATCCTAGGGGGTGGTTCGGGAAGATTATTCCTTCCCATACACCAACTCAGTATACAGATATTTCTACAAATAAAGATACATTATCACAGCATAACACTCCGTTAAATCCAGCTAGATTAGGTTTTCTACTAGCTGTTTTTTTTCCCCTATTCGGAGCAATTTCAACGGCTCGGGATTGGGAGGGAGTGCAACGGATGGAAAGACAAACCCAAGCTTGGTTTTTCCAACTTAGGGGTCCGGTGACTCCCCCAGACAATATAGTGATTTTGGCAATTGATGAGGAGTCTCTGAATTTAAATCAATCCTATTATAATGATGAGACTCAAGCACTAACTGATTTAGAACTTATCAAAAGCTGGCCCTGGAAACGAGCTGCTTATGCTACAGCGATTGAGCGTGTGATGGCTGCTGGAGCTAGGTCTGTCGCGGTTAGTCTTGTGTTAGATAGTCCCAGTAGTTACGGTGAGGCAGATGATCAACGGTTGAGACAGGTGCTCCAAAACTATGGCGAAAGGGTTACTCTGGCCGCTATGTATGAGACTTACGAAACTGTTGAAGGTGAGACTATCAAGCTAGTTAAGCCAAATTCTTTGTTTGAGACACCCCAGCTATCTGTAGGTTCGATTAATTATCCCGTTGAGCCGGATGGCAGAATCTATAGTCTAGCCAATCAGTATCCCAAAGTTTGGGCTAAGAATAATCCAGAATTGGCAGAAACATCTAATCAGCTGATTTTTACAGTACCTTCCTTTAACGAGGCTACCTTGGCCAAAAGGCCACGCTACGCGAAGGCAGCTGCTCAAGACTCAGGACTGAGGACGAAACCCAAATCAGAGAATATTTTCTTCTACGGTTCGGATGTATTTCCATCTATTCCCTTCTGGTATGTCTTAGACGATAATCGCTGGCACACTCGCCTAGAAGATGGTAAGTATTTCCAAGACAAGATTGTGTTAATTGGAGCAACTGCTAGCTCATTACCAGATTTTCATCGCACTCCTGTGTCCGACAGAATGGCTGGGGTGGAAATTAATGCTAATGCGATCGCAACACTACTCGAAGGTCGTGCCATTGTCCAAGCAATTCCCAATCCTATCCACAGAGGAGTGTTGATCTTCTTAGGGGTTACTGTCGTCAGGTACTTATTCAGTCGGATTAAGCGATGGCAAGTTTGCCTAGGCTGGACAGTGCTCGGGGTAATCACTTGGGGAGGAATCAGTTATCTATTTTTCGTGTATGAGGGGCTAATTTTACCTACAGCAGTGCCTTTAGTTAGCATGACTCTCAGTGGTATTTTCTGTAGCGCTATGGGAGCAATTCAAGACCTGAAGAACAAACAGCAACTACGCCAAACTCTTAAACATTACGTTTCTGCGCCCATTGTCCAAGAAATTATCTCTGGACAGGATGATTTAAGGAATTTGCTGGAGGAGAGGGAACAGGAACTATTAGCGACTAAGTTAAGTGGACGCTATCAAATCATCAAACGACTTAGTGCCGGAGGATTTGGCGAAACCTTTATTGCTGAAGACACCCAGCGACCGGGAAATCCGACCTGTGTGGTCAAGCAGCTCAAACCTGCTAGCAATAATCCTCAACACTGGCAACTGGCTCGACGGTTATTTCAAACGGAAGCAGAAATTCTGGAAAAGTTGGGCAAACATCACCAAATCCCTGAGCTGTTAGCCTATTTTGATGAAAATCAAGAATTTTATCTAGTTGAAGAGTTCATTAATGGTCATCCTCTCAGCAATGAGTTACTACCGAAACCTCTTCCTGAAGCCAACGTCATTGGGATAGTGGTAGATATTCTACAGGTATTGCAGTTTGTCCATAGTCACAGTGTGATTCACCGAGATATTAAACCTGATAATCTAATTCGGCGCAAATCAGATCAGAAGCTGGTGCTAATTGACTTTGGCGCTGTTAAAGAAATTACTAATCAATTGCATCCAAGACGAAATTTGACTAAGTTCACGGTGGGCATTGGTACTAAAGGTTATATGCCTAATGAACAAGCTGTGGGTAGTCCAAGATTTAACAGTGATATTTATGCCACAGGTATGATTGCTGTGCGATCGCTTACTGGCATAACTCCTAGCAAATTACCCACAGATCCCATAACTGGAGAAGTAATTTGGCTCGATAAGGCACAGGTCAGTCCTGAATTAGCTACAGTGGTCAACAAAATGGTGCGCTATAGCTTCCGAAGTCGCTATCAGTCGGCTCAGGAGGTATTAGAAGCACTGAAACCTTTAACCAAAACCTTGGCAACATTCTCGTTTAGTAGCCCTAAGTCATCCGTAGCGCTAGAATCTGAGGCTTCCACCGTGCCAGCACCACAGGAAACCATGGTCGATAGTGACTGTTCCAGTTCACAGAAAACTGTTCCGTTGTCGGAATCTACCACAGTGCTAGAGGAGGAAACCATCCCCGATAGTGATTGTTCCAGTTCACAGAAAACTGTTCCGTTGTCGGAATCTACCACAGTGCTAGAGTCTGACCAAACCTTATCCTAGTCCAACATTTAACCTTGGCCTTTGGCCACGCTACGCGAACAACCTTGGCCTTTGGCCACGCTACGCGAACAACATTGGCCTTTGGCCACGCTACGCGAACAACCTTCAACAGAATAACCTTCAACCGATGGCTGATCGTGGTGCGTTACGGGACCGGCTGTCATACCCTGGCCCATAGGCCAAAAATCCGGGTGAGCCGGTCCCTAACGCACCCTACGGCACTTCAACAGAATAACCTTCAACAGAATAACCTTGGCCTATTGGCCACGCTTCGCGAACAACATTAGGCCACTGCTAGAGGATTTAACCATCGCAAAATTTCTCGTTGCAACCGATTTAAATCGCGATAGACTTCTTGCTTGACCCACTGACCTACGGCATCCAATGGGGTAAACACTGATCCTGGGTTTAAGGTGACATCTTGCCCTAAAGGTGTTAAGTGATTTCCTGGTATCCGCTGTAGAGCAACCATATTTGGAAAACGTTTCTGTAAGGCTTGGGTCAAGCTAACACTTTGGTCAATCTCGTCATCAGTGAATTTAATCAGTAAATTACGCTGGATTTGATAGCGTTGAGTAATCAGATAGTTAGTTTCTTGGGGTGAAGGAGTAAACTCAACCTGAAAGACAGGATTGAGGTTTAACTGTTCCACAAAGGGGATAGCACGGTCAGCGGAATAGTTGTTATAGGAAATCAAGATATTACCAGCTCGTTCTACACTGAAGAGGCTGCCAATCAACAAGTGTAGTTTGCACCCCATGCTGTGGCCGATACCATAGATGGGTAGATACCGTTTCCGGAAAACATTGGTTACCTGTAAACGATTGAGAGTAGTCTCGAAGCGGTTGAGTACATCTCGTGCGATCGCAATATGGTCGAGGGTATTCACAAACGGTGTCGCAATCACTGCATACCGTTGATCTGCTAATTTTTCCAGTAACAATCGGTAGGTTACTTGGGGAGCTGTCGCAATAAACGCCCCACCCAGGAAATGGATTATCCCAGTGGGACGATTGGGGATTAAAACCCAGTTACCAGATATCTCTTGCCAGTCCATGCCATACTCTACAGGGTTTACCTCTTTTATTGTAAAGATGTTTGTAGAGTAACCTGGAGTACTGTATTAATACTGTATTAATGTATTACTATCTTCAATTTCGGCATTCATAATTCAGAATTCTCTTGACCTGGTACCATTAGTCGAAATTCATAAGTGTTGGGAGTAGACAATAATTCTGCACCCCTAGGATTAAGGTATCGCCCGTTGAATTTTAACTTCATGCGACTCTTGAAGCTACCAGCACAGTAGCTAGGATTAGTATTAGCTCCAGGTGTGAAGGAAATCCTGTATTGAATTTCTCCTAGTGTAGGGTAGGCTTCGATATTAAGTAAATCTTGAGTAACACTCGTCATATCTTCAATTATTAACTCTTTACCGCACTCATTAATAATTTGCTTGTTAGAAGCTAAGGCTTGAATTGCCGAGGTAATAAATTCTGATGCGGTGTTGATATCACCAATAACTGGTTCTTGAGCATTTAACCCTGAAGCAAAAGCGAAAACCATAGCAGTTGCAGCAGCAATTAACGTATTTTTTACCTTCATCTTGAGCCTCGTTTAGTTGAGATGATTATGAGCACACAGTTGAGAACAAATCTTGAGTGCCCATGACAATTAGCAGTGCTAATGGCGCAGTATCAGGAAAACTGTTTAGCGGGACTTATCCATACAATTCCCTAAAGTGTCTAGTCAGGGAACAGTCTATAGTCAACTATGGGTATAAAGGATAGGATGAAGATGAGGATTACTAATTTTATAAAAAAATGCTATACTTCAAAGATAGATTTCCAACTATTTTGAATGAAATTGAGACTTTATTAGTTAATCACTCTGATTCTTTGTCTGTCGTTTCTGATATATTAGAAGTATCGCATTACTTTGTAAAAGTGTAGATTAAACAACTCTACAGGACTTAGGCAATAACTCTACTTATGAGGGTGCGTTAATAAGGCACCCTACTGACTAAAGACTCATAACTAACTCACTAAAGACTCAGGGCTGACCTTAGTCAAGTCTCGAATCTGCTCAATCAAATTGTTCATACCATCAATATTGAGGCGATAACTGATGGGATGGGCAATCAGTCGTGCTGTACTCTCATACAAAATGTCAATTTCAATCAAGCCATTCTCTTTCAAGGTACGACCTGTGGACACCAAATCCACAATTGCCTCCGACATCCCGGTAATCGGACCAAGTTCAACAGAACCGTAGAGCGGGATAATTTCTACTGGCAAATCCAGGTTATTGAAATATTCCCGAGCACAGTGAACAAACTTGGAGGCTACGCGACCATGAGCTGGCAAATCCAAAGGGCTTAGATAAGAGCTAGCTGCACGAACTGCCAATGACATCCGACAATAACCAAAGTGTAAGTCACCTAAGGTAGCCACTGCCGGGGTTTTTTCCCGTAGCACATCGTAACCAACTATCCCCAACTGAGCTTGACCATATTCCACGTAAACCGGTACATCTTGAGCTCGTACCAGTAGAGCTTGAGCAGTTTGACTGGGGTCTTGAATCTGGAGTTGGCGGTTGGAGGAGTCTAGGAAGGCACTAAAGTCTAAGCCAACGGATTGCAGTAGCTTGATGCTGTCTTTTAGGAGTGCGCCTTTGGGTAATGCGATGGTAATCATATGGGGAGCTTCGGGAGCTTTGGGAGGGGGTAAATTAGTTCACTGATCAGATCAACTATACCGGTAGAAGCTCAATTATAGAAGCCCGTGCTCCTCAAATTATCACCAACCCCATCATGTCCTTAGGTGCGCTTGACCTTGGTCAATTTCGACTTGTTTAAGTTTTTGACGAAAGGTATCAAAACCTTATTCTGTATGGATTTAAAAGGCACCATTTAGAAAATTATGTTACTCAGTAAAGCCTATATGTTTTGTTATATAAAAGCGAGATTGATTGACAAAATTATCGGTTCTTGATAAGTTATATTTTGCTAATTTTACATTTTTATCAGGTTCAATGTTAGATCCAACACTTACTACTACTTCATTCACTACCACTTCATTCATCGTTTAGCAATCAATTATATAGACACAGAATCGAAAAATCGCAAAGCAAAAGGTTTATCAAATTTTACCTTAGCCCATACTATCCGGGGATTTTCCATTACAATATCTAAAATCATCTGGGTTAGCGTTTCTAGTAAATTAAACTGGCTTTATTCCACTGCTTTAATCACACGCTTGGTTAGGGTTTTATAATTTAGGGTATCTTCAACGCGTTCGCGTAGCGTGGCCTACGGCCAATCGCTTTTTGTAGAATTTCCAGGGGTAAAGCCAGCCTTAATATTAATCACTACATCTTGTTTAGTTTTTCTTTCCCAGTCATTAAAGCCAATTATCGTCCTGAGTCTTAAATTTTTTATTTCCAGCAGCGCTTCAACATAACTGTCTTGTTTTATACTTCCGAAATCATTAACTTTTATTGATGTGATATCAGTAAGTTGTGTCATATCTTTGATGTATCTAGTCTTGATTAATTTTTAAGCTATCAGCCGTCAGCTATCAGCCGTCAGCTATCAGCCGTTAGCGATAAGTTATCAGTTATCAGTTAAGCTGTTCAGCATTTAGATTGGGATACCTAAATTGCTCAAAGGGAACAGGGAACAGCGGATCTGGGAACGGGTAATAACCAATTTAAATGCACATTAGCTGATCAGTTATCAGTTCTAATTAAAAAGCGGGGGCTTACAGTTTATTACAAATGTTGACCGCCATCCACAAATAATAACTGTCCGGTAACAAATTGATTAGAGAGCAAATAGCGAACAGCCTGACAAATCTGCGACTCATTCCCCTGCGATCGCTTTACCAATCCTTTTGCTCCCACCTGTAACCAATGCCCAAGCCATACTGGTTTGTTTTTCGAGCCGTTAAATTATAATTAGCCTTTGATTAACTTTATCTTAACTATAAGAGTATATGAAGTAGCTGATCCCATCTATCAATGAATTGGGTATTCACTACAGGTAGTAGAGCTCGTTAATAACCCACTCTACAGATAGAGTTGCCGCGTAAGTCCTATAATTTTGTTGATAGTCAACCGTCAACCGTCAACTATCAACAAAATCAATGCGTATCCTTTTAGTAGATGATGAAATTGAGCTGACTGACCCCCTGTCTCGGGTATTAACTCGTGAAGGTTACACTGTAGATGTGGCTTATAATGGGGCGTCAGGAAATGAGTTAGCATCCCAAGGGGCTTATGACTTGTTAATCTTAGACTGGATGCTACCGCACATTTCTGGGTTAGAAATTTGCCAACAAATGCGATCGCATGACACCACTACCCCAGTTCTTTTTCTAACCGCTAAGGACACTGTAGATGACCGAGTCATGGGATTAGATGCTGGTGCTGATGACTATCTAGTTAAACCATTTGAACTGCGGGAGTTACTCGCTAGAGTCCGGGCTCTGCTTCGGCGTTCTGCTGCGACTGATGCCAATCCCAGCCAGCGGTTACAGGTTGGACAAATAGAATTAGACCTAAACAATCAAATTGCTTATCGCCACGGACGCCCAATTGAGCTATCGGAAAAAGAAAGCCAACTGCTAGCGTACTTCATGAGCCATGTTGGTATATTATTATCCCACAAGCAAATTTATCAACATTTGTGGCCATCCGAGGAAATCCCAAAAAGTAACAATTTAGCTGCTCTAGTTCGTTTGTTACGCCGCAAAATCGAAGTTCAGGGTTCCGTCCCCCTGATCCATACAGTTTATGGTAAGGGTTATCGGTTTGGTTGATTGTTGATTGTTAATTTGTAAGCATTCAGCCGTCAGCCGTCAGCCGTCAGCCGTCAGCCGTCAGCTAAAGGCTCACGCTACTTGAGGTGCTTTGTGGCACAGGCTTCGACCCTGGGAGGTAACTCCCATAAGCTGATAGCTGTTCCCTTAGCGTGGGCGTAGCGGATAGGCTGATAGCTGAATGCTTAGGTTAATTGTTAATTTAATTGTTTATTTGCCTGGCTACAGGGACTAAAGGACATGCGATGCAGCCGACATGGTCCGTATTTTTGCAGTGCTAACCGATGCTTTTTGGTACCATAGCCCATGTTGGCTGTCAAATCATACTCTGAATACTTGGCAGCTAGACGAATGATTAAATCATCACGCCACACCTTGGCTACAATACTGGCTGCTGCAATCTTTAGCGATCGCTGATCCCCCTTTACCATATTCTGTTGTGGTATGGGTAAATCTGGCAACCCGTGTAACCCATCAATCAGACAAAGATCGGGCTTAACTTTTAATTTAAGCACAGCCCGTTTCATAGCTAACAATGAAGCCTGTAAGATATTGAGCTGGTCAATTTCTGCACTAGTGGAATAACCAATAGTCCAATCCAGTGCCAATCCCTGAATTTCTTCAGACAGCCTTTGACGTCGCTTCCGGGACAACTGTTTACTATCTTTAACGCCAGCTAGAGCCAGTTGTGGCAAGACAGATACAGGTAAAATCACTGCTGCTGCCACAACTGGACCAAATAAGGCACCTCGCCCTACTTCATCTACCCCAGCCACTAAAGAGGGAGTATCGGATTGATCCGGTAACTCACACACTTCAGTGACTTTGTCGGTTGTCATTTATCCAATGCTGAAGAACGGCGACGGCGGCGGCGCACTATGGGGGGACTATTAATGGTGCCATTGGTAGTACTGAGTTGATCAGATCCAGTTTCTGGAATTGGTGTGGCAGCAGTAGATTGCACCAAGTCCGATTCGTCTAACTCTAGCTGATCGTCGATGGAGGATTGACTATTAGTTGAATCGGTAGTTGAATCGGTAGTTGTATTGGATAATTCTTCTTCATTATCCTCGATTTTTTCTCCCGGCAGTAACACTGAGATAATTGCTGACCTAGGATCTTTGACCTCTCGGTCTAAATGTAGTATAGGGGAAATGCCCATTAACGCATAAACATCTTGTTCTTCTGGGCTCATTTCAACCCTGACCAATTCTGGTGGTTCCTTTTCTTGAGCAAATTTGACTAGCTGAGGTTTTTCTACTCCTGAGCTGGATACCTCGGGTTCTGTGATGGCATCAAAGTTGGATGAGACAGAGATCACCCTGTTGACTCCCCTAGTAATTGGTTCTTCCCTAATCACGGGGTCATCAATACGACGGCGGCGGCGGCGGCGATTATTTACCGCTCCCCGTTCCTGATAACTGGGGTGATTGAGCAAGTCCAACTCATTATCATTCTCAGGAGATAAGTCTACGGGTTCGGGGAACTCTGGAATGCTTCGCTCCGTCGGTAACGGGATCGGTGCTAAGGTCTCTAGTGCTTCTGCTTCCACTTCACCGGGAAGATGTACCAGATGTCCTAACCCGCCACAGGTAGCACAGGTTTTACCAAACAACTCGTAAATATTTTGCCCTTGGCGCTTGCGAGTCAGTTCAACTAAGCCAAGTTCCGAAAGCTGGGCAATCTGGGGTCGGGCTTTGTCCTCTTTTAAGGCTTGATTGAAGTGTTCGAGAACCTGCAACTGATCCCGCCTAGTGTCCATATCAATAAAGTCAACAACGATCACCCCAGCTAGGTTACGTAGGCGCAGCTGCCGGGCAATTTCTGTTGCTGCCTCACAGTTAGTCCACAGAACCGTTTCCCGTGCTGTAGCTGAGCGGGTAAAGGAACCAGAGTTCACATCAATTACAGTTAAAGCTTCGGTAGGTTCAATGATAATGTAGCCACCAGAGGGTAAATCTACTCTTGGCTTGAGGGCTTCTCGAATTGCAGCATTGACCCGGAAATATCCCAAAATTGGCATGCGATCGCGGTGATGGTCAATCAAGACCCCCTCTGGTGCTTGACCTCCGCTCCAGCTCAACAAATGTTGTTTAACCCGTTTGACTGCAGTACTAGAATCCACCACAATCCGATTAACATCAGCAGTGTACATATCCCGGAGGACACGCTGAATAAAATCATCATCCCGATTAAGTAGGGCTGGTGCTCTGGTAGACGTTGCTTCGAGCTGGACAGCTTCCCATTGTCTTTGCAGGTTTTCCAAGTCTTCCATAATGGCTTCTTCGGCTCTGCCTTCGGCTTCGGTGCGCACCAGCACTCCCATGCCCGATGGTTTGATTAGAATTGCTAGAGCTCTGAGGCGATTGCGTTCACTTTCGCTCTTAATCCGCCGAGACAAGTTCACTCCTCGGCCATAAGGCATCAACACCAAATAGCGACCGGGTAAGCTAATATTACCTGTGAGCCTTGGCCCTTTGTTACCAGTCGGTTCTTTCATCACTTGCACCAACACCTTCTGCTGGGGAGTCAGCAGTTCGGTGATCGCACCAGAGCGGCGTTTCAAGCGCAATGGTCCTAGGTCTGTCACATGAATAAAACCATTGCGATCAGGATCCCCAATGTTGACAAATGCTGCATCAATACCCGGTAATACATTTTCTACAATGCCGAGATAAATATCACCGACCTGGTGATTACCGGTGGCAACTACTAGTTCTTGAATTTGATCTTCCCAAAATACAGCAGCAAGTTGATGTTGCTCTGCAATAATAATTTGCTTTGGCATGCAATTTCCTCAAAACTTCGTAGTACGCTTAGTCCTACAGTTAACGATAGGAGTCGTACTCTATTTCTAGGTCTGAAATGTTCGGTGATTTACTGCCATTAAACTGATCGGCCACAGAGACTAATAAATAGACTATGAATAACTAGACTATTTTTTTGCTCATTGTTTGAGCGAGAGTAGTCAATGGCTGTAGTCAATGGCCCTGAAACTGTCTCGAAGCCCCGTCTGTTTAGAGGGGGGTGCTGACAGGGGGTTTCGTGGTTTGGTGAATGGGATTGTAGCGGCTCTGTTGATTGTACCACTTGGAGGCGCGACATTGGTTCTCCACTTTAAGACTCCCGTTCCAGTAGGATCTTCTGCCACAAAGTCGCAAATTTCTGATTAACTTGAGTTTTTCCACAACTGCTTCATACAGCTTTTAACCTAGCTAGCTGACCGTGAGAACCCAACTGTAGGTGCGACCCGTGGCGAATTTAATTCTTAATACGGAAAGCGCACCTAAGAAAATTGAAATAGCTCAATTTTTCTTACTGGTTCAACCAGTAATGGCTGCACGGCACAGCTCACTATTCTTTCGACTCAAAGAGCCTCTGAGCATTACTTGTTAATCGCTTCCACAGGTGCGACCCGTGGCGAATTTAATTCTTAATGGGTCAAGGGCACCTATGTATAATTGTCTCGCAATCTGCCTCGTCCTTCCTATAATCCCGTAGGGACTTCGGGGGATGTTAAGCCTGACAAGTTAGTCGCGTGACTCTTGTGGGTTTAACTAGTTTTAACCGATTTTCTACGGATTTTGATTAACAGTCGTCAACCCCTATCTCTACCCAGTCGCACTCTGAAATAGAGACAACGGATTAATTTGCCACCGATAGAACCGATACAAGAATGGAGGTTAAGCCACGCCCCCCATCAAGAGGTGCGACCCGTGGCGAATTTAATTCGCCAAGATCAAGCGCACCTATGCCAAAATCGGTTATTTTAGATGGCTTTTGCTAACGACAGCTCCCATAGCTGACAGTCAGTTTAACCCTTATCGGCATTGTTCGGGATTTACCACAAACTACCCAGTTGGTACCAATCTATCCAAAAGTTCTGATTTTTTATTAGCTTGACTATTTCCTGACCAGACGTCAGGATATTCTTCAGGGTTTCTGTCTATATCTCCTGAATTTCCCTGTTTCAGCAGCAAAGCTGCTTAGATATAGGGTTAAGAGGCACAAATGCTTGCCTTTTTGGGGATGTGTTATGTCCTGATCCCCTGTTGATTCGCCTACTCAAGAGGTGCGACCCGTGGCGAATTTAATTTGCCAAGGTCAAGCGCACCTAGGTTTCCCACTTGTCTTTCTGACTGGGGTTTTGACGATTCCCGCCCTACCATTGAGAGATTGACGACGAATTGGTTTGTCCTGTCTTGGTTAACCGATACTTTTTAGGTACCAGAATCTACCAAGGCAGATCCTAGCCCGCCAATGCAAGATGCTTTCGCATCCAGGGGGTATCTCCCAAAGCTCTGACGGAATATCCCGCGAGGGCCATAAAAATGTCAAAAAAGTTATAACACCGGGATAGAGAGCGCAACTATTAAACCCTTGGTTTTCGGCTTTAATTTAAGTTACATAATAATCCCTGTCGGTGTTACCCTAATTTAAGTCTAACAAATAATAAGAGTTTTTGGTAGACTCTGCGACATTTTCTCTAGCTGTTTACTAACCCTGCCGGACTGCTAACGGTGAATTTTCACACAGCCTTAGCTAGCTTCAATCATAGCATATCAATTCTTTTGTTGAACTTCCCCATCCGTCGCAGGAATGGGGATTCCCAGGCACAACCTAATAGATTGTTCTCGACCTGGGCGTAACTTTCCCTTGCACCAAGGGTAGCCGGGTAGGGTCAATACCCAGTTTTTTTGAGACCCTTATTTCTTATATTAACACCACGCTTAGGCGCGAAAATTCATCCCTGACCTAAGAGGACGGGGTATTCTTTTCCCTCTCAAACTCTCTCCTTCGATAACTCAAGCGAAACTCAAATTGAACGCACCCGAACTAAGTCAAAGATTATAGTTGGGGATTCTTTCGCTAATAGAAAAGATCTATTAACGTCCCCACCCTAATTCTAAAATATGGCTAGGGACTGCGCTCAACAATTTTGTTCAATTAATTTTGACAGCTTGAGATTGGCGCAGAGACTGAATGGTTGTGAGCGTATGCTCAGCCACCTGCTCAATTTCCGCCATGGTATTAAAGCGTCCAATTCCAAACCGGATCGAGGCATAAGCCAGATTTTCCGGATGTCCTAGGGCTAATAGTACATGGGAAGGAGCTACAGTTGCCGAGGAACAAGCCGAGCCAGAAGAAACGGCTGCCACAGGCTGTAATCCTAGCAGCAGGGCTGCGCCATCTACTCCCTCCACACTAATGTTAAGGTTTCCGGACAATCTCTGGGTAGGATGACCATTGATGTGGATACCTTCTAGTCTAGAGAGAGTCGTCCAAAGACTTTCCCGCAGTTCCATCAACCGTTGGGATTCTGAAGGTTGTTCTTCTAACCCCAGTTCTACAGCTTTAGCAAACCCCACAATCTGAGGGGTATAAAGTGTGCCAGAACGCATCCCTCGTTCATGTCCACCGCCATGGAGCTGGGGTGCAAGCCTTACTCTGGGGTTACGACGCCGGACATAGAGAGCCCCAATGCCCTTTGGTCCATAAATTTTATGGGCTGTCAAGGACATTAAATCAATCTTCATCGACTGCACATCCAAGGGGATTTTGCCAATAGCCTGGGCAGCATCTGTATGGAAGAGTACATTGTGCTGGCGACAAAGATCCCCAATCTCGGCCAATGGCTGCAACACTCCAATTTCATTATTGGCTGCCATCACTGACACTAAAATCGTATCAGGACGGAAAGCCTGCTCTAGCTGGCTTAAATCCACTAGTCCATCATCTTTTACCGGTAGAAATGTCACCTCAAACCCTAGGGTTTCTAAATAGTGACAGGGGTCAAGAACAGCATTGTGTTCAGTTTGTACGGTAATCAGGTGACGTCCTTTACTCAAATAAGCCTCAGCCACTCCTTTAATAGCTAGATTGTTAGCCTCTGTGGCACCACTAGTAAAAATGATCTCGACCGGTGTGGCATGGATAGCATCTGCCAGAATCTGACGCCCTTGTTTCACCGCTGCTTCAGCTTCCCAGCCATAGGTATGGCTGATACTGGATGGATTGCCAAAATGCTCAGTGAAGTAGGGTAACATTGCCTCAAGCACCCGTTCATCCATAGGTGTTGTGGCATGGCAGTCTAGGTAAATTGGGCGATGCATGGTTTTTCGTTGATCAAAAATTGCAGCTGGATATTCCGCCTAAACTCGTAGAGTTAGGAGGGGAGGAATGCTCCATCCAACTAATGGTTGACCAGATTTGGATAGGACTGCTACAGGATACATTATTATCAACTTCCTCCCCATCACCTGATTACCCCATCATCAGGTGCGACCCGTGGCGAATTTAATTCGCCAAGGTCAAGCGCACCTAAGAGGTTTCAGACCTCAAATTAGATTGCTAGATCTCGAGTCAGCAGTTTTTGAGACTGTTTTCCTGGATGACCACGGGCTACAGGTGAAAATCCCATTACCCAATAGCTGCTTGTGGATGGTTCATTTTCCATTGTCCATTTTTTGGCAGCTTTCGCTGTTCATTCTCCTCACAAAGCACTCCACCCTTTAAGAATTTGGTGCAGTTCATCAAAACGGCAATTTTGACTGAATACGCTTTAACTCGAGACATGTTGAACAAATTGATTTAATTTTCCCTGGTGTCAAGGCAGAATTAACTACACGAGTTTTGAGACCGCATTTAGGACAGATGGGTTGGTGATTAATGATCACCCACATGCCCCACTTGAACTCAATTACCTTTTCAAGCTCAAGCTGTTTCAGTCCTTGGACAAGTCGCTCTTCTGAATACCGGCACTTCCTGTTCAATTCATCTTGAGTCAGTTTCCCATAGTCAGATGTACAGAGTAGATGAATGATTTTACCACAGGTTTCTTGTAAGTTACTTAATTGTTCTTGGGGAGCTACAGGCTTCTCGGGTTTGGTGTAGCGGGGAGGGCACAGTGGGTAGCTCGAGAAATTCACTCGATTCTGTGTAGTGACTTTCTGTGTAGTGACTTTCTGTGTAGTGACTTTCTGCTTCCAACGGACTAACGTTGAAGAACCACCGTGGCCACTTGTCATGGGAATGTAGCACTTATCTGGCTTAATTTTGAGTTGCTGATTTTCCTGAGCAAGGGTATTGCTTTGCTTAGCGGTTACCCTTTTCTCCCAGTTCTGATGCTTTAACATATGGTGTAGATGTGATGTAGATGTTCAACCCTTTTCACAACTATCCTAGTTTTGTTAAAAATATTGGACAACAGTGATTATACGTAAGATACTCTTTTGCCCAGGGGGGAGTTGCCACTGAGTTTTCACCGAGAAGATTAGCGATGGTCCATTCATGTTTGGGCAGGATGGTGGTATGGACGCGCTTCGCTTCCCGTTATGCGATCGCATTGTTGCCAGCTAGGGTCAATTTCTACTCGGTGCTTTTGAATAAAATAAGCTGACGGCTGATAGCTGACGGCTGTTCGCATAGCGTGCTCGTAGCGCATATGCTTACCCCACACTTACCGGATCCGGAAGTGTTAGATTATTTCACCAGAACAGAGTGGTAAAAAAATTGGACACAGCTAAAGACACTTCCTTAAAACACAGCAAAATTCACCAAAGGCTAAGTCAATTGATTAAGGTACTGGCTCAAAAATTGGGTAGTGTCCGGGAACTTGCTAGGCAAGTCAATGTCACTAACAACACCTTGACAAATTGGATGAATTGTGATAACACTCCTAGCTTAGAGAAGCTAGAGAGGCTGGCTAAAGGTATTGGTTGGACAACGGAAGAGTTGATCAGCTTCTTGGTAAGTGAGGAAAACCCGATCGAAGCGATTGAACGGAACCAGAAATCGAGTTCCTCTACTTTGAAACCACCTATTTCCATGGAGCAAATTTTGACAGAGCTTCAGTGGCGACCAGTAGAGCAATTAGTTGAGATTAATTTAGCGATCGCTAAACGGTTGCAAATGGAATTCAGTGGTTCGACGGATACCACCGGCCTAGAGGAGGTGTTAAATCAGTCTCCTAAATTTGAGGAACTCAAGGGAGTGAAATTTATTTCACTGAGCTTAAAGGCCAGGCGACGATTAAAGAATTGGGTGACAATCTGCCAAAGTTATGTAGGCTTGAGTCCAGAGGAATTCATCCAAGTTGCTGTCCAGAAGCACAAAATTGACCCAGAGACGTTTGGGCTATTTTATAAGAGCATCATGGAACTATCTAGTACTCCGTTTCCCCAGAGTTACTATGAGTGGCTTTTCCCGTTAATTTCTCCAGTGAGTGGTTGGATTGGGTCAGCACAAGAAACTCCTATTCTAGATTTTTCGAGAACTTACACAGAAACTTACACAGAACCTTGGAGTCATTTTATTGAGAATTTAGAAGACAGTGGTAATGGAGTGACTACCAAGTCTAGTTCGGTCTTGTGTTAACCAGGTTTGTGTTAACCAGGTTTTGTTAACGGTTGACAATTGACGGTTGACTGTCAACGGTGAAGATAAAGAAACTTTCTACAAACAAACTGTTGCGTTAATGGTGCAGTTTAGATCAAAAGTTTAGATTGAAATAGCAATCCGTGTAGGAATTGTGATAATTTTTTTTTCCCTGTTCCCTGCTCCCTGCTCCCTGCTCCCTATTCCCTTTGCTAAAGTTTAAATCAAATCGCAAACTACCCGAAAACCAAAGGAGATATATGTAACATCCGGACTATTGAAATTGCGATAATCACTATGGCAGTAGCCGGAACTGTTGAGCCAAGACCCTCCTCGCAGTAACCGATCCCGATCCTCATTATTGCTTAGCCACGCACTGCCATCCGATGGAGGACCCTGGTGATTTTCATGCCAATGGTCAGCACACCATTCCCAGACATTGCCATGCATATCGTATAGCCCAAAGGCGTTAGCTACTTTAAAACTCCCCACCGTCGTAGTTTTCTCTCGAAAGATACCTTTTGGCTGTGAACCATCAGTGTCAGTCTGATGACCATCGTAGTTAGCCAAATTGGTGGTAATTGCTTGACCAAAGTGAAATTTTGTGGTACTCCCAGCACGACAGGCATATTCCCATTCCACTTCATTGGGTAGCCGATAGGTGCGTCCGGTTTTTTGAGATACTCTGGCACAAAATTCTACAGCGTCATACCAACATATCTGCTCCACAGGCAGATGATCTCCTTTGAAGTGGGATGGGTCAGAATCCAATTCACGACTGACTTTGGGTAAGGAAGCAACCACTTTCCACTGTGCCTGAGTTACACTAAACTTGCCCATATACAAGGGCTTTACAGTGACCAAGTGTTTAGAAACTGGTGAACCCATAGTGAAGGTACCGCCAGGGATAGACACCATTTGCAGCATTACCCCGTTACCTAAGTTTTCTTTAAAAAACTTGGCTTGATGACGATTGCGGTTGGTTATCTGACCTTGGGGATTCACTTTGACCACATCAAATTCAAAGTTCTGTAGGGATACATTGGTGACCTTCGCTTTTTGCTCTTGATTACTGGGGGATAGTGGCTTATCCTTTTCTACCTCCTGAGTAAAATTGAGGGTCAACTGGTTAGGGGTGAGGGTGTGGGAGGGTGAGTCCGAGAGTTGATCAATGACTGTTGCTAATACTAGTCCGACACTACCAAAACCAGCGGCTTTGAGTAATTTCCGTTTAGTCAATACCCTCGTTAACCTTGTATTGCTTAAACCTATGGAAGACCCCTTGAAGCGAGTGGATAGTATTTTTGATAGGACTTGGCGTCGTGAGGGTGGTGGATTTATTACCTGCTCAAGCTTGGCCAAGTGCTGCAAAATCTCCCCAGTATTCCGAGGACGCTGACTGACTAAGGGAGCCATCAGTTGGTCAATAAATTCTCTGAGTTGAGGCGAGACCTGAGGGGCATAGCGGTGCCACAGTAATTCACTGGTATCAGGATTGTACAGAAGGGGATCCATCGGTTCCTTACCAGTGAGCAGATAAACAAAGGTGCGCCCCAAGGCAAAGAAGTCAGATTGTGGCATGGCATAGCCTTGCTCTTGTTCTGGTGGTGCGTAACCTGGAGTATGAATCTGGGTGTTTTTACCGCCAGCAATGATGGTGTTGGTGACTTGCCGCACAGCCCCAAAGTCAATGAGCACTAGTTGTCCATCCTTCCTGAGAATGACATTGGATGGTTTAATATCGCGATGGAAAAAGTGCTTCTGATGGACTACATGGAGAATTTTTACCAGTTGGGATAGCCATTCTAAGGCTAAGGTTTCGTCAATGGGGTGATTCTTGTGTTGGTGCTGATACTCCTCTAAATCTAAGCCTTCAATGTATTCGAGAACCATGCAGTTTAAGCTGATCTCGTTGTTTCTGCAGGAGAAGATAAACGTTCCTTCTGATTTGGGAATTCCTGGATGATTCAGCTGACTCAAAACCCATGCTTCTTGCTCAAACAGCTCAACTGCTCTAGATTGATAGTCAGTCAAGACTTTGAGAACTTTGAGAGTGTTGTGATCACTTTTTTGATCACTGTTGTGATCAACTACCTCATAGGTCTTACCGAAAGCACCTTTGTCACTGAGCAAGCCAATCACGCGATAGCGTTCTGCCAAGAGTAATTCCGAACCACAGGCTTGGCAGAATCTGGTATCTTCTGTATTGTAAGGTTTAGAACAGTCGGGATTAATGCACCAATTCATGGTTCCCTAGGGACGAGCTACTGATAAAAGGTAAGCATTCAGCTATCAGCGTGTCGCGTATCAGCTAATGCGCTACGCGCACGCTAAGCGAACAGCTAAAGGCTTGTGGCCAAGCTACGGGAACAGTTTATGCCCATAGCGTACCCTACTAATGGTGCTTTTGAATAGAATAAGCACCATTAGTAGCTTGAGCCTTGGCCTATGGCCACGCTATGCAAATGGCTGACGGCTGACGGCTGACGGCTGAATGCTTACGATAAAAGCTACTGATACAAGCTACTTAAGCGATCGCAAAACCTCAAAAATCTTCCAGGGACAGGAGCGCGATGGCACTTTACTTTAGTTTTGGGTTGCCAGTCCTGCTTCATACCAAAACAACAGAGGTTTTCAACAGAGGTTTTGATTGGTTTTGCCACCACCAAACTAATCTACAGGTTGTTAATAATAGCCTAAGGATTTAGTAGTCTATTGATAGGCTTCAAGCCAAGGTAGTTTTAACCCATTGGCTGTAGTATAACCACAGACTCCACGGGGTTTTCACCCGTGGGGATGTCAATCTAATTATTAGCTTAGTCTAGTAGGTATTGTTTGTCATGCCAACTTGGCATTTGTTTTTGAACACTCAGGGGAGGTAAAAAGTCCTAGGTTTTAGGGAGTAGGGAGTAGGGAGTAGGGAGTAGGGAATAAAAAAGAGGGAACTTTGGAATTGGTAAAAATTCCTGTGTACCTCATTACTATAGCGTTTGTATCTGGGTTGTAAACATACTCGCGCTTGGCAAGAGGCAATAGGCATGCTAGCAAGAGGGGTTCCTGACTGGGTGACAAACAGCCTTAAAAACTTTACGGGGTGTGGGGTGTGGGGTGATGGGTGTTGGGGAAGATCAGGAGCTGGCTACGTTGCAACGGGACGGTTAAATCAGGTTTCGGACCGATTGTTATCCCTGGGTTCACTTCAAATTCCCTTCTATTCTCCCCACCCCACACCCCACACCCCATACCCTGTCTAATTTAACGCCTTGTTGTCACCCCCTCAGTATTTAGAGAATAGTGACATACTCCCACACTGAATCGTTCGCGTAGCGTGGCCTTTGGCCAAGATTACACTGTGGGCTTCTTACCAACTCCAGCCATCGCTATCGGCTTTCGCCGACGCTGCGCGAACGGATACACGGTAAGCTTTATTAACGACACGGGATGCCCCTCCGCGCCGGAACAATACCATAAGTTCTATTTTTTAGGAACGTAGGTGGCTGACAAACCAGCATTTAAGGCCTTTGGCCACGCTTCGCGAACGGCTTTGTTTATCAGTACATATATTATAGCAATTTTATAATACCCTGTTCAAAATTCATCCCACACCTAATGCTACGCATTAGGTGTGGGATGAATTTTGCCGGACAGCTAAAGTTGAGGGTGAACGGTTTATTTCTTTAGTTTTATTGATAGCCATAGCTTACACTTCTGCAACTATTCATGGTCAGAATATTAAACGTCAAGGAATACAAAACTATGTGGCTCGTGTCAAAGAACCTGGTCGAATAGAGCTCAGACATAGCGGTGCGACCCTAGGCCGGGTTCCCCGGCCTAGGAGGCGCGCACCGTCCAGTTTTTACGTTGGTTTATATGGTCAAACCTGGATTAATTTCAAGGATGTTTGTATAGAACTAGAACCGAATTAATGAGACGTGGGTCCTAATAAGCGATGCAGCGCGGTCTTGGGGAGGCAGTGCGGTCTTGGGGGTCTCCCCCATGAGCAACTGCCGTGGTTTCCCCCACTCGCTATTGCATCAAGACACGAAAGTATTATCAACGAGGTCTAAGGGCTAGATTGCTTATAGAGTCTGCGTTTTAGCTTATTTCGTCGCCCCCCCCAGAATTTACATAAACGTATTCCACCTGTTGACAATTTTGCGCCTGACGGTTTTCTTAAGATGTTAAATTCACTTCAGCGGATGTCTCACAAAAAGCAGGAGGTAATACAACAACAGCTTTCTTTTTAGCTTAAAAATGAAGAGAACAATCACCAGCAGTAACACCACCTAATAATCATTGGTGACAAGTGAAGGTTCTGGAGCATTTGTCTTGGAGGTTGCAACAAAAAGTTACGAGGTAGTATTTCTGTTAAGATAGCACTGGGGGTCGCATGGTTGACTGACAAAACTTCCAGAATGCTTGTCCGATGCGGGCTAAGCGCGTTTATAGCCATCAGACCGTGAAAAGCTTATAAGCGCGGTAGTTGTGGTCGCGAGTTCACCCGCTCGATTCACCTGTTAAACAACAGATACCGAATAGGCTTTTTCCTTAGAGCCGAAAAAGTTTATAGAGAAAGGGATTTGGGGCTTTATTCCCAACTTTTGTCAGTCAACCAGGGTCAAAACGTTTTGATGATTGCTTCAAAACCAAACACTAAAAAAAGTAATTTAAACATTATTTTTGGGTATCATTAGGGATAATGGAATAGTAGCATTAACAACCCATTTATAAAATTCCAATATATTTGGAGGAATAATTATATGAAAGTTGAGGTTGCACAAGATCTGTACCCTTCTAGGGGAGACAAGAGTGGATTTATTAAAAGAAAAGAGCCAATCATTTATGGTACTCTTGAACAATTTAAAAATGCTCAACTTGATAACAAAGAAGTTACTTTTTATAAAAAAAATGGGTACTTGATTATTAAAAATTTGTTATCTTTTCATGAATTAAATAATTTAAAAAATGAAGCTAAAAAACTAAAAAAAAATTACTTAGAAGAATCTGAAAATCCAGAACTTATTAGAGAGATAGACTCTAAAATCGTAAGGTCTGTATTTAATATTCATAAAACTAATGAAATATTTAAAAAACTCTGTTACAGTCGGAAGATTTTAAATATTGCAGAAGCATTGCTAGGAAGCCCAACGTATATTCATCAATCAAGAATGAATTGTAAAGATAGATTTGATGGTAAAGGGTTTTATTGGCATTCAGATTTTGAGACTTGGCATAGTGAAGATGGTATGCCTAACATGAGAGCTGTAAGCTGTTCTATTTTGCTTACTGATAATAATGAGTTTAATGGTCCATTACTACTAGTACCAGGCTCTCATAAATACTTTATTCAATGTCCGGGTAAAACTCCAGAAGCTCATTATAAACACTCTTTAAAGAAACAGGAATATGGCGTACCTACAAAAGACTCAATCACCAAAATAATCAAGAAACATGGTATAACTTCGTTTAAAGCCAAAGCAGGTTCGGTAATATTTTTTGATTGTAATATAATTCATGGTTCATCTGACAATTTATCACCATTTCCTAGATATAATCTTTTCTTTGTTTACAATAGTATATACAATAAATTGATATCTCCCTATGCTGGCACAAAACCAAGACCAGAATTTATTGCATCAAGAGAGCATTAATTTATTATAGATAAATCAAATATAATTTATCTATAAATTATCATCTATCAAAAAGTCTCTGTTGGAGTTGATTATTTTATTAGCTTTACTCACTATTTATTATTTCATAAAAACCTTCTTTATTATGTACCTCTTCTCCAGTCAAAGGAGGATTAAATACACATATCATACGCATGGTTTCTGTTGCTCTTAAATAATGTCTTTCGTGCTTGTTCAAAAAATACAAAGTACCATCTGAAATAGGATGTATTTCACCTGTTTCTATGTCTTCTATTTCTCCATTTCCAGCTACACAATAAACAGCTTCGAGATGATGTTTATACCAAATATAAGTTTCTGTTCCAGCATGAATTAAAGTATCATGTAGAGAAAAGCCAACTTGGTCATCTTTTAATAAAAAACGACGACTTGTCCAGTTGCCATTTGGTGCTTTAACTTCCCGCTTTGTTCCAAGAATTTCTTTTAAGCGACGTACAATCATATAGTATTTCCTATTTACATATACTAATTATTACATATTGTATCCCACATTCCGCAGGTTTGTCACACCAGTAGATAATATTTTTGGCAGGGAGCACCAAGAAACTGAAGAATCCTGTGATGCTCATGAGTTAAGTTGACAATTTGCTCGACTCCGCCTAGGATAACTAAATGAATCGACTGAAAGCACTGAAATACCCACCGCATTGTCGGGGTAGCCGTCGGCTTACCCAATTGGTTGTTAATAGTTTGCTTAGTCCGGGCGAGAGCTTGGCGTAAGGCTCTTTGGGCGAGAGTGTAAACCAATAAACACAGACGGTCATCAAAGAGAAGCAGTGGTTTAATCCCCTCTCCGACGAAGATGTTCAGTGGCAATGCCATTCAAAGAATTTTTCAAATAGGTATAGTGGAGCGCTGACTAAGCCCTTACCATTGATAATCATGGCTTTTACCGCTACTTATGCACTGAGCTTCTCTTGGGAGTGGGTTCCCAACTCCTGGTTAATTTGTTCCACTAGCCCGATCTGGTCAATGATGCCTGCCACTATGCCACAGTGGTCAAGATCTTGTACTCTAATTGAAGATGCTATTGGTTTCATCCTTCGAAAATACCATCGTTATCCTCTCTAACCTGCGGAATGTGGGTTGTATGACTAATTTTCAGCAAAAACTTCTCTTACCGCTTCTGATAATTTATTTAATCCTATATTTAACACCTCTTCTTCAATAATCAGTGGCGGTAAAAATTTAACTACTTGACTGTTGCTACCACAAGTTTCCACTAATATTTTTTTTTCAAATGCTCTGGTGGAAACTTGTTTTGCAAAACCTTCTTTCGGCATTTCTAGTCCCCAAATCATACCTCTACCTCTAGCTTGCATTTGTAATTCTGGCAATTCATCAGCAAGTTTTTGTAATGATTTTTGAATAATCTTAGATTTATATTCAACAGCCTTGCTTAAATCATCGTTTTCCCAATAACAAAGTAACTCCGTTGCAGCAACAAAAGCCAAATTATTACCTCTAAATGTACCTGTATGTTTTCCAGGAAGCCATTGATCAAGTTCTGGACGAATCAATAGTAGTGCCATTGGTAGCCCACCTCCAATAGATTTAGATAAACAAATCATATCTGGCAGAATTCCAATTTTTTCAAAACTAAAAAAGGTACCTGTTCGTCCATTACCGACTTGTATATCGTCAATAATAAATAATATATTCAACTCACGACATAATGCCTGAAGTTTTTTTAACCAAGTTTCACTAGCAATATTAATACCGCCTTCTCCCTGTATAGTTTCCACAATTATTGCGGCGGGTATCTCAATACCACTACCGGGATCTATTAATAGTTTTCGCAAATAGTTAATCGTGTCAACGTCTTTGCCGAAATAGCCATCAAAAGGGACATGATCTACATTTATCCTGAGACTATAAGCTTTATCATGATAAAACTGATTGCCTGTTATAGCAAGTGATCCCATCGTTAAACCATGATACCCATTGGTAAAAGCAATGATATTAGAACGCTTCTTGACCATACGAGCCAGTTTCAAGGCTGCTTCAACTGCATTAGTACCAGTTGGTCCAGTAAATTGCAGTTTATATTCAAGATTTCTGGGTACAAGAATAGTATCTGAAAACTTTTGCAGAAAATTACTTTTGGCAACAGTTGCTTTGTCTAGTGAGTGTACAATACGATTGTTTTGCAGATATTCTATCCAAGCTTTTATCACTTTTGGATTATTATGTCCATAATTCAAAACCCCTGCTCCGGCAAAAAAATCAATATATTCATTTCCCTGTTCATCATAAATTACTGCACCTTCAGCAATATCAAAAACAGCAGGAAAAGAACGAATATAACTTCTAACATTTGACTCTAAAGACTCTATAATATTCATAATTTATAAATTATTTTTTATTTAATTTAATTTAATTTAAGATAAGATAAGAGGAAAAATTTTATATAAAATCTCAGCATCGTGTGATTCTGTATCAAAATGAGAAACATCAAGAAATGAATTGGTTTGGCAATTAGCTTTATTTTCCTCGGCAAAACCCATAAAAAGATTTTGTGATAATTTATTTGCCGGTGAAATGGTTGTTTCTAAACTTTGAATATCACTAAAATTTGGTTGTTTGGTTAGCCATTTTAACATATTCGTGGCAACTTTTCTGCCTCTGGCTTTTTCGGCAACGGCTACCTGCCATATAAACAGGCATTTCGAATTTTCGGGCTTTAAATAACCAGAGATGAAACCGATTATTTTCTGCTCAGATTCTGCAACAACACAAGTATTTTTAAAGTCACTACAAATAAGATAATAATAGTATTGGGAGTTAACATCTAAAGGTGGGCTTTTTTTTATTAGATGATAAACCTCAAGTCCATCTTCTAACCTTGGATGTCTGTAAGTTATAATAGAATCTGCTTTCATATTTAGTTGACTTCTTTTTTAGTTTTTGTTCTTGAACCAATCATCACAACACATGCATAATTGTTCAAAGCAAAGGGACATCGAGTTATGGGTACTCTATTTCATTTGAGCATTTTTTTTGAGTGAAATAGTAATCGACAAGCTATTATACCTGCATTTCATTATTTTTATTTGTTAATTTTTATTAATCGCTAATACAAGGAATTCCCACAAGACTCTGAAGGGGTGACGAAATAGCCTGAAACGCTTTAAATGTAAAGTGTTCACCATTTTGTAGTAAAAAAAAGATAGGTCGATTATTTGCAACAAAACCTACCAATTGAAAATGTTACCTGCATTTTACCAAAACCACTTAAAAAGTCAACTTAGTAAGTCAGAATACTTATTCCTTTTAATTCTGCTTAGTCTCGTACAGACAATTAAAAACGTAAATTTAGAAAAATTAGCAAATATTTTATCAATTCCCATAAAATTTGAAAGTCGTAGAAAAGCGATGCATCGCTAAATTTCGCTCTTTCCATTGAGTTCTGTCAATAATTAATAGCAGATATCCTTGATGAATAAGCTTTAGCTTTTTACATTGTCTTATTTGTTTTCGATTAGAGATACGAATCCGAAACTCTTGTTTAAGTATTTGCTTTATTATGGGAAACCACAAAAGTTTTGCCCTCAATTGAGGTAAATATAAAAAATTTTGTAAACTGCGTACTCGGCTCTGATATTTTATCGGTTGTGGAAATCGTTCAGCTAAGTCCGACAAGCGCACATTGAGGTGCGACCTGTGGCGAATTTAATTACGGGTCAAGCGCACCTTTAGATGATTTTGTAAAAGTAAAATTAACAATTGTAGTGTTAGATATTGGCCAGGAGTCAGATCAGTCTCCAACACCGTCTGGTAGAATTTAGGAAACATATTTGCTTTGGGGGAGGCTACAGAGACCTCCAGATTTTTTGGGCTTAGGGTTGGCTTAAAGCATTATTATCTCTAGTTTACAGCTCCCTTGTAACCCCTTGAGTATTTGGTTAAACTAAAATTAGTAGGCTTTCAGCTTTTTTTAGTATAATTATCTGATAAACACAGATGGGACAACAGTATAAAAAACTGGAGTTGAAAAAACTGGCATCCGGAAAGCACTCACTCTTACTCTAGATCCGGTAACCATTAGCCTAAAGGTGAAAGCCCATGGGGGAGCTTTGGTGCTTGCCTGGCACAAATTGCCGGAATTGGATAGAATCAGTGACGGAATTTGCGATCGCACAACTCCTCCAAGGGCTAAACTGTCTTAATCTTTAATCCTTTATTTTTTTATGCTACCTGGTCAAGAACCCCCAGAACTCCTGAAAAAACACCTATTTTTCCAAGGAAGACGATTTAGCTTTGAGGTGAATAATCTACGTCTTCCTAATCAATCAGAAGGGCAATGGGAATGTATCCGTCACCCTGGTGGTTCCTTGGCGGTACCGGTAACACCCGATGGCAAACTGGTACTAGTACGGCAATATCGGTTTGCTGTTAGTGGGCGTCTTTTGGAATTCCCTGCTGGTACGGTAGAATCCCATGAAAACCCAGCTGAAACTATTAAACGGGAGATAGAAGAAGAAACTGGCTATCGCGCTCATAGCTGGAAATCTTTGGGGAAATTTCCCCTTGCTCCTGGCTATTCTGATGAGTACATTTATGCGTTTCTGGCGCAGGATTTGGAGAAATTGGAAGCCCCTCCTAAGCAAGATGATGATGAGGATATAGAGGTGGTTTTAATGACACCAAAGGAGTTAGAACAAGCTATCTTGGAGGGTGAGCCAGTGGATGCTAAATCTATTTCCAGCTTTTTTATGGCTCGCCCGTTCTTGAATGAGTAACCTGATTCTCTTCTGGCATCGCCGTGATTTACGGATTTCTGACAATGTGGGACTAGCTGCTGCTTTTGAGCTCAGTCCTAAGCTTGCTGGTGTTTTCTGCCTTGACCCTATTATTCTAGAGCGGGATGATATTGCCCCAGCAAGAGTAACTTATATGATTGGCTGCTTAGAACAATTGCAGCAAAGTTACAGACAAGCTGGTAGTCAACTATTAATCTTACATCAAGACCCTAGGCAAGGAATTCCTAATTTAGCTGCTGCTCTGGAGGCTAAGGCTGTTTGTTGGAATTGGGATGTGGAACCTTATTCTAAGGAACGGGATCAAGCTGTAGCAGCAGGGTTGAAGGAAAAGGGTATTGCTGTCTATAACTATTGGGATCAGTTATTACATGCACCAGGAGACATTTTCACTAAGTCTGGCAATCCCTATAGTGTCTACACTCCTTTCTGGAAAAATTGGCAAGGTCAATCTAAGGCACAACCTGTAGCAACGTTGACTAGGGTTGAATCCCTGACGGAAATAGAACAAGAGAATGCCTTGGCAGCAGGGGTGATTGATTTACCTAGCGCTATAAATTTGGGGTATGTCTGGGAGAATGAATTGTTAGTGCCACCAGGGGAAAAGGTAGCCCAAGAGATTCTGGAGGAATTTTGCGATCGCACTATTGGGGATTATCAGGAACAACGTAATTTCCCAGGGGTGGATGGTACCTCGAAACTTAGTGCTGCTCTCAAGTTTGGTGTGATTGGGATTCGCACGGTTTGGCAGGCGGCTCAGAATGCTTATAACTTGAGTCGCAGTGATGAAGCTCGGCAAAGTATCCAAACCTGGAAACAGGAACTGGCTTGGCGGGAGTTTTACCAACATGCCATGTATTTCTTCCCAGAATTAGCACAAGGGCCTTATCGCCAGAAATTCCAAGATTTTCCCTGGGAGAATAATCCAGAATTCTTTCAAGCTTGGTGTGAGGGCAAGACTGGCTACCCGATCGTTGATGCGGCCATGAGGCAGTTAAATGAAACCGGATGGATGCATAACCGCTGTCGGATGATTGTTGCTAGTTTTCTGACTAAGGATTTGATTATTAATTGGCAGTGGGGCGAAAAGTATTTTATGCAGCGGTTATGGGATGGAGACCTGAGTGCCAATAATGGTGGTTGGCAATGGAGTGCCTCTAGTGGTATGGATCCTAAACCATTGCGAATTTTTAACCCAGCTAGTCAGGCTAAAAAGTTTGACCCGGACGGTGAGTATATTCGGGAATGGTTACCAGAGTTGAGTTCTGTGGATACCGAGTATGTGGTGACTGGGAAGATTCCTGAAAGCGATCGCGAAATGTGTGGGTATCCAGCACCAATTGTTGATCATAATCAGCAGCAGCGTCGGTTTAAGGAGTTGTATAAGGAATTGCCGTAAATTAACAGTGGGGTGGGCATCCTGCCTGGCTGAAAATGACACGGGCAAGATGCCCGTTCCACCAACATGCCCGTTCCACCAACGTGGGCATCCTGCCTGGCTGAAAATGACACGGGCAAGATGCCCGTTCCACCAACATGCCCGTTCCACCAACATGGCTGTCCCAACACTGGCGCTCGGGGTGGGCATCCTGGCTGGCTGAAAATGAAACGGGCAAGATGCCCGTTCCACCAACATCACTGTTTCAACACTGGCGCTCGGGGTTGAACATGAGGGCAAGGCGCGCCCCTAAGGCACCCTACGTACTCTCTTCTTAATCCATGGGCAGACTTATATCAAAAAAAAGAACAAACTTGGCATGAGGCATCAGAGGTTTCAGAGCCTGCAAATAGCTCTTGGCATCCGAACGGTTATGGAACCGAGCGAAAACTACTGGTTGCCTCCGTGGCAATAGCCGGATCATAACCCATGGGTATAGGCATGGACGATAAGACATAAAATTAAGTTATCTCCTTTCAGGGGGACCAAGAGCCAGCCTTTGGCCTAGGAAGATCGTTAGGCTGGCTTTTATCGTGGATTTTATGTCCACAATTTGATTTTAGCACAAAAAATATTTAATTATAGCATATTTTGAAAATTTTTGTAACAAATTCTTGAGGTAGTCGGGAGCTTCGACTTCCGACTCCCAATGCCCGACTCCCTAAAACCTTGCACCTCACCGATTGATAAAGTTGGTACCATACCATAAGACAGTAATCTTGACTAGACGGTGGCAGTAATTTACATAGGCGATCGCAATACCGGCAAGACAGCCTTAGCAATTGAGTTAACTAACTCTATATTTGACTATGTCCATATCCCCAACCAGAGTTACGACAACCTGAAGGCACTCTTCTTTGATGAAACAGAAGACAAATTTCGACCCACACCAGTTGATCCCACCAATGTCTATACCACTCGTTCTCTTCAAGTAGAAGTCAAGTTACCGGCTGGTCGGAAGACTATCTCTGTAGACTGGATCGATACTCCGGGGGAAGTCTGGCGCAAATCCTGGCAGCTGGATAATCCCCAAAAATGGCAGCAGGTATTGGCAGCAGTAAAGCAGAGCGAGGGGATTTTGCTAGTCTTGCCACCCTATCGGGAGATGCTATCACCCCAGGCTCCGGTAGACTTTTCAGAATTTCCTACTCAACAACAGTGGTGTAATAGATTTCAACGGTGGGTAGATTTTTTTCATGATGATTGCCCCAAGGTACGACATATTGTGATTTGCTTAAACAAAGCCGATCTATTTTGCGATTTAGACCAAGAAGCCTTTCAGCTTGCCTATCATCCACTGCGTTCTCGGAAAACCTGGTATCAACGTAATAGCTATGTTTTCCAGCGCTACTTTCGACCAGTGCAACGTCAATTAGTAGCCATGAGTCAACCTCCTACAGGGGTTCCTGTGCGTTGTTTTATTACCAGTATTTATAATCGTTCTCTGTTAGAACTACCCTGGATTTATTTAGCCAGCTTTCTTGCTAGTTAGGAGGTAAGCTATCAGCTATCAGCTATCAGCTATCAGCTATAGCGCAAGGCAAGAGGCAAAAGGCAAAAGGCAAAAGTTCACTAAAACGGCGTTTCAGCTTGTATCAATGTCCTAACCTTAATGGGTAGTACTATATCAGCTATCAGCTGATTCGCACGCTGAACAAACCCTTTAAAATAAAACACGTAAGCTTCGTTTAATCTGAATTACGTCTACTGACGGCTGACGGCTGACCGCTGACCGCTTACGTTAGGAGAGGAATTACAAGATGGGAAATATCTTTGTCATTGGTCCGCGAAAATCAGGTAAAACTACTTATTTAGCTGGTTTGGCTTATTGGTCCGAGCGAAAAATGGCTTTTAACCAGAAGATGTTTACCGTCCACCCCTTGAATGAAGATGCTAGGCATCTTGCTGAACAAGCTAGAAATATAATCTTGTCAGGAGCCTCCTTAGAAGGAACAAGACTTCCTTTAGGAGGAGTTAGTGATTTACCTGTCTACTCCTTTCAGATCGAAGTGAAGAGAAAGCTCCATAAGAACGAAACGATTAACCTAGTGGTTAAAGATGCTGCTGGAGAACTTTTTGACGAATTAGAATCAGGCTTTATATACCATAAACACGAAGATTTATTTCAAGAATTCTTAAGTAAGGATGTAGAGGGATGTTTAATTTTCATGACTGGTTGGCAAGGAAATAGTGATGAGTATTACGCTCAAAAATTGAGGGTTTTTACTAAAAAAATCGATTTCTATGAAAGAACCAAAGACTTACGGATAGCGGTGGCCATCACTAAATGTGAACGAGGGGAACTGTGGCCGGGCAGGCTTGATCCAGAAGTTGACTTGTTTGATGTGCATTTACCACAAACCAAATTATTGCTGCAATCGGAAATTGCACCAGAAAACTTGCGCTTTTTTGCTCTATCAACCTTTGGGGTTTTGGGTAGAAATGACCCTAGACCTAATCGTATCAATGAACCAGGATGGGATGGAGAAATGTCAGTGCTCAGAGACCCGGATAAATGGCAACCCTATAGTATATTTTCCCCTCTTTATTGGCTCAGTACAGGCAAAAGGATAAGCTAAAACGCATTTAAAATGGGTTTTAGCAATGGCAAAAGGCAAAAGGCAAAAGGCAAAAGGCAAAAGCCAGTAGGGTGCGTTAGGGGTTGGCTAACCAGGATTTTCGGCCTGTTCGCCCCTGATGGAAATAGCCCACCCCGTAACGCACCACTTTTTAATTAATTTCAAGACTATACATTTCAAATGGACAACAGCTTAGGAGTCAATGTTTAATAAGTGGTTAGAAAAAAACAAGTTAGGGAAAAAAATCCTGCCTAAACCAGCACAACTGAGTGCTAGTGTGCGGGTGATTGGGGACCGTAAATCTGGCAAAACTACCTACATGGCTGCCTTGGCTCGTTGGCCTGGAGATGACCCCTCCACCAGTCCAGTGCAGACAGTAACACCAATTAATGACAATGGGGAAGCACTAATCGCCAAAGCCAAGAACCTTTTAGAACAAGGGGAGCAGTTAGAAGGCACTCCCTTGGATGCTAATGTCGATGAAGTTAAAGATTATAGTATCGAGATAGTTCTCAAAGACCAGTTTTCCTGGCGGCGGCTGAAGACCAGCGTCGGTTCCTCTTTGATAAGGCTCAACATCAATTGTAAAGACTATTCTGGGGAGTTTTTCCAAGATGTGTTGAACCAATCAGGTACGCCCTTGCTTCGGGATTACCTAGAAGATGCCGTGCAAGCCAACGGCATTATGTTACTGCTTGATGGCCTAGCTCATCGCAAAGACAGAGAGTATGCCAATGGTGTGGATAAATTTTTGATCGCACTAGACCAAGCCGAAACAGGGGTGATAAACCGGCGCATTGCCCTAGTTCTGACTAAGTGCGAACAGCCTGAGTTATGGGTCAATCGCCATAAACCTACGTATATAGCAACCGCTCGCTTTCCTGAAGTTATGAAAAGATTGCAGGCTTGGGAGCAATCTGGACCTGGAAGCATTGATTGCTTCACCACCTCGGCTTTTGGCATGTTGGGGGAGCGCCATCCAGAACCAAACATGAGGCGTATTAGTCGAGACCGTGAGGGAATTCAGGCATCAATCCTGAAAGATTCCCAGGGTTGGAAACCCTTTGGCTTAGTAGCTCCGATCTACTGGCTTTGTACTGGCCAACGCCATAGAAAATTAGACCAGGAGTGAAACAATGGACTCTTTTAATGATAATTCTAATACTATTACTGTTGACATTCACGAATTTAGCACTGGTATCAAGGCTGAGATGACCCCAGATGGGGGCTGGATATCCAGAGGCTTCACTGGACGGTACATGAATGCCACCTTACCCCAGATTCCCTATACGGTCGAGCGCGCGATCGCTAATAAACGATTTGCTGTAGTTGAGGGTGCTAATAGTAACCAGCCAGCAGTAATTGGTCGAGTTGTGCCAGGAGAGCCAGATTGGTCAGTGGTGGCAGTGGTGAGTCGGGGTAGGGATGATGGGGGAAGACCCCTTTCAGTGTATCGTTATTTCCTCTGTCAGGGGGCAGATAGTCTCTGGAAAATCCTGATCTGGATGGAGAACTATGCCCAGCGAGTAGGCCATCTGCCTGTTTTTAATCCTTTTGAGACTATAGTAGATCCTTTAGAAGAAATTTCTATACCACCTGAAATCCCCTCAGAGAAACTTGAGCAGGAGTTGAGAAATGCATCTGTGCCCATAGTGCTCTCATGGGAGTATCAGTATAATTTCAGACTGATTAACAAAATAGCTGAAATAAAAGCTGGAGCTGAGCCGGTGTCCTGGGCTTACAATGCTGAAGCCTTAGAGAACCCTTGGAGCTTTGTTGTGATTCATCCAGCCAGTGAGCGTGCCTATGGAAGTTTTCTGCAACTGAAGGCGAATCGTCCCTTAGCTCTGATGCCAGCAACGGTAGACGAACAGGCACTCAAGTCAGCAATTAAAAGCTTGATCAACAGTTCTCAGGTGAAATCAGAAGCGGTTCTTGAGATAGCAGGGGCGTTAGGGAACCAGAAAATTACTTCAGACTACTGGCACAGGTTATTTGATGGTCAAGGAGCCCAACATGCTCTGAGCCAGAACTTATATACTCCTCAATTCGTAAGATTGATAACTCTCAGAGCCATGGTGATTCCAGAAACCCTACCAGAGTTTTTGGATTGGTTGAATATCAAGGGTGGTAGGCACAGACCTGACAACAATCAAGTCATATCCTTACAGTTTCAAGAGGCTATTGGTTCCCAACTCCCACCGGAGCAACTTGCTAGGGGCATCAAACTTATCCTGCCTAAGCTGCTGGCAAGACAAATCACTCCTGAAGCTGTTCATTGGTTACTGGCAGCTCGTCACAGTGCCTGGAAGCATTACCGCAAGCAGTTTATCAATGATGTTCAAGCTGATTTAGAAGTGATTAGTAGTTTTAATCGGCTTTCTAATCAATGGTCATATAATTCAGAGTCAAACTCTTTCCGTTGTGGAGATAAAATTTGGAATAAATTAATCAATTTTTGGCGATTAATTCGCCGCCGACATAGACACTCTGAACCTTATTACCAGCCTCTAGCTAAATTGTTTGAGTGGCTGAGAGAGTATTCTTTGTCTGCCTATTTTTATCAGGTTGGTTTTGGTGAAGTACCAAAAGAAATATTTAATAAAGCTTTTCCAAACTCACGTAAATCCGTTCAATACGCCTTTGGATTGCCTATCAAACAAAGGATGAATCGACAAGAACAAATAAGTAAGCAATATTCTGGAATTTTAAACTTTATCCGAGGAAATATAGAATTTGTTTGTATTATTATAGGATTATCCTTGCTTTCCCTAACTATTACTTATACATTGATGGTAATTATAACAACTCAATCTCCAAAGCCGACTCCCGAGCCGAACACTGGAATGACTGAAGAGCAGAAGAAGAGTGTAGCAGTAGAAAACTTTAAGACAACCAGTCAATCAATTCAGACTATTGTCCAAGAGCTGGTCAATGACAGTGAACTAAAACCTAAATTACTGCAAAATCACAAAAAATTCCCAAATAAACCAAAACAGCCCCATAAACCAGAGGATCAAGTCGCAATTGTAATCAAGGAAATTCTTGGAAATACAGATCTCCAGTATGCTGGTGTAATTAAAAATGAATCAGAAAATAGTAATCTCGAAAAAGACAAAGAAAAATGGGTGGAAGCTATTTACGCATATCAAAAAAATAAAAATCAAAAACTTAAGAAAGAACTTAAGGTTGATGGAATCATACATTATTTACCTGGACAATCTAAATCTACCTATGAACAATTAAAAAATGATACAAAACAACATATAATCAAAAAGCTGGATAATCAAACAAAAAAATGACATCATAAAATGCGGATTTACCTTTACATACTAGCTGGCATAACCTCAGCATTAATTGGCTGGAATCTCGGTCAATTCGCAATTACTAACCTAGGCTTGTCAAGGCTAATTCCAGAAGAAATTGTCCTATTCCCCTGCATTGCTATCTCCTTAGCCGTGGGGATGGTAGTTAATGAAATCTTTATTAGTAACCCCACCAGACTTAAACTAAACCTCCGCATTGCCAAAATTCCGATCCTGATTGCTGCTGCCTTAGGAATTATCATCGGTTTAATTTCTGGACTGATTTACCAAATCCTATTATTATCTCCTATTCCAGGAATTATTATTAGACCCCTAAGTTGGCTCTTAATTGGTAGCTCAGTAGGCTTGGCAGAAGGACTGACTTGGTGGTGGCGCAGTGTGGAAGCAGGGGATCCCAAACGCTTCCAACAACGGTTAAGAACTAGTATGATTGCTGCTAGTGGTGCAGCTTTAGTTGCTGCTCTGCTGTTTGAATCCATCCGCCCACTGTTGAGTCAGATCGAAAACAGAGGTTTTGAAGACCCTCTAGGATTCTCCATTCTAGGCTTAGTGCTAGGTTTAGTGTTTACCATTACTAATTCACCAAGTTATATGGCAGCACTGAGAGCAGGTGGTGGTTTTGAATACACGGGAGATAACTATGAAAATATTGAGCCAGGGGTGATAAACTTAAATAATACTTTTCCCAAAATCGACAACCCTTTACTGAAATTTGTCAGTAAAAGTAAAGCCGATGAAATCGAAGAGGGGTTGTCAATTCAATTACCTGCCACTGGCAGGATTAGAATTGGCTCTGCTGTCAAACAGGCAAACCATAAAGGAGGCTCTGATATTTATCTGCCTGGATTGCCACTCCATGTAGCAGACATAGTCGTGATGCAGCGCCAAGCCATCTTATCTCCCAATCCCCTACATTTCCATACTATCGAAATTAACGGTAAACCCTTGAAAAACCGCGACGATATTATTTTGAAACATAACCATGTATTGACGTTTAATAGCCTTTATCCAGGAGGTAAAAATGAAGAAAAAATCTATCGCTTTGTCTACTACAATCGTTTCTTGGACCCGCAAGCTTAGTTTACTAATATTGTGTGCAGGTTGTCTCACTTATTCTAGGGTAGTACAGGCACAAGAAGCGAAAATTGTTAATGCCACAGTTGACAATGAACAGGTTAAAATTCGCATCCAAGTCAAAAATGAATATGACCAACCTGTCACCAATCTCACCGATGAAAATTTCCAGGTCTATGTAAATAATGATCAAGTTACCTTTAAGCCCAAGCATTGGAAAAATCCCACAGAAGCTGAGCAGCCTTCGGCCTGGATTATCTTCCTACTGGACATGAGTGGCAGTATGAAATATCCCGATAAACCAGGCTCTAGCCAAAGCAAACTTAAAGGAGCCATTGCAGCGATTCGGGAATTTATCAAAAATACAGCAGATCGCAGTAGTGATACTCAAGTGGCAATTATTCCCTTTGGTGAACCCCATCCCAAAAATTGCCCCAAGGGTGGCTATCCTGTTAATGAAGCAATACTCAATAAATTTTTTGCTGTAGGAGACCCCGAACTCCAAAACTATCTTGATGAGCTTGCCAGTAAAAGACCCTGTGCTGCCACTAATGTCTACGAACCCCTTTCTAGAGCAGTAAATTTCTTAAGTAAGACCAGAGATGACCCTCGCTTCTATCCGAAAAAAAAGTTTTTATGGCAATCTCAGCCTCAACAGCCCCGACTCTCGATTATTCTTCTATCTGATGGTTATCACAGTACATCGGAAAAAGAAGCAGAAAAACAGGACTTTGAAAGACTCAAGAGACTGATCAAAATCAATGACAATATTATTGTGCATACTTTGGGGTATGGCTTAAAACCTGGAGAATTGGGAGACAAATATGGGCTTGGTCGAGAAGCTACCCGCGATGATGCTAGGACAGGTAGAGTACCAGCAGAAGAGTTCGTAGACCGCGATCGCTTAGACGAAATTTCCAGGACTACGGGAGGAATTTGCCAAATTTCGGGAAATGCTCAGGCAGTTGGGGATGCCTTGAAAGTATTCCTTGATGCTCTGCTCGGTGAGTATCAAATCACCTACACTGACCCCAACCCCATACGGGCGGAAAGGCATCAAGTTCAGGTTAAAGTTGATTCCCGGCATGTTTCCACAGAACGCTCTGAACCTAAACCTTACAGAATTACCTCCTTTGGGTGGTCACTTCCCTTCCCGATCAGACTGACCATGTTTGTGGGTACTTTCTTCGTCATGGGAGTTGGAGGTGCAGTGCCATTTTACTTTTGGGGACAATATCTAAAGCGAGAAGAACTTGAAGATTAACATATCAAAGGGAATAGGGAGTCGGGAGTCGGGAGTCGGGAGTCGGGAGTCGGGAGTCGGGAGTCGGGAGTCGGGAGTCGGGAAAAGGTAACAAAAATTCTCACAATTCCGACACGGATTGGTATTACAGGTCTTGGTGGCGAGTGTGGGAAATTGGGCGCGATGTTCCTTCGGAACCGCTTCGCGAACGCATCATCTCCAGCACAACCGGTAGAGTTTTCTTCCTGGTCTAGTTCACAACTACACCATTATAATTACTAACCCTATCTGGAAGGAGCCAAACAATCTTGTTTCCCAATTCCCGATTCCCGATTCCCGATTCCCGATTCCCGATTCCCGATTCCCGATTCCCGATTCCCGATTCCCGATTCCCGATTCCCGATTCCCGATTCCCGATTCCCGATTCCCGATTCCCGATTCCCGATTCCCTGTTCCCTAAAACAAAACCCAATTGATAACTCCTATAAAATGGTAAACTATACATTCATTCTCCATATAAAGGAGATAGAAGATGAATTCAGGTATACCATTACTTTAGACAAAAGCCAGGAAGATAATCCCGCTCTATTTTTTACTTTATCAGAGCGAGAAAAACTGAGAACTTGGTTTCAAGAGCAAAGCCTATGCAAAATTAATGGTGATCACCTCGATAAAATTATAAAAACCTGGATACAAGAAATAAAAGAAGGCTTTCGATACAGTTCAATTACTCTGGATTTGCCTTTAATGATCGAGTCAGATATCAGTCACATAAAAGAATCCGGTAATCAAGAAATACCCCATCCAATTTACCCAGATTTGTCGGGGATAGAACCTATTTCAGGAATGTTACCGCCGTTGAATTTTAATTAGAATTATTGTAGAAGTAGGGAATAGGGAATAGGGAACAGGGAATAGGGAGTAGGGAGTAGGGAGTAGGGAGTAGGGAATATGGCATCAAAAATTATCATAATTGATTCATTTATTATCTCTATATTTATACAGCTTTTTTAATAACTATGAGGTACATAGAATTTTTTCCCTGTTCCCGATTCCCGATTCCCGATTCCCGATTCCCTGTTCCCTGTTCCCTGTTCCCTATTCCCTAAAACCGAGGACTCTGTACCTAACCCAATTGAAAACCGCTCTAAAAACCCTATACAACCAACAATGAGTAATCCACCCCTAGATGTAACAATCACTCCTCATCGTGAATTTCTGCCTGCGGATACCCCAGAGCAGAAACTATTTGTGATGTTGAAACTGCGACCAACAAAAGATGTGGCAGTCCAGCTACCCTCAACTAGTTTTGCTTTTGTGATCGATACCAGTGGTTCCATGTATGAAGTGGTGGAAGGGGACACAAAACCCACAGGCAGAGTTTACACACAGGATGGAAACAACTATGAGGAAGTGACAGGTGGTAAAACCAAGATCGATATTGTGATTGAGTCACTGTTAAGTTTAGTGGAGTCTAACCAGTTAGGTGGAAGCGATCGCATTGCCATTATCCAATTTGACGACCAAGCCTCTACTATTGTTGGACTAACACCAGCAACTCAAACTATCGAGTTAGAAGCAGGGATTGAGAAACTCCGTAACTACAGTGGTGGCACCTGCATGGGAGAAGGGATGGAGCAGACCCTGACTATGCTCTCCGGTCAAACTATGACCAGTCGTCGTGCTTTAATCTTTACTGATGGTCAAGCCTTTGATGAACAAGAATGTCGGGAACTCGCGAAACAATTTGCCGAAAACGGTATCCCGATTACAGCCTTGGGAGTTGGTGACTACAATGAAGACTTACTGATCAACCTCAGCGATACTACCGCTGGTCACCTTCACCATATCGTTTCAGGACATGCCACAGGTACTGATGTGGCCATTAGGGACTTACCCCAAATCCTGTTTAGAGAATTTAGCCAAGCCCAACAGGAAGTGATTAATAACCTTACCCTTACTGCCAAGACAGTTAAGGGGGTAAAACTCACCCGTGTTGTCCGGGCTTACCCTGATCAAGCGGAATTTCCCCTGATTCAAAACCCCTATCTGATTGGCACCGCTATCGCTAATGATGAAACAGTCTTTATTCTGGAATTCACCATCGACAGTCACGCCAGCTCCCGTGTACGTATTGCTCAACTTGGTTTAACCTACGATATTCCAGGACAAAATCGCCGGGGTGAACTGCCACCTCAAAATCTCGTAGTTCAATTTGTTCCTAGTTACAGCGGAGCGGCACAAGTAGACCCGGAAGTAATGGGTTATGTACAACAGTGCAATATTTCTCAGCTAGTCACTCAAGCCACCAGACTGGCTGATAGTAATCCCGAAGAAGCAGGAAAACTCTTAGATACTGCCCGTCGGATGACAGTTAGGATTGGCAACCAAGCCATGCTTGAATCTCTCAATCAAGCTCAAGACGAGTTACGCAAAACTCGCAAGATTTCTCCTGGAACTCGTAAAACCATCAAAATGGGTTCCAGAGGTAAGACTATCAAAATGAGTGGAGATATTAATAGTGAACTTTCAGAAGAACAGATTCGTAACCTCTCGGGAACTTAGACCATCAGGGGTCAGCAGTCAGTGGTCAGCAGTCAGCAGTCAGCAGTCAGCCATTCGCGTAGTGTTGCTTAATAATCGAATGATTTTAAGTTATTTTAAGACATTAATTACGCATTTGCTCACTAAATACCCCAATCATGGGTAATTATGACATCAAGACCTTCCAAAATTGGCGAAATAAACTTAACCGCGTAAGTCCTGGTTTTGTGGAACGGGCATCAAGGGTGGAACAGGCATCTTGCCTGTGTCAATTCCCAGGCAGGCTTTCCCAACCGCACCCTACGCAACTCCCTATTCCCTGTTCCCTGTTCCCTGTTCCCTGTTCCCTATTCCCTTTATATAAATTTAATAACCAAGGAGTGATATCAATGATTACCTGCTCAATTTGTGGCTATGATAAAAACCCAGAAGGAACAGAATTCTGTGAGGCTTGTGGTTCTGAATTACCATTCCAAACCCAAGTAGCAACTCAATCTCAAGCACCAACCCTAATCCAACCTCTTGAGCCGGATCCCTGGAAAACTATACCAGCACAACCTATTGATTCGCCTGTACCAATCACCCCACCCCAACCCCAGCCCTTTATACCTCCAACTCCTCCTATTACTAATACTGCTTTAATAGCGAGACTGATTGCTAAGCAAGCTGATGCTCCTATCCCAGAATTCTGGCTAGATGATAACAATCTTATCGGCATCTTTGACCCAGATATGGGACCTGTTGATATTGACTTAGAGGAATTTGTCGGTAACGAGACAGTCTCCCGCCACCACGCAGAAATTTATCTAGAGGGAGGGCAATGGAAAATCCAAGACCTTGGTTCTACCAATGGTGTTTTTATCAAGCCTGCTGGTAAAACGCGCTTCAATGCCAAAATTACCCGACCGGAAACCATTAATCCTGGAGATGAAATTGCGATCGCTAAAATTCGTTTCCTCTTCCAAAGCCCCTAAGCTGACGGGTATAGGGTGTGGGGTGTGGGGTGTGGGGAGATGGGGAGATGGGGAGTGGGGTGTGGGGAGATTGTGATTAAGGGTAATTATCCTGACATGATATAAAACCTCCCTGCTCCCTGCTCCCTGCTCCCTGCTCCCTGCTCCCTGCTCCCTGCTCCCTGCTCCCTGCTCCCTGCTCCCTACTTTCACAACCATGGAATTTCAATCAATACCAGCTTATGACAAATGGTTTAGTCATTGAACAAGATGCAGAATTCTCGATAGACAACTATAACGTCAAAGTCCGGTCATACCTAGGTCAATTGACAGTAGGTATTCACTACTTTGAAGTCAACCTTGAGTCTACTGACCCCAGTCCCACTACAGGCAACTTGGGCTTGCTGCGTGTGGGGTCTAGTGAAGGTGGGCTAAGTCGAGAATTACAGCTACGGGAAAAGCTAGGTAACTATGCCATGATTGCCGAATTACTAGCTAGTACCATCCAAGACTCTGTGGTTATTAACCCTAGCCCTCCCTCCCTGGAGCCAGAACAGGAGACACAGAAGCCAGAGGAGATAGAATCTTCTGAACAACAGTCTCCAGTTACCACTGACCAAGAGGAATCAGAAGCAACTACTGAAGAAGAAACCACTGACCAAGAGGTCAACTCTGAAACTAGAGAAGATTCATCGGAAACCTCTAACGACTCTGAGCCTGAATCTGAGTATCTAGAGATAGAATACTATCCAGAAAAGGAAATCAGTTCTGACTCCTCTGGTCAAATGCTGATGCTATTAACTTTGCTGCCAGACAGTCAATCCACCTTAGAGAGTTGGCTGCAAGAAGAGCATTCTTTACAAGAGTCTCTATCACTGATTATCCCCATCTGTCAATGTTTTTACTATTTGTATCAGCATCAGTGGTGCTTGGTTGATGTGATTCCTAAACTGATTGAAATCGGAAAACCGATCAAGTTTTTTGATTTAACCAGTGCCTATCCTATTGATCAAAAGCTCGACTATGGCTTGTTAGGAAACTACTGCGCTCTTGAACTCTCCTCCGGTAATCCCTTCCAGGAGTCAATGAGTACTTACACCGTGGCAGCGCTGCTGTACCAAGCTATTCATCAACAGCTTTTTCCACAAGACCAGACTCTTGACATCCAGATTAAGCCCATTCCTCAGATTTATCAACTGCTCAAGATTTGCCTCTCTTCTGTTCCAGAAGAACGCTTCTCCCTCTCCCAGTTACTGAGTCTCTTAATTGAAACTCGTAAATCATTTCAGAAGACTCAAGTTCAATGGCAAGTGGCCAGTAAATCAACAGTAGGACTCTCAACTAGTCGTTTACACAACGAAGATAGTTATGGAGTACGACAGCAACAGTTGAGTAATGGTGATACTATGATTTTAGCCGCTGTTGCTGACGGTATGGGTGGTATGTCTGAGGGAGACTTAGCCAGTCAATTAGCCATCAAAACCGTGCTTGAGCAACCGATTCCCTCTAAGTTTAAAACTGTCACGCAGCAGACAGATTGGTTGGTATCATTATTCCAAAACGCTAACCAATCTGTAACTAACGCCGTACGAAACGGTGGAACCACACTAAGTGTAATTTTAGGGATTATTAACAACTTACTAGTGGCTCATGTGGGAGACAGTCGTATTTACTTAATCAGGAAAGAACAAATATGTCAATTAACTGAAGACCACTCACTAGTAGCGATGTTACTTGCCAGTGGTGAAATCACCTATCAAGAAAGTCTTGACCATCCAGATAGTAATATTCTTACTAAAGCCCTGGGTTCACAACCAAGACTTAGTGATGGTTATGTCCAAGATTTGAGCCGCTTTAGTCAAGACTTATCCCTAGCTCTAGAAGATAGGGATATCTTGGTGCTCTGTTCAGATGGTGTCTGGAATTTAGTGTCAGATACTGAACTAGCGGAAACTTTAAAAAAAACTCAGCCTTTACAAGCAGCTGTTGACGAAATTATCCAAAAAGTTATAGATAATGGAGCATCTGATAATGCTACAATTTTAGCATTGGAGTGTTGTATTAAAAATGCTAATTGAAGCATCTGCACTTAAATAAATTATCTCATTTATAAATGAGATGTCAACCTAGGATGTCTTTTTTTATTGTCTAATAAAACTCTAGATTTATTTTGCCTCTTGCCTCTTGCCTCTTGCCTCTTGCCTCTTGCCTCTTGCCTCTTGCCTCTTGCCTCTTGGCCTTTGGGAGTATGTTCACAACTCAAATCCAAACGCTATAACTTATGTACACAAATCAACAGAGAACCAATATAGCCTCTCGTCTTACCGAAATCCTTGACAAACGCAAACCCTTTGTCCAACGCCTCACCAGTGTAGAAAACCACCTAAAAACCCTTCAATCCACACTACTTGAGCTAGAAAAGTACCGCCAGAAGCTAATTCAATTACCCGATAACACTGAAATAGCTGGAAACTTACAACAAATCAATTTCCCTGGACTACTCAAACGCTTGGAATTTCAGACTAACAAACTAGCTCAACTTCATAAACGCTTTGACCGTGGCACCCTTAATATTGGTGTAGTGGGGTTAATGCGACAAGGTAAAAGTACACTACTCAAAAGTTTGAGTGGACTTTCCGATGATGAGATTCCTGCTCGTGAAGGAGGAGCCTGCACAGCAGTTCGGAGTACAGTCTATCATCAAAATCAACCAACCTATGCTAGGGTAACATTCCATGATGAAGACTCATTTCTCAAAGAAGTCATTGGCTCCTATTACGAAGAACTAGGCTTAGCACCCAAACCAAGAAGCCTGGATGAATTTGCTAGCCAGCTTCCCGAACTGCCTAGTGATGCTGCCACAAAAAAAGCGATGTACGAACGGCTGCGCAACGAATATTATGGTCATCTTAATCACTATGGCCATTTACTGGAAGCAAACTCCCCTCGGGTATTAGATCGGGTTGCCAAGGAAGAAATACGAAACTATGTAGTTCACCAACAAGATGCCAATAGTGACTTCGCCGTTTTGGCAGTCAGAGAAGTAGAGATATTCTGTCCTTTCAATAAATCCGAAGTTGAAAAGATTGCCTTAGTAGACATACCTGGTTTAGGGGACCTCAGAGTAGGGGATGAAAAGCTGATGCTACAAACCCTAGGGGAGCGAGTGGATGTAGTTCTTTTTGTGCGGAGACCAGACCCTGTAGGCTACCAATGGGAAGAGAGAGATACTAAACTTTATGACACAGCCCAGAAAGCCCTGAATGACCTGCCAGCTCGCTCTTTCATGGTACTCAACAAAATGAGCAGTGCTGATCAAGACAACTCTAAAGGCTGTGAAACCCTTCAAAGAACGATTCGGGAAAACCACATAGAGGTGGTTAATTGTGTAATCGCTGACTGTTCTAATCCTGACCAAGCAAATCAAGTTCTGGAGTTAATTCTAGATTACCTAGTTGACAACATTGAAGACCTAGACAGTAAATATGCCAAAGCTTACCAAGAGCATATAGATATCCTCCACAAAGACTTAGAAACTGATTTACATAAAGCCAGTAAAGCCCTAGCTGGATTTGGGGATGAAGACCAGTTATTTGTGGAGCGATTCAAGGAATTTAAAGAAGAGCTATCTGACAGTCTTGAAAAATTCCTCAAAAAACTCAGAAAAAACCGGGAAACAGTTGATCCTTACTTTAAAGCCAAAGTCGATACTGTAATGAAAGCCTGCCAAAGTGACCCGGGAATTCCAGAACTAGACGAAATTGAAAGACAACGCACAGACCGATTCGGAGGCTCTTACAGGTCTACCTACTACGGATCGATTGCAGCGATGCGAGCCAACCTCTCAAAGCATTTCCTTTCCTTAAACGAAGGGCTACAGCAGTCGGTGGAGCAGCTCAAATCAGAAGTAACAAATGTGCTGGTAAACCTGAAAAAGGGGCACTTGGGTAATTTAACCAAGGAGCGTGATGCCAAGTTTCTAGGAGTGATGACCGAGTTATTAGATAAGTATAACAATCAATTAGAGCTAGGATTCCGAACCCTTTGGGAGTCTCAAGTTTCCTATGAGGGATTAATTATACACAGTATTCGACAGCACTTTGATGACGAACTTGAACCCGATCTAATCAACAACAACACCCTGAGCATTAAAAATTCAGAGTCAGGAGAATCCCAAGTTCAAGAGTTTAATCAACAAGAAGTAAAAAATCGTCTAGAAGCTCTTCATAAAAAAGTGGTCATTAAATGCAAAGAAACCTTAGATCAGTGGTTAACTGAGCCGAGCCAAGTCAGATACTTCATCATCGGAGAGTTTTTTGATCGCATTCACTATGCCAAAGATATAGGAGACCAGTGGCGGACTTTTCTAAGAAAGGAAGAAATTCGCTCGAAAGTATGGCCTGAGTTTCAAAGGCTCAAAGAACATAAACAAATTCAGCAGGAGTGGCAAAACTTGATCCAAAAAGCAATCAGCAGCAACACATTAGAATCTATGCAGTTTTTGAACTAACTTTGCGTAAGCTATCAGCCTGGTTGACTGACAAAAGTTGAAGTGGAAAGAGTGAAAAGTAAGAGTAGTCAGGGTGTGGATAAGGTTGACAAAAGTACACCGGATCATCTGATTGATCCATGAGGTGATGAGTTAAAATACACAAAAAACTATTGAGCAAGCAAACCCAAATGCAGATTAAGGTCGCAATACATCCAGCAGAAGAAGGTGGTTTTTGGGCAGAAGTACCCGCACTACCTGGCTGCATTACTGAGGGAGACACAATGGAAGAGGTTTTAGCAAATCTTCAAGATGCAATTGAAGGTTGGTTAGAAGTTGCCAGCAATTCCTATATTCCTGAACCAAACAGCAAAATTGTGGAAGTTACAGTATGAAATCTGTTTCTGGCAAAAAATTCTGTAAAATTATTGATAAAAAAGGATGGGTTTTGAGAAAAATTACAGGAAGCCATTATATTTATGAAAAGCCAGGAGCTCAAAAAATCATATCCGTTCCAGTTCACAAAAATCAAGATTTGAAGAGAGGAACCCTAAAAGCATTGATGAAAATAGCAGAATTGGAAGAATCAGATCTCCAGTAACACCTCTGATCACAACCCCAACTTTTGCACCGCCAACCGCTTCGTCTCCTCCCCCCGTCTATCATACTTGGCAGTGGTCACAGGAGACCCATGACCCGCCAACTTCTGAACCGTAACGATATCCACTCCCGCATCCAATAGATCACTACAAAACGTCCGAAGCTATGAGGTACAAAGGATTTTTTACCTCTTGCCTCTTGCCTCTTGCCTATTGCCTATTGCCTCTTGCCTCTTGCCTCTTGCCTCTTGCCTTCCTAAAATTGTAGAAACCTACAATGTCTATTACCTGTATAGTATGCGGTCATATTAATACTGGCAGTAACAACTACTGCACTAGTTGTGGTGCGGCTCTTGATTTTGAAGAGACTGTTAGTTCATCAGCCTACCATTTGCCTGCTGGCACACTCCTGAGGCAGAGTCATTATCGGATAGAAAAAGTCCTGGGAGAAGGGGGATTTGGCATTACCTACCAAGGAATTTACCTACCTAACTCTGCCAAGGTTGCCATCAAAGAACTCTGGCCAGAAAAAGCAGCTAGGATGGGTAAAACCATTACTTGGCCCCCTTCTATTGCTCCGATTGACCGACAACGACAACTCCACAAATTTCAGTTAGAAGCCAGTTACTTACAAAAATGCTACCACCCTAATATTGCTCAGGTTTATGATTGGTTTGAGGAGAATAATACTGCCTATTTAGTCATGGAGTTTATCTCTGGAAAGTCCTTATCTAAAATCTTACAAGAAGAAGGTGTTCTTTCGGAAGAGAAGCTCAAGGGTTATTTTATCCAAGTAGCAGAAGCCTTAACAGTTGTTCACTCTAATCAACTATTACATAGAGATATTAAACCTGATAATATTCTAATTGATCACCAAGATCGAGCCGTATTGATTGATTTCGGTGCTACTAAAGAATTCATCGCCGGTCAAACCCGTGAAATGAGTGCAACATTATCACCAGGATACGCTCCTCTTGAGCAATACAGTTACCGGAGTAAGCGTTGGCCAGCTACGGATATATATGCTCTATGTGCTTCAATGTATGAATTACTCACTGGTCAATTACCAGCTCAAGCTACGGAAAGGGCTGGATCAGAAACGTTAATTCCAGCACGACAGTTAGCTCCTCAGATTACAGCCCAAACTGAGCAGGTAATCTTAACTGGAATGAGAATGAAGGTAGAGGAGCGATTTCAGACAGCCGAGGAACTGATTGATGCCCTCAAAGGCAAGTTTGTTTCTCCCAGTCAAAGGAAAGCGTGGGGATTACTTAAGCAAGGAAAGTTAGCAGAGGCGGTTCAAGCTTATCAAAAATGTCTAACTAATCAGCCAAACCATGGTGAAGCTGCGGTTGAACTAGCCCTAGTTCAGATCCATCTCAATGATGCTCAGGCTGAGGTGGCAGCACAAACAGCGATTCGACTACAACCAAATGATGGCAGGAGCTATGGGGTTTTAGGACTAGTCAACTGCCGTAAATCAAATTGGTCAACAGCAGTAAAACAGTTGCAAAAAGCAGTAGACTTAGCTCCCCAAGAGGTTTGGATACAAGCTAATCTAGCTTGGGCATGGGGAAAGCTTGGCAATTGGCAACAGGCAGAATCTGCTGTTTCCAAAGCACTACAAATTGATAGTAACTGTACCTTTGCCCTAGGGTTACAAGCGTGGATTAATGTCAATCAACAGCAATGGAAACGAGCAATTCGTACTGCTACCCAGGCACTGTTCAAGTCAAAACAGGCTCAGTCTAGGGAATCCCAACAACTACAACAATGGATATATCCCTATTTAATCATTGCTTTGGAAAAGGCTGTTGTTACTAGACAGTCTAGGGATGTGGAGCGCCGGATTATAGAGTTTACCACTCAAGTCCCCGATAGTGCAGTTGCTTGGGGATTGAAAGGTTGGAAGCAAGCTGTGCAAGGGTTGTGGCCTGAGGCCCTGGCCAATTTTGAGCAAGCCAGCCAGAAAGCAGACGTTCCTAGCTGGGTATCCCTGAATCAAGGAATCACTCAGGAACACTTGCAGAATTATCAGGGTGCTATCCAAACCTATCAAGCCTACATTCAGAAATTTCCATCTGATGCCTTTGCTTTATTCCGTCTAGGCACTTTATTAGGAAAAGTGGGACAATGGGCACAAGCACGCTCCCATCTGGAAAAAGCCGTTCAGTTAAAACCAGACTATGCTGAGGCTTACCACAACTTAGGTTGGGTTTTACAGAAAATCAGAACTGTAGATGGTCAGGTTGAGAATTTTCGTCCCCTGTTGTCCGCCTATCGTCAAGCATCTGAATTTTACATGCAACAGTACCAATCGGAATTAGCTGGCGCAATTAGACAAGCCTTTCACATAGCTGGGGTTGAGCTTTAGATAAGTTCTATACAGCACTACGCATTAAGGTGTTTGACATTGATACAAGCAGCAAAAGCTGTTTTAGTCAACTTTTGCCTTTTGCCTTTTGCCTTTTGCCTTTTGCCTTTTGCCTTTTGCCTTTTGCCTTTTGCCTTGCCCTATACACAAGCGTACAAATTCTGTATCCATTCCCATTCTTGGGCTAAGCCTTCGGATAGGGATACTTGAGGTTGATAACTGAGCAGGGTTTTGGCCTTGGTAATGTCTGCTGCAGTGTGACGTGCGTCTCCTTTGGCTTTTTCGATGTAGTTTTTCTTAATGGGATGTCCAACAATTTCTTCAATCGTGTCGAGAACATCCGCTAGCACCACTCGGCTACCACCACCAACGTTAAAGACTTCCCCAACAGCAGCTGGTGTGGTACCTGCAGCGAGATTCGCGGCTATGATGTCTTTGATAAAGGTGAAGTCTCGGGTTTGCTTTCCGTCACCATATATGCTAATGGGTTCATCCGTGAGAATGGCTTTTAGGAATTTGTGAAATGCCATGTCTGGGCGCTGCCTCGGTCCGTATACGGTGAAATAGCGTAAGGCAGTAACAGGTACACCAAAATTATGGTAATACAGTAAGCATAGGTGTTCTGCAGCTAGCTTGGTTACCCCATAGGGGGAAACCGGTTGGGGAAGAATGGTTTCAGATGTCGGTAGGGCTTCCGCATTACCATAAACTGATGAGCTGGAAGCATAGACTAATCGGGTCAGATGCTTGGCATCTTTGGCGGCTTCGAGTATGATTTGCGTAGCATTAATATTGCGCTCGGTATAATCCCGAAAACCATCCCCCCAACTGGCACGAACTCCAGCTTGTGCTGCTTGATGATAGACTACCTCTACATCGGTTAGGAGCGGACGCCAATCCAAGGTCTGAATATCACTTTCGATTAACTCAAAAGCGGGATGCTCTTTAAAATTTTGAATATTCCGGCGTTTTAGCTTGGGATCGTAATAATCGTTAAATTGATCAATACCAATCACTCGATCACCTTGATTCAAAAGGGTTTCTACTAGGTGAGAACCGACAAAACCCGCAGCACCCGTAACGATATTAATAGCCATAAAATTTAAGATTTCAAACTATTGGTTAAGCGTTGGTCAGACTAGTTTATTTGTGAATGTATATTAAATCTAGTCTGGCACACTATCTTAAATTGTGAGTAATTTTTTTTTGGTAAAAATGGCTTCAATAATTTGGTAAGGTCATAGAATAAAATAGACTATTCAGCACAGAGTGTATAAAAAACGTGAAGATTTTGGTAATTGGCAATGGGGGAAGGGAGTACGCCCTTGCCTGGAAACTACTGCAATCTCAAAGTATTCAGCAGGTGATATGTGTTCCTGGTAATGGTGGCACCGCTACACTAAGAGGTTGCCAAAATCTTTTATTAAACGTTCAAGATTTTGAAGCAATTGCTGAGTTTGCTCTGGTTAACGATATATCTCTAGTGGTGGTAGGTCCAGAACTCCCACTGTCTTTAGGTATTACAGACTATCTCCAAAGTAAAGATATCCCTGTGTTTGGTCCCACCCAGGAGGGAGCACAAATTGAGTCGAGTAAGTCTTGGGCAAAGGATTTGATGCAGTCTGCTGGTGTTCCTACCCCAAGTTTTGCTGTGTTTACGGAACCAGAACCAGCATTGGCTTATGTCAAAACCCAGGTAGCACCAATTGTGGTTAAAGCCGATGGCTTAGCAGCCGGTAAGGGAGTAACTGTTGCGGCTACGATAGACGAAGCCGAAACGGCTGTGGAGTCACTCTTTGAGAATGGGTTTGAGACGGTGGTGATTGAAGAGTGTGTCACCGGTCAAGAAGTTTCGGTTTTGGCTGTTACGGATGGCTTAACGGTTCGTCCCTTAGTACCAGCTCAAGACCATAAGCGAATTGGCGAAGGGGATACCGGTCCGAATACCGGAGGGATGGGAGCTTATGCTCCTGCACCGATTGTTACCCCAGAGCTAAGCACACGGATTGAGAAGGAAATTCTTAATCCTACCCTTGAGGCTTTAAAGGTCAGGGGAATTGATTATCGGGGGGTTCTCTATGCAGGATTGATGATTACTCCAGAAGGAAACCCAACGGTTCTGGAATTTAATTGTCGCTTTGGGGATCCAGAAACTCAAGCTATCCTACCCTTGCTAGAAACTCCCCTAGATCAGGTGCTTCTGGCTTGTACCCAACAGCGACTGGCGGAATTACCAACTATTACTTGGAAACAAGGGGCTGCGGCTTGTGTGATTGCTGCCTCGAAGGGGTATCCGGGAGCTTACGAAAAGGGTAAGGTAATTACTGGTATCCAACAAGCTGAGCAACACGGAGCAATAGTTTGCAGTGCTGGTACTACCCTGAAACAGGAGGAGCTAGTTACCAGTGGTGGTCGGGTTTTGGGGGTTACCGGAACTGGTGAAACAATAGCGCAAGCTTTATCAGTTGCTTATAGCGCTATCGATTGTATCCAGTTTGAGGGGATGTATTACCGTCGGGATATTGGTTATCGGGTTTTGAAGGATGAAGGCTGAGTTGTATGGGTTTTATTGATGTTTATTGATGCGATTAGCCCGAAGGGCTACGCTACGCGAACGCATTCGTAAGTTCTTGCTCCCATTGAGACCAGCAACAGGAGACCAGCAACACTCCCTCAACGGCTATTAACCATGGTCAACCCATTAAGGCATACTAACATCACACACCACCCGAAAACCAATGTTGACTTCGGTATTGTCTGCCGGGATATAGCTGAAGCGGCAAGCCGAGCGGCATATCCCAGGAATGATATCCCAGGAACCACCGCGCAGAAGCCGGGAATGATGATCATACTCATTGATACTACTTAGCCAAGCACTACCATCAACGGGAGAGCTTAGGTAGTTTGGGTACCAATGGTCAGCACACCACTCCCAAACATTCCCATGCATGTCATACAAACCAAAGGAATTGGCTACACCAAAGCTCCCTACACGAGTAGTTTGTTCTCGATATACCCCTTTTGGCTCAGAGCTGTATGTACAGCTGCCATCGTAATTTGCCACATCGGTGGTAATGGTTTCACCGAAGTTGAATGGCGTACTGGTACCAGCGCGACAGGCATATTCCCATTCTGCCTCACTCGGAAGCCGATAGTTTCGTCCAGTCAGCCTAGATAGTATAGCACAAAATTTCATCGCCTCATACCAAGATACCTTTTCCACTGGCAGAGTATCGCCTTTGAACTTAGAGGGCTGGGGGTTTAGGGAAGGATAGACTTGGAATAAGGTTGCTACAGCCCGCCACTGGGCCTGGGTAACCGCAAACTTTCCCATGAAGAAGGGAGAGACTCTGACCCAATGCTGTGGACTTTCATCGTCGCTATGTCCCTTCTCAGTTTCTGGTGAACCCATGAGGAATCTTCCCCCAGGGATGTACACCATATCTAGCCCTACACCATTGCCTAAGTCTTCTGTCAAATATTTGGCTTGGTGACGGCGGCGCTTTTTAATTTCACCGTACTTATCTAGAGTTACCACATCGAAGTCAAAAGAGTTTAGGGTCACTCCCTCGACTGGTGAGGGGTCGGAGTTTTGGAATTGGTTAAAAAATCCAGCTACAGCGATTCCTAAACTGCCAAATCCCCCCGCTTGACTTGATTGTGGTCTATTAACAGTAGAATCATCTGGTTTCTGGGATCGCCGTGGAGGATTAAGTTCTGAGTTGATTGCTTCTAACTTTTCCCAAAGAACCTGAGTATTTTTAGGACGTTGATAAACTCGCAGCATCAAACTATCAAGAAAATCCCCTAACTCTGAAGAAATGTGTGGTGCATGGGGTCGCCACATCAAGATATCATTACCAGCATCATACAAATCTGAGGGTTCTTGCCCTGTCAGCAAATAAACAAATGTCCGTCCTAGAGCGTAGAAATCCGACTGGGGTACCGCTTGACCATGGATTTGTTCTAGGGGAGTATACCCAGGGGAAATCATACTGGTAACATTCCCAGCAGATTGTTTGAACATATAAGTGTCGGTAACTTGGCGGGCTGTGCCAAAATCAATTAATACTAATTGTCCATCTGGACGCAAAATAATATTGGAAGGTTTGATATCGCGATGGAAAAAGTTTTCCTGATGAACTGCTTGGAGAATATCAACGATTTGAAATAACCAATCCAAGGCTAATTTTTCATCAATGGGGCGATTTCCTCGCTTTTCCTGATACTCCTCTAAATTCAGCCCAGAGATTTTTTCCATGACCAAACAGTATAGGGGGGTTTGGTGGTTTCTGGGAAAGAAGGTGAAATTTTCCTCTCCTTTAGGAATACCTGGGTGATTGAGCTGAGTCAGAACTCTCGCTTCTTGCTCAAAAAGTTCCACAGCTTTCGGTTCATCGTTAATCAAAATTTTGAGAACCTTGGCAATTCCCTTGTGAGTCACCTCATAGATTCGTCCAAAGCCACCTTCTCCGAGTAACCGGCTGACCCGATAACGTCCCGCCAGCAATAACTCAGAACCGCAGCTTGAGCAGAATAGGTTCGTATCAGGGTTACCAGGCTGAGGACACTCAGGATTTATGCACAGGCTCATTGGGGTCAAAGATGGGTCGATCTACTTGAAAGTTTAGCTTTAAGTTTGTGAATTAGAAGTGTGAAGTAGAAATGCGTTCGCGTAGCGGCTCGTACCGAGCATCGCGTAGCTTGACCTTTCGGGCTTTGCCCGACGCTGCGCGAACGGTCAATCCCTTAGCGTAGCCTACGGCCAATCGCTTTTAGTATAGTCAAGGACAATAAGAAGCCTAAATCCTAGGTTAAAAATACCTCCAACTTAATCGTGGGTCATCAATCCTTTCACCTTGATCTATATGGCGTTTGTATTTGAGATGTAAACCTGTATGGTCTTTTTTTCTTGGAGAATAAAACTGAGAATCTCTGTCCCCTCTTGCCTTCCCCTCCTGGGAGGGGTTAGGGGTGGGTTCCTCTTGCATACATGCCTTTTTGGGCAATTCGTGTGTTTACAACCCAGATACAAACCCTATAAAGCGCGATCTACACAGGGCGATCTATAAAGCGAGATCTATACAACGCGATCTATACAACGCGATCTACACAACGCGATCGCACTCCCATCCAATTACTGATGAACCCTATATATAAAAACAATAGCGATATAGCTATCCTAGCAATGCTTTACGTCTAGGATAGACAAGGAGTGATCGGGTGTTCGCGTAGCGTGGCTCACGGCCAATCGGGAGAAATTAAGCTGTCAAGTATATACTAGACACTGAAGTTCTCAAAAAATCTTAATAAAGAAACTTCTAGCCACTGATACCAGCGGTATCGATGGTCTCAATCATAACGTTTATCGGAAAACATGAATCAAGGAATTGACCTCCAAAGCCGTTTTATTCAATCGCTGAGTGATCTAGGCATCCCCGCTGGTGCAGCCAAAGCCATTTGGATGCCATTACCCCTATTTCTGATGATTACCGTTGCCACCGTAGGGGTTTTGGTAGTGGTTTGGTTAGAACGAAAAATTTCTGCTGCTGCTCAACAGCGCATTGGTCCAGAATACGCTGGTCCTCTAGGGGTACTCCAGCCTGTAGCAGATGGAATCAAACTCGTCTTCAAAGAAGATGTTATTCCAGCCAAATCTGACTCTTTATTATTCACCCTCGGACCAATCCTGGTGGTTCTACCGGTATTTATCTCCTATCTGATTGTACCGTTTGGACAGAACTTGGTAATTACCAATGTCGGCACAGGCATATTCCTGTGGATTGCCCTGTCGAGCATTCAGCCGATTGGTTTGTTAATGTCTGGCTACGCCTCTAATAATAAGTATTCATTACTCGGAGGCTTAAGAGCTGCAGCTCAGTCTATCAGTTACGAAATTCCTCTAGCATTAGCAGTGCTAGCTGTTGTCATGATGTCCAACAGCCTCAGCACCATTGACATCGTTGATCAGCAATCGGGATACGGCATTCTGGGTTGGAATGTCTGGCGTCAACCAGTGGGTTTCCTAATTTTTTGGATTTCGGCCTTGGCAGAATGCGAGCGACTCCCCTTTGACTTACCCGAAGCAGAAGAAGAACTGGTAGCTGGGTATCAGACAGAATACGCCGGGATGAAATTTGGTTTGTTCTATGTCGGTTCCTACGTCAATCTCGTGTTGTCAGCCTTGCTAGTAGCAGTGCTCTATCTGGGTGGGTGGGAATTCCCCATTCCTCTGGATAAGCTTGCGGGCTGGCTAGGGGTGAGTGAAACCAGTTCCTGGTTGCAGGTGATTACTGCCTCTTTAGGGATTACCATGACCCTGCTCAAAGCTTACTTCCTGATCTTTACAGCTATTCTGTTACGCTGGACACTGCCTCGGGTTCGGATTGACCAATTGCTTAACTTAGGCTGGAAGTTTCTACTACCAGTAGCTTTGGTAAATCTTCTATTAACTGCTGCTCTTAAATTGGCATTTCCAATTGCCTTTGGTGGTTAGTTATTAGTTATATCAAGTCCGTTTAATTGCTACTTTTTTAGTAAAAATCAACAAGTAACAATTAAGTATAACTTAATTGTTTAATTACCTACTAATAAGTAGTAAAATGGACAGGATATCATTGGAAAAAAAGACAAAACTCAGGACTCAGAGCTCAGGACTATAATCAAGATAGAGACACTAAACTATTATGCTGAAGTTCCTCAAACAGGTTGGCGACTACGCTAAAGAAACTGTGCAAGCTGCTCGCTACATTGGTCAAGGGATATCGGTTACTTTTGATCACATGCAACGGCGTCCAATTACAGTACAATACCCTTACGAAAAACTAATCCCCTCTGAGCGCTATCGCGGTCGGATTCATTTTGAATTTGATAAGTGTATTGCCTGCGAAGTCTGTGTGCGGGTTTGTCCGATTAACTTGCCAGTGGTAGATTACGAGTTTGATAAAGCTACTAAGAAGAAAAATCTCAAGCACTACAGTATAGATTTCGGAGTTTGTATTTTCTGTGCTAACTGCATTGAATACTGCCCCACTAACTGTCTATCAGCAACAGAAGAGTATGAAATTTCTACCTACGACCGTCATGAGTTGAACTATGATAATGTAGCCCTGGGACGCCTCCCCTATAAAGTTACCCAAGACCCGATGGTAACTCCTCTACGGGAATTGGCTTATCTACCGAAGGGGGTTATGGATCCTCATGATTTGCCAGCAGGTTCTCAACGGGCTGGTATGCGTCCAGAGGAAATTCTTAAGCAAATGGAATCAAAGGAAGAAGACGTTAAGAGTTAGTTCTTAGTCATTGGTCTTTTCAAGGTTCAAGGTTGAACGCGATTGCGTGGCCTTTTGGCCAAGGTTGAAAGTTAACGGTTGAACGCGATTGCGTGGCCTTTTGGCCAAGGTTGAAAGTTAACGGTTGAACGCGATTGCGTGGCCTTTTGGCCAAGGTTGAAAGTTAACGGTTGAACGCGATTGCGTGGCCTTTTGGCCAAGGTTGAAGGTTAACTATCAAATAGTTAATACTAACTGTTAACTATTGAAGGTTAACTAGTGACTGTTGACTGTGACCAATGACTTATCACTAATAACGATTAGCCAAAAATACATCACGAGGAGATAAGTTAAGCATGAATCTAGCGGAAGGGGTTCAGTTAATTTCCGTTGCCATACTATCGGTGATCATGATTGGGGCGGCTTTAGGGGTTGTCCTTCTTTCCAATATTGTATACTCAGCGTTTTTACTGGCTGGTGTTTTCATCGGTATTTCTGGATTGTATATTCTGCTAAATGCTGACTTTGTAGCAGCAGCACAGATATTAATCTATGTTGGGGCGGTCAATGTTCTAATTTTATTTGCCATCATGTTGGTGAATAAGCGAGAGGATTTTAAACCTATGACTAAGCGGTGGGTGCGCACTGGGTCAACTGCTATAGTCTGTATTGGTTTGTTTGCGCTTCTGAGTACAATGGTTTTGGCAACGCCATGGTCAGTTGAAACTGATCCAGCTATGGTTGTTACTAATACTGCAGTGGAGATTGGTAAGCATTTTTTCAGTGACTTTTTGTTGCCGTTTGAGCTAGCTTCTGTACTTTTGTTAATGGCAATGGTAGGGGCAATTATCATAGCTCGTCGGGATTATATTCCTGAGGAATTGGTTTCGAGAGATCAGGAAATTGCTACAGCTTTGACCTTGCCTGAGCGTCCTCGGGAGCTTGCTTCTGTCCCAGGTGATTCTAAATAAGACAAAAGGTTAGTTTTTTTTTGTTGAAGGTTGTTCGCGTAGCCTGGCCTTTTGGCCAAGGTTGAAGTTGACTGTTAACGATAAATCAATGGTCAACAACCAACCATTACCCATTGAAAAACGACTATTACCTACATAAAACATCATAATTTATGGAACTTCAACTCCAATACTTTTTACTGCTTGCTGCTGCTTTGTTTTGCATCGGTATTTATGGTCTAGTGACTAGCCGCAATGCCGTGCGAGTGCTGATGTCCATTGAGCTAATGCTGAATGCGGTGAACCTTAATTTAATGGGGTTCTCTAATTTTCTAGACTCAGCAGGGATTAAGGGTCAAGTGTTTACCGTGTTTGTAATTACCGTAGCAGCTGCAGAAGCGGCGGTGGGTTTAGCTATTGTGCTGTCGATATATCGTAATCGGGATACGGTGGATATGGAACAATTTAATCTGCTGAAGTGGTAGACTTCACAAAAGCTAAAAATAGGGCGTTGCTAAATTATGGAATGATTGAGGATAACTGGTAAGTGCTAAGTGGTAAGTACTAAGTGGTAAGTGCTAAGTGGTCACTGACCCAACTAGACTTGATATTATTCCTTAGTTCAGCAACCCCCTATTTTTGGCGTTGCTGAACTAAGGAATGATTTTAAGAGTAGGTGCGCGCCTCCAAGGCCGCGAGCAATCCCTCGCGGCCTTGGGTCGCACCTGTGGAATAGGCATCTTGCCGTAGAATGGGCATCTTGCCGTGGAATGGGCATCTTGCCGTGGAATGGGCATCTTGCCGTGGAATAGGCATCTTGCCGTGGAATGGGCATCTTGCCGTGGAATGGGCACCTTGCCGTGGAATGGGCATCTTGCCGTGGAATGGGCATCTTGCCGTGGAATGGGCATCTTGCCGTGGAATGGGCATCTTGCCCGTTTCATTAGATTGTGGGGCGGGCAGGATGCCCACTCTACGAATATTCATTCAAAGATTCAGCAACCCCAAAAATAGCACTCCTCAATCAGCTGAGCTATAGTTCACAACTCAAGTTGGATTGCTATCTCAGCGGACTGAAGCACCCAGAGGTGTAAAACGTCTGTAATTCTCTATTTCCCCTTCCCTGAGCCCAAGTTCCCTATTGGCTCCTTGATTTTTCGTTTCGGCTGCGTAAGTCCTATCCAAGAATCAGCATCACATTTACCTAAAGATTTCTACAATAACCTTCGCTACAAGCATTCCACATCTTATTCGACATCTTCATGGACTCATCCTTAACACCAGCCCACATCCGTCATCTATGTCGCTTGGGCGAATTTCACACACCTACCCCCGGTGTAGCATCGGGATATGTCCAAGCCAATTTAGTCGTATTACCGAAGTCTTTAGCGTTCGACTTTCTGCTGTTTTGCCATCGCAATCCTAAGCCTTGTCCTTTATTAGATGTGACTGATGTAGGAGAACATGAAGCCCGGATAGTTGCTCCTGGCTCCGACTTGAGAACTGATTTACCACGTTACAATATTTTCCGTCAGGGTGAACTGGTGGAGGAGGTAACAGATATCAGGGAATATTGGCGCGATGATTTTGTGGCTTTTGTAATTGGTTGCTCGTTTTCCTTTGAATCGGCTCTTTTGAAAGCTGGTTTACCTGTTAGACATATCGAAGAAGGCAAAAATGTTCCGATGTATACAACTAGCCTTTCTTGCTTGTCCGCAGGGGTTTTTTCCAGTTGCTTGGTCGTCTCAATGCGTCCTTTATCGGCGGGTGAAGCGATTCAAGCGGTCAAGATTACCAGTCGTTATCCGAAAGCCCATGGCGCACCGGTTCATCTAGGAGAACCGGATTTAATTGGTATTTCTAATCTCAATTCTCCTGATTTTGGGGATGCTGTTACAATTGAGGAGGGGGAAATTCCAGTATTCTGGGCTTGTGGTGTGACAACTCAAATTGCCCTTGGTCAAGCAAAACCAGAGATAGCGATTACCCACGCTCCAGGGCATATGTTGATCACGGATATTCAAGATGAGTCTTTAGTCGTTCCCTAGACTTTCACTTATTTAATCATAAAACTGCTTATTTTTAGTCAAATTGAGAAAACTGTGACCATAGATGGGGGCTGACTGCTGACTGCTTACCAAAATATAAAAAATTAGTTAATTTTGTAAACTTCCTTTAGAATCTGGTGTGACTATTTCGGTGAACTCATAAAATAAAAACGACTTATGGTACCCCTAAGAGACGAAAACCCAATCACAATCACGCCATATATTACTTTGCTCCTGATTGCTATTAATATTTTAGTCTTTATCTATGAACTTAGCTTAAATAAACCAGAACTCGACACGTTTTTTAGGCTTTATGCTGTGGTACCTAGGGAGTTAACCGCTAGCTTCGATGGTATTCCTGTAGGCCAACCTGTGCCAGAACCCTTGACTCTGATAACATCCCAATTTCTCCATGCTGGGTTTCTTCATGTTGGCTCCAATATGTTATTTTTGTGGATTTTTGGTAACAACATTGAAGAAAAACTTGGAGGGATAAGGTTCTTAATTTTTTATCTCACTTGTGGGGCTTTAGCCGCGTTAGCCCAATGGTTTTTCTCAGCTCTATCTCTTATTCCGGCTTTAGGAGCTAGTGGAGCAATTGCTGGAGTTATGGGTGCCTATATTCTCAGGTTTCCTAATGCCAAAATCCTGACTCTAGTGCCCCTATTTTTCATATTTTTCGTGGCTAGGATACCAGCTGTATTTTATCTAGGGTTTTGGTTTTTACAGCAAGCGTTTAATGGCATAGCCAGTCTCGGAGCTCAGGCTCAGGTGGGAATGGAGGGGGGGGGAATTGCTTACTGGGCCCATGCTGGTGGATTTGTGTTCGGAGCTATCCTTGGTCCAATCTTAGGTTTATTTGATGATTAGTCATTGGTGGGGAGGCGTAAGCATTCAGCGGTCAGCAGTCAGCAGTCAGCAGTCAGCGGTCAGCGGTCAGCAGTCAGCAGTCAGCTTTCCGTAACACAGATTAAACAAATGCTTACCGGTTTTATTCACTGGTTTTATTCAAAAGCTGTTATCGTAGGTTGCCCATAGCCCATAAGCTAAATCCTGATCGCTAATGGCACCTCAAGTACCGTGGCACAGGCCACAAGCGCTGTGATGTAGCCCATAAGCTGATAGCTGATAGCTGAATACTTATGGGGACGCTGTTAATTTTTTTACCAAGATTGTCAAATATGTGTTTAAAATAACATATTTTAGAATAAAATGTAGAATCTGGGGATAAAATCTATTACCCCAGTCTTGGATTCCAGGTAAGAAGCCTTTTCTAAATGAGCGCGAGAACACTGTTTGACAAAGTTTGGGATTTACATAGTGTTGGCACGTTGCCTTCGGGTCAGACTCAACTATTTATTGGTTTACACTTAATTCACGAGGTTACCAGTCCCCAAGCCTTTGCGATGCTGCGGGAACGGGGATTGAAGGTGCTGTTTCCAGAACGAACTGTGGCAACGGTAGACCATATTGTTCCGACGGAAAACCAAGCTCGTCCCTTTGCTGATGTCTTGGCAGAGGAGATGATGCAAGCGTTGGAAAACAGTAGTAAGGAGTTTGGGATTCGATTTTATAATATCGGCTCTGGCAATCAGGGCATTGTCCATGTGATTGCTCCAGAACAAGGGTTGACTCAGCCAGGCATGACGGTGGCCTGTGGAGATTCCCATACTTCGACTCATGGTGCGTTTGGTGCGATCGCATTTGGCATTGGTACTTCTCAAGTCCGTGATGTCTTAGCATCCCAAACCTTGGCATTGTCTAAGCTTAAGGTTCGCAAAATAGAGGTGAATGGTAGTTTACCCCCAGGAGTTTACCCGAAAGATGTGATCTTACACATCATTCGTAAGTTGGGGGTCAAAGGTGGAGTTGGCTATGCCTATGAATATGCTGGTACTACCTTTGAGCAGATGTCGATGGAAGGACGGATGACTGTGTGTAATATGTCGATCGAGGGGGGAGCTCGGTGCGGCTACGTTAACCCGGATCAGGTAACGTTTGATTATCTTAAGGGCAAAGATTTTGCTCCCAAGGGCGCAGATTGGGATCAGGCGGTGGCTTGGTGGAACAGTATCCGGTCCGATCAAGATGCGGTATATGATGATGTGGTTAGGTTTGAGGCGGCGGACATTGCGCCTACAGTGACCTGGGGGATTACACCGGGTCAAGGAATTGCCGTTAATGAAACTATTCCGATACCGGAGAATTTGCCAGAAACAGAAAGAGCGATCGCACAACAAGCCTATGAGTACATGCAGCTAACTCCAGGCACAGAGATTCAAGGCACAAAGGTGGATGTGTGTTTTATCGGTAGCTGCACCAATGGTAGACTGACTGACCTGCGAGAAGCGGCTAAATTTGCTAAAGGTCATCACGTGGCTGAAGGAGTCAAAGCCTTTGTGGTTCCAGGTTCGGAACGGGTCAAGCAAGAAGCAGAAGCAGAAGGACTCGATCAAGTCTTTGTGGAGGCTGGGTTTGAGTGGCGAGAGCCTGGATGCTCGATGTGTTTGGCAATGAATCCTGACAAACTCCAAGGGAGTCAGATTAGTGCTTCCTCTTCTAACCGCAATTTTAAAGGTCGTCAGGGGTCTGCCACAGGACGGACATTGTTGATGAGTCCAGCAATGGTTGTAGCTGCAGCGGTTAAAGGGGCAGTGGCTGATGTTCGGGAGTTGATGGTTTAGGAGCAGGTCTGATGAGTAGTGAAGTAAAGACGATTACCGGAACAGGAATTCCTGTAGTAGGGAATGATATCGACACCGACCGGATTATCCCAGCTCGATTTTTGCGCTGTGTGACCTTTGATGGTCTTGGACAACAGGTGTTTGTTGATGACCGTGCTCAAGCTAACGGGCAACATCCCTTTGACCAACCCCAGTATCAAGGTGCAACGGTTTTAGTAGTAAATGGGAACTTTGGCTGTGGGTCTTCACGGGAACATGCCCCTCAAGCGATCGCTAGATGGGGGATTCAAGGGATTGTCGGAGAGAGTTTTGCCGAAATCTTTTTTGGGAACTGCTTGGCGATGGGGCTTCCCTGTGTGACCGCTGACTCGGAAACCGTCAAGCAATTACAGACAAGCCTCCATGAGAATCCTGAAATTCCCATGACCTTGGATTTGGAAGAGATGCAAGTCTATTGTGGTGAGTTGCAGGCTTCTGTGTTTATGGAGGATGGACCAAGAAACATGCTACTGACTGGGACTTGGGATACTTGTGGACAACTAGTTGCTCAAGTAGAAGCAATTCGAGCTACAGCAGCTAGATTGCCTTATATGGATTGGGGAGTTGTTTCTTAAGCAAAGGGAACAGGGAATAGGGAACAGGGAACAGGCAGTAGGGAGTAGGGAATATGGCATCAAAAATTATCACAATTCATCTAGGATTCCTATACAAACAATAATTAGCGTTTTTGACCTTACCCAAAATCCTTCTATGTCTTGATGCAGCGCTAGTTGATTAACTCTTGCCTATTGCCTGTTGCCTGTTGCCTTTGCTTTAAATAAATTGGGTTAAAGGTTTTAGGTTGAATAATGAAAGAAAGCTTGAGGCTAACTGCGGTTTTGTATATACTCACGTGTTGTGTGGCTTCGGGTTTAGTATCTCAAGCTACTGTTGAGTCAGAATCTGGTCAAGTAGGCCATAAACCATTAATCACTAGCAAATTAATTACTAGCACTATATCCGAATCATTAAAGGATAGGGCTGAGTCACTGATGATAGCCCAATTTCCCCTACCAGAAATTAGTGACCCAGCAGATAAAAAGCGTTTCGAGCAGGTGATGGACTATGCGATCGCAAACCACTTGTCTGAGCTTCCGCTGCCAGAGATCATGCAAGCGATCGCACAGCAATTTCAGGGCGCAAGCTACAAAGCTCACTTATTAGACCAAGCCAGCCAAGAAACCCTAGTTATCACCCTCAATGAATTTGACTGCGTCCTTTTTGTGGAAACCATTCTAGCCCTAGCGCGAGGGATAGCCCTAAAAGATTATTCTCAGCAGACCTTTGTCAATCACCTTCTTGACCAGCGTTATGGGGATGGTAATCTAAATGGCTATTGCAGCCGATTACACTATTTCTCTCAATGGATTGATGACAATCAGAGAAGGGGCACAGTTAAAAACATAGCGCTAGATTTAGGAGGAGTATCCCGCCAGAAAACCCTCAACTACATGAGTAAACACAGGGGTAAGTACCCATCTTTAGTCAGGGATGAGGCCAAGTACCAGTGTATTGTAGCTATGGAAGCTAATCTGAAGCAGACAACTGTTAATTTCATTCCCCATGATCAGATTAGGAAAGCCTATAGTCAACTTAAACCAGGGGATATCATTGGCATTGCTACTACTATTCCTGGTCTAGATGTCACCCACACTGGGTTAGTGTATCGTACTGCTGACGGGAATATCGGTTTTATTCATGCATCACCTGCTGGTAGAGTCACCATTGCCCGTGATTTACAAAGGTATGCCAGACATGTTAGACATTCCCTCGGGATTGTAGTGGCTCGACCCGTTGATCCAGCAATTCCAAATTCAAAATGAACAGGTATTAGCGGTGGCGAATAGGCTCTCAGTCGTGATTACTGGTAGGAATGCCTTGCTGCTACCGATTGGGTCAGGCTCTTTCTGTTATAGATTCAAGCTATGGTCTGTTTATTCAGCGGGAACCCTAACATCTCCCGTTGTTGCAAATAGAGTTGAGCCACTCGCCTGGCTAGATTGCGAATTCTACCGATATAACGAGTGCGCTCAGTCACTGAAATCACACCCCTAGCGTCCAGTAAGTTGAAAGTGTGAGAACACTTCAGAACGTAGTCTAGTGTAGGCATAACAAGTCCTCCTTTGCTTAGTTGTTCTGCCTCTTGCTCATAAAGACCAAATAGCGTGAACAGCAAATCTGGGTTAGAGGATTCAAAATTATAAGTACATTGTTCAACTTCTCCCTGAAGGTGAACATCTCCATAGCTAATTTGGTCATTCCACTGGATTTTAGTAAAAGCCTCTACTTCCTGGAGATACATAGCTAATCGTTCCAAACCATAGGTGATCTCAATGGGTACAGGACGACAATCAATGCCACCACACTGTTGGAAGTAGGTAAATTGAGTAATTTCCATGCCATCTAACCAGACTTCCCAGCCAACTCCCCAAGCCCCTAGGGTAGGAGATTCCCAATTGTCTTCAACAAAGCGAATGTCATGGTCTTCAGGACAAATACCTAAGGCTTTGAGGGAATCTAGGTAAATGTCTTGAATATTATTCAGTGACGGCTTGATCAGTACTTGGTATTGGTAGTAGTGCTGGTAGCGATTTGGGTTTTCGCCGTAGCGTCCATCGGTGGGTCTTCGGCATGGTTCAACATAAGCAACTGACCAGGGTTCTGGACCAATAGCTCTCAAGAATGTATGAGGACTCATGGTCCCTGCTCCTTTCTCGGTATCGTAGGACTGGGCAATCAAGCAACCATGTTTTGCCCAGAATTGATTCAATGTTGCAATCACTGATTGAAAATTCACTTACACCTCCAGTGTTTAGTAACGGTAACTTATGGCCAAGACATTTCTTGATGCAAAGGGCGAGTGGGGAGGGGCTGTATGGGTCACGCCGTGATTCTCCTTTCTCCTTTGGAGACGCTGCACGAACAGAGACACTAAGTAAACGCACCTTGTAAGCCCCGTGGAAACCAGGCCAGTTGCTAATGGGTTAAACCCCATAATCAAGCCATTTTCTCCCCAAGACCACCCTGCATCCCTATAATTTATTCTGGCGCAAATGCCTTGTCAGAGCTAGCTTAGTAAGTTGTTCAACAATGGATTTCATGGTGCCAGTGCAAAGGGCTGTTCACTAATCTTGCCTCTGAATGGGAACAGCCACTACTTACCGATTAATCCTGGACAATTACCGTAAATCCAGGTGAATTTCCCGTTTCACTCAGGAGCATCGGAGCAGTTATCCCAATCCGCACTTACAGGCAGGATCGACATACACGCCCGTCACCAGGTATGTATCTAAGATATACAAAAATTCCCGAAATAATTCTCACGACTCCCAGGGCGTGCGCTTAAAGTCGTCGAATTAAATTCGCCACGGGTCGCACCGCTCCCGACTTCCGACTCCTGACCCAACTCTAACGAACCCACCCCTGTGACCTGAGAGCTTTCCCCTCTTGCCGTGCTCAGACCTCCAAAATGGATTCAAAAAAAAAATTTTTAAATACCAAAACCCTTGCCATACCTAGGCTTCAAGGATTCATAACCAAAAAAGTTTCGGTTTTAGGTTGACAAACGCTTTTTTACCCTTTACATTAGTAAATGGCGATGAGGAAAGCCAAGCGCACCGCACCGCCCCGAACCAAGAAAAATCTATAGTTTGAGAGCCAATATACGGTCGCTACTCGTCAAGAAATTTTCAGGTTAATCTGACCTCATTATAGGACAGATTGGCCAAAACTAAAACCTAAAATTCCGAACTGGTTCAAAGTTAACGGTTTAAGTTGACGGAGAGTCCAGGAAAGAAAAAAAACAACTTGAGTACCATGGAGAGTTTGATCCTGGCTCAGGATGAACGCTGGCGGTATGCTTAACACATGCAAGTCGAACGCCCCTTCGGGGGAGTGGCGGACGGGTGAGTAACGCGTGAGAATCTGCCTTAGGGTCGGGGACAACCACCGGAAACAGTGGCTAATACCGGATGTGCCGAGAGGTGAAAGATTTATTGCCATAAGAGGAGCTCGCGTCTGATTAGCTAGTTGGTAGGGTAAAAGCCTACCAAGGCAACGATCAGTAGCTGGTCTGAGAGGATGAGCAGCCACACTGGGACTGAGACACGGCCCAGACTCCTACGGGAGGCAGCAGTGGGGAATTTTCCGCAATGGGCGAAAGCCTGACGGAGCAATACCGCGTGAGGGAGGAAGGCTTTTGGGTTGTAAACCTCTTTGATCAGGGAAGAAGAAAGTGACGGTACCTGAGGAACAAGCATCGGCTAACTCCGTGCCAGCAGCCGCGGTAATACGGAGGATGCAAGCGTTATCCGGAATTATTGGGCGTAAAGCGTCCGTAGGTGGTACCTCAAGTCGGCTGTTAAAGACCAGGGCTTAACTCTGGGCAGGCAGTGGAAACTGAGGAACTAGAGGGCAGTAGGGGTAGAGGGAATTCCCGGTGTAGCGGTGAAATGCGTAGATTTCGGGAAGAACATCGGTGGCGAAGGCGCTCTACTGGACTGCACCTGACACTGAGGGACGAAAGCTAGGGGAGCGAATGGGATTAGATACCCCAGTAGTCCTAGCTGTAAACGATGGATACTAGGTGTAGCTTGTATCGACCCAAGCTGTGCCGAAGCCAACGCGTTAAGTATCCCGCCTGGGGAGTACGCACGCAAGTGTGAAACTCAAAGGAATTGACGGGGGCCCGCACAAGCGGTGGAGTATGTGGTTTAATTCGATGCAACGCGAAGAACCTTACCAGGGCTTGACATGTCGCGAATCCCGGTGAAAGCTGGGAGTGCCTTCGGGAGCGCGAACACAGGTGGTGCATGGCTGTCGTCAGCTCGTGTCGTGAGATGTTGGGTTAAGTCCCGCAACGAGCGCAACCCTCGTCTTTAGTTGCCAGCACGTGGTGGTGGGCACTCTAGAGAGACTGCCGGTGACAAACCGGAGGAAGGTGGGGATGACGTCAAGTCAGCATGCCCCTTACGCCCTGGGCGACACACGTACTACAATGGTCAGGACAAAGGGCAGCCAACTCGCAAGGGGGAGCTAATCTCATCAAACCTGGCCTCAGTTCAGATTGCCGGCTGCAACTCGCCGGCATGAAGGAGGAATCGCTAGTAATCGCCGGTCAGAATACGGCGGTGAATCCGTTCCCGGGCCTTGTACACACCGCCCGTCACACCATGGAAGCTGGCCACGCCCGAAGTCGTTACCCTAACCCTTTTGGGAGGGGGATGCCGAAGGCAGGGTTGGTGACTGGGGTGAAGTCGTAACAAGGTAGCCGTACCGGAAGGTGTGGCTGGATCACCTCCTTTACAGGGAGACCCACTGAGACCGACTCTAAGTCAAAGAGGCTGGAGTGGTAATCAGGTCAACCGAGGTCGAAGGGTAGAAGACTAGGCTCTCAAACTAGTGATGGTTCGGTAATGGGCTATTAGCTCAGGTGGTTAGAGCGCACCCCTGATAAGGGTGAGGTCCCTGGTTCGAGTCCAGGATGGCCCACATCTTAATTAAAGTTCAGGTGGATAGCAATCAAAGCCAAGAAAAAGAGGACGGTAAAGAAGAACAGCACCGGAACTAGGGAAAAAAGCCAGTTCAGGATGCTGGACTTTGAGTCCAGTAAAGAACCAAGAAAATTGCATAGCGAAGTGTAGAAAAGCCAAAAAGTCGAGCCGCGAGCAAAACTGTGGAACAGGCTGACCGCCTGTAACATAAGCGGTAAAAAAGAACTAATATGGTCAAGCTACAAAAGGCTAACGGTGGATACCTAGGCACACAGAGGCGAAGAAGGACGTGGTGACCGACGATAAGCTTCGGGGAGCTGGAAACGAGCAGAGATCCGGAGATTTCCGAATGGGGCAACCCAAAAACGGCTGACTGAATCAATAGGTCAGTACGAGCGAACCCAGCGAACTGAAACATCTTAGTAGCTGGAGGAAAAGAAAGCAAAAGCGATACCCTCAGTAGCGGCGAGCGAAAGGGGCACAGCCTAAACCATCAGCAATGCTGGTGGGGTAGTGGGACAGCATAACGGTAACCGGAAACTAGATCAAGCAGCTGAATACTGCACCAGAGAAGGTGAAAGTCCTGTAGTCGAAAGTGGAAAGTTGTCAGCTGGATCCCGAGTAGCACGGGGCACGTGGAATCCCGTGTGAATCAGCGAGGACCACCTCGTAAGGCTAAATACTCCTGTGTGACCGATAGGGAAACAGTACCGCGAGGGAAAGGTGAAAAGAACCCCGGGAGGGGAGTGAAATAGAACCTGAAACCGTTAGCCCACAAGCAATGGGAGGACGATTAAACGTCTGACCGTGTGCCTGTTGAAGAATGAGCCGGCGACTTACAGCCAGTGGCAGGTTAAGAGGGAGAAACTCGAAGCCAAAGCGAAAGCGAGTCTGAGAAGGGCGTTAGTCACTGGTTGTAGACCCGAACCCGGGTGATCTAACCATGTCCAGGATGAAGCTTGGGTGACACTAAGTGGAGGTCCGAACCGACCGATGTTGAAAAATCGGCGGAGGAGGTGTGGTTAGGGGTGAAATGCCAATCGAACCCGGAGCTAGCTGGTTCTCCCCGAAATGCGTTGAGGCGCAGCGGTTGGGAAAAGCCTGGGGGTAAAGCACTGTTTCGGTGCGGGCTGCGAGAGCGGTACCAAATCGAGACAAACTAAGAATACCAGGTGTCGGCCCAACCAGTGAGACGGTGGGGGATAAGCTTCATCGTCAAGAGGGAAACAGCCCAGACCACCAGCTAAGGCCCCAAAATGCGTCCTAAGTGAGAAAGGAGGTGGGAGTGCAAAGACAACCAGGAGGTTTGCCTAGAAGCAGCCATCCTTGAAAGAGTGCGTAATAGCTCACTGGTCAAGCGCTCCTGCGCCGAAAATGAATGGGGCTAAGGACGATGCCGAAGCTGTGGGATAGAAATATCGGTAGGGGAGCGTTCTAAGTAGGGAGAAGCACTAGCGGCAAGCAGGTGTGGACAGCTTAGAAGTGAGAATGTCGGCTTGAGTAGCGCAAACATTGGTGAGAATCCAATGCCCCGAAACCCTAAGGGTTCCTCTGGAAGGCTCGTCCACGGAGGGTTAGTCAGGACCTAAGGCGAGGTCGAAAGGCGTAGTCGATGGCAAACCGGTTAACATTCCCGTACCATCAGCAGTTGAGACCGGGGGACGGAGAAGGCTAAGCATCAGCCGGGGAATGGTAGTCCCGGTGCAAGCCAACGAGGTGAAGAGGAACGGAGAAAACGTTCTGAGCTGAGTGGTGAGTCCGACCCGCTAAGGCGGGGAAGTGATGGCAGTCAGGCTTCCCAGAAAAGCCCGAAGTCTCATAAACTGTTGATGCCTGTACCCGAAACCGACACAGGTGGGGTGGTAGAGAATACTAAGGGGCGCGAGGTAACTCTCTCTAAGGAACTCGGCAAAATGGCCCCGTAACTTCGGGAGAAGGGGTACCACCGAGAGGTGGTCGCAGTGAAGAGCTCCAGGCGACTGTTTATCAAAAACACAGGTCTCCGCGAAGTCGCAAGACGCAGTATGGGGGCTGACGCCTGCCCAGTGCCGGAAGGTTAAGGAAGCTGGTGAGGGAAACCGTAGCTAGCGACCGAAGCCCCGGTGAACGGCGGCCGTAACTATAACGGTCCTAAGGTAGCGAAATTCCTTGTCGGGTAAGTTCCGACCCGCACGAAAGGCGTAACGATCTGGAGACTGTCTCGGAGAGAGGCTCGGCGAAATAGGAATGTCTGTGAAGATACGGACTACCTGCACTTGGACAGAAAGACCCTATGAAGCTTTACTGTAGCCTGGGATTGGGTTCGGGCTTGGTCTGCGCAGGATAGGTGGGAGGTGAAGAACATGCCCTCGTGGGGGCATGGGAGCCGACGGTGAGATACCACTCTGACGAAGCTAGGATTCTAACCCGAGACCGTAAGCCGGTTCGGGGAAAGTTTCAGGTGGGCAGTTTGACTGGGGCGGTCGCCTCCAAAAAGGTAACGGAGGCGCGCAAAGGTTCCCTCAGGCTGGTTGGAAATCAGCCGAAGAGTGCAAAGGCAGAAGGGAGCTTGACTGCGAGACCAACAAGTCAAGCAGGGACGAAAGTCGGCCTTAGTGATCCGACGGTACTGAGTGGAAGGGCCGTCGCTCAACGGATAAAAGTTACTCTAGGGATAACAGGCTGATCTCCCCCAAGAGTTCACATCGACGGGGAGGTTTGGCACCTCGATGTCGGCTCATCGCAACCTGGGGCGGAAGTACGTCCCAAGGGTTGGGCTGTTCGCCCATTAAAGCGGTACGTGAGCTGGGTTCAGAACGTCGTGAGACAGTTCGGTCCATATCCGGTGCAGGCGTAAGAGTATTGAGAGGAGCCCTCCTTAGTACGAGAGGACCGGGAGGGACGCACCGCTGGTGTACCAGTTATCGTGCCAACGGTAAACGCTGGGTAGCCAAGTGCGGAGAGGATAACCGCTGAAAGCATCTAAGTGGGAAGCCCACCTCAAGATGAGTACTCTCACTCTGTTAAGGAGGTAAGGTCACAGCAAGAACAGCTGTTGATAGGCGTTAGGTGGAAGTTTAGTAATAGATGAAGCCGAGACGTACTAACTGACCGAGGGCTTGACCACAACTGAATCGAAATTTGGCTTTGAAACACTAGCTATGCAATCTTAATGGTTCGGAAGCAGAACGGGCAAGATGCCCATTCTACCTTCCTGGTGCTTATAGCGCTACGGAACCACACCGATCCCATCCCGAACTCGGAGGTGAAACGTAGCTGCGGCGAAGATAGTTGGTGGGTAGCTGCCTGCTAAAATAGCTCAGTGCCAGGATAATTAATTTAGACTATGACCTCCTTAGGTAATCTTGACCTGAGGAGGTTTTAGATTTTAGGAAATAGCGATAGTTCTAGGAAATAGGGATAGTTGTGCTTGGCCATCAGCCCACACCTAAAATTTAGCAACTTATTAAAATTTAGCCACTTAAAATACCAACTTAAAACGGAGAAAGAAATCTCAAGAGTATGCTCCCAACCGATGCCAGGGCGTTACCTATATTAGAACCTCCTTTAGAGGTTGCAGAATTTTGGGCAATTTCTATGCCTTTAACCAAACTCTGTGACGCCTGGTATCCAGGAATATTTCCTTGTTCTTTAAAGAGTTCACTAGCAATAGTACCATCTTGGGTAGCTGCTACTTCCTCTCCAAGTCGGAAACGAGCCATACCACGAGCCAAAAAAGCTGGAGCAAAGTCAGGCTTCATGCTCAAGGTTTTGTCGTAATACTCAATGGCAGTTTTGTAGTTACCTCTTTTGGCTTCTACTACTCCCCATGCATAGAAGTCTTCTGCGGTACCTGCATAATCTGGAATACCAATGGTTCCTTGTATATAAGCATTACTCAAGCTCACACCATACAATTGGGCATTAACTAAAAAGGCCTCCCTCAGGTCAGTACTGAATAAGTTAGCACCAGCAAGATTAGCACCAGCAAGATTAGCACCATTGAGAGAAGCACCACTGAGATTGGCACCACTCAGGTCAGCTCCTGTCAAATTAGCACGGCTGAGATTAGCACGACTCAAGTCAGCCCCAGCGAGATTAGCACCCACTAAGTCAGCCATAATCAAACCTACCCTAGTTAAATCACAGCCTTGACACTGTTTGGTTGACAGTAACTGTTGAGTATGAGCTAGATTTTCAGCTTTAGCAATGGTGCTGAGGCTGGTCGTGGTTAGTAAAGCCGCAGTGGTGACAATTGTGAGTTTGATGTTCATGGAATTTATTGTTTTTCCAACAGCTGCTAATTATGAATTAGCAATTATGAATTATGAATTGTCAATCCTAGTTGTGGTTAAAGTTTTTAGTTAACGTGATAGGCTAAACTTCTAAACCCCTTTAAATGCTAAACTTTAAACCTTAAACTTTAAACCTTAAACTTTCATAATTATCCCTAATTTTTAAAAAATTGGGTTGCGAAGTTTTGCGATCGCGTTGGTGACAGTGCCCTTGCTTTGAGAATTGCCGCTGTTAAAAAGACGTAGGACACAACCCCAACTATTGCCAAGAGTATACTATTAACATATCCCATGGCGTTCCACAAGGCATGCAGAGCAGAAGCATTCAGATAGCCAATGCCTATGATCTGCCAACGCTTACGGGGTTTGAGGACGCTTAACCCAATAAAATACCCGAAGTATCCACTATAAGCCATGTGTCCTGCCACTGAGCCAAGAACCCGAGGAATCAGCAACTGCAATCCTAACAGGTGACCGTCCAATTCAGTAGTTGGCAGTATCACATCGTCTATAATATTCGGCACATATTGCCCTAAGGTTTCTACCAAGGTAAATCCCACCCCTGATGCTGTCCCCAATAAAATTCCATCGAGGGGTTCCCAGACACCAATTCTTTCTCGCCAAGGGGTACGCAGCAACTGTCCCAAAGCATATAATCCCAGCACAGGTATAGCCTTGAGCAACTCTTCCATTAACCCAGCACCAAAAAACATCCGGATGAATAAAGTAGTCAAGTTGACAACTTCACCTAGTTGTGGTATGTCGCCAGGTAAAATTCCTCGAAAAATATTGATAAATAGGGGCAGCAGCGGACTGATCAAGATTAAGCTGGTGGATAGAGTACTACCCAGCAGCACCCACCAAGGTTTAGGTTTGCCACAAAGTTGGTAAACAAAGTAATAGGCTAATCCTGCCAAGTAGGCAGCTAGCAACAGATTAAAAACTACTGGTTGACCAACTGCAGCAAACATTGATACGACAAAGAGTACAGTCACGATACCAGGAGCCAAAAAAGCTTTCTGATTTAAATCCCGTCCTGTTGAGAAGATGGGAAACAGTTGGGTAAAGGTGACATAATCAGTCTGAGGCTTTGGTATCTTGCTAATCGGTTTTAGGGGTTTTTCTATGGCAATAGTTTGGGATGGGATGGATGGTAAATTAAAGGATGTAGTTACCTCGCACTCAAAGATGAATTTTGGACCATCGTGACCCAACTCAATCCGATCCCCTGAGTGCAATTGCTGACAACCCTGCAAATATTCGCCATTCACATAGGTGCCATTCACACTATCAAGGTCACAAATTTCCCAGCGGGGACAGCCATTTTTTAGAGGGGTCAGAGGGCTAATTACCGCATGACGGCGCGATACGCTGACGTAGCGATAGGGATCTAAGGAAATTTTACAGCTAGGGTCACGTCCAATGACGTTATCCTCTAATTCAGAAAGGGGTAGTAGGGCGAGTATCTCTTTGTTATCACTAGTGGAAAGCTGGCGCAGAAATCCACTGTAAACTTGACCAGTCATTGCTACTTTGGTCGTTATTGGTTATTCACACTCCCCATGCTAATCCGGCAGGGGATTCTAGTTTCAAGAACGTTTCTTTCCTTTGCAGATCTCTCGATCAACACAGATAGAGGAAACATCGACCCTGTCAGCCATGCAAAGCGCGAGTGGGGGTTTTCTTTCCCCAAGACCGCGCTGCATCGCTCGCATACTTCCCAAATGCCCAACGGTCGCCTTAGCAGAGGCTTTGGATTACTTTGGCTGCATTAACATCACCAGGATAGTCATCAGTTGTCCAATCATTTTTGTATATCCTTGGATCCTAATCACCCACAGTTTCCGATGGTTTCTAGCAAAGGAATTGCACCACCAAACGAATTTCACTACTATTTTTTAAAATATCATTAGCCCTTTATATTCGCCCTGGCATCAAGCACCGCTAGGTAGAAAGAGAGACCACCAATAGGAATACTAGCAGCGAGGATAATTCCAGTCACCAACTTCCCTAACTCGGGGTCACCATAGGAAAGTTCAAAAATTGAACCCACAGCCGCAATCCCAGCCACACAGGCAATCATCAAAAACAGAGCACTTTTTGGAGTCATCATAAGCTTTTTTGTTAAAGATTATTATCAGAAATCATAAGATTGAAATTAGCTGTGGGCCAATCAATTAGAGCTAACCTCTAAGTAATAGGTCATATTTAGTGCGTTTTAGTATTTATCAGGCTTGGGTGTTAGTTAATTTAAAATTGAAGATTGACAATTGCCAATTTTTAATTTATACCCATCCGATCAACCCTATTATAAGTGATTAACCGGACTTCAGATCAAGTTTATAAGAGCAGTCACAGTTCAGTAAATAGAAGGTTAAGGGAGTAGAAAGATTACTGTGACTATAGCAACTGTGACTATAGCAATCGTAATTGAAAATTGAACAAGAACAGGTTGTTATAGTCTTTTCCATCACCCTATGACGACCTCACCAGAGGTTGCACAAATAAAATCAGATTGGTATAGTTATTTAATTGGTTTCACCGCTTGGGGTGAGAACCCGTGCTTATTCAGTTCTTCAGTCAAGGCTAGACCATTTTGCACCCGATCAACAAACATCACTCCTTTAAGATGGTCTATCTCATGCTGAATGACGCGAGATAGTAATCCATTCGCCTTTAAGGTTCTAGGGCGTCCGTTCTCATCCTTGTAGGCTACTTCAATTTCGTCTGGACGGGTGACATCTAAATATACACCGGGGATGCTCAAACAACCTTCCTGGCCATCACACGGGGTGCTACCAAAACTCTTGATTTCTGGGTTAATTAATACCAGTGGTTGGTTATCTTGGTTATTAGGTTCACAGTCAACCACAATTATTTGCTTATTAATTCCGACCTGAGGGGCTGCCAAACCAATACCATCTGCACTGTACATGGTTTGCAGCATTTGCTCAGCTAATTTTCGGATGTTGTGGTCTACTTTAGCAACCCGCTTGGCAGGCTGACGCAGGACGCGATCGCCTAGATAATGAATTGTTAATGGTGGATTCTCTAATTTTTTCTTTTCAACGATAAGTTCAGCAGTCATGGGGTTATCGACTTGTGAGTCAGGCTATGGTTAGGGTTAGACTAGAGCTGCTAAGGGATTAGAACACTCAACAGACAGATTCTTAAACAGAGTGCCTAAGACAGAGTGCCTAAGTTGGTCTATTATTATAGTCTTGCCTCGCTTTCTTAGTTTATCATGCCCCACGCCCCAACAGCCTTCGCGCTTCGCTGCGGTGCGACAAGGCGCTGCCTGAACCTGGCCAAGGTAACCCACACCAAGTGAGGGCATGGCAACTGCGCGGTAATGATTTGATTGACTCTCCCTGGTCGCCCATAGGTAGGCATTATTTCAAATCGTACGTTTCAAGTGATTTCTTGGTATCCCACAATTCTTTTACGCTGGAAACTAGCAGCTCTATCGGTTAGAACCCAAAAGTAACACCAAGTCAGGGACGGATTTGAGTTCTCCACGGATTGAAATCACGTGGATTCTAAGAGTCGTGTCGTTACGCGGGTTAAAACCGCGCTCCACGACGCTTACAATACTGGCTAGAAATAAGTCTAGTTTGTACTGTTTTAGCAGACTCAAAACTGCCCTACCTCCCTGGCCTTTGGCCACGCTACGCGAACGGATTAACCAAAAAAGGTTAACCTGTGGATTTACTTGTAATTTAATTGCACGATAGCTTTCGGAGTGGTTGTACCAAACAAATCAGGGCAATAAATCACTCTTTTTGCTGCATTACTTGCCTGTTCCTTGAGGAGTAGGATCTACCCCGTCTCTTACTGGCTGGAATCTCACCGAAAAGCGCAAAAAATCAACGCGACCAACCTTGTTCTTACTTACTCTTCTAGTTTAACACGATAGCCGGGATAAATCCCGGCACGCTCCACGCCCACTCAATAAATTAAGTGGCTAACTCTCGCTTGTTATTTTTATGTTTAAATTTCTCACTCAACTGGACTACCTGCTGCGGGAAACTTTCTTAGGTCTACAACGTGGCGGCTGGAGCAACTGGGCGGCGGTTAGCACGGTCACTGTCCTATTGTTTCTGTTTGGTATAAGCTGGCAAGCCTCCTGGCAGTTAGGTGGGCTACTCAATCAGTTGGGGAGTCAACTAGAAGTGGCTGTTTATCTCGAACCAGGGGCTGAGGCAGAAATGGTCTTACCAGCAGTTCAGAAACTGCCCAAGGTGATGGCGGTTCAAACCATTTCCAAAGAAAAAGCTTGGGCATCCTTGGTTGAGGAACTGGGAATTTCGGAGATTGCAGCTGCTACGGAACAGTTGGAAGGGAATCCCCTAGTGGATGAACTGAAGGTAAAGGTAAGCAAACCAAAGGATGTGCTAATTCTTGCCCAGCAGTTGTCACAGTTGCCAGGAATAGATGAGGTGCAGTATATGGATCAGACTCTCAAACAAATGCGACAGCTTCATCATGGTTTAGGCTGGGTGAGTCTGATCATTACTACCATTCTCAGTCTGACGGCAGTGGCAGTTGTTACCACCACAATGCGCCTGATTGTGATCGCAAGACGCCAGGAAATTGAGATTATGCAGCTAGTTGGGGCAACCAGATCCTGGATTTATCTGCCGTTCATGTTGCAAGGAATTACTTTTGGTGTAGCTGGGGCAGCCCTAGCCTGGGTTTTGTTGATCGGTCTGCGGCAATTTCTCACTAATCTGCTAGCGACTGGACCTGATTTTATCGAATTTATCGCTACAGTGGTGCCACCGGACCCACTTAAAATTGTTGTGCTACCATTACTGCTGTTGATTCTGGGGGGTTCAGTGGGTTTGCTCGGTAGTTGCCTAGCTGTTAGTCTCGAAAGCATCGCTATCGGGAAATGAGGTTACCAAAATTTGGTCTAATTCTGGTATTTTGTCAGTGGTTAGTGTCATGGGAAGTGGTTAGACCAACAGAGGAATTATGGAATGGAGGTTAGTAGACAGACTCATGACCCACGACTAACAACTAATGATACTAATGACTAAGAGCTAATCACTAAGGACTACTTATGCGATCGCAATGGGAATGTTTTTTGCAAAATCAAGGGAGTTGGCATGGTTCCTTTACCACATTCTCACCAAAAGGGCAACAGTTAAAAGATATTCCCTCTGTGCTCACCATAGAAGGACTCGACGATAACCGAAAAATTCGTTTGACTCTTCGCTATCTGCCACCTGAACAAGCTATATTCAACCGAGTTCTGGAATACACCCATTTAGATCGCTATCTTATGTTCTTTGACACTGGTGCGTTTTCCCAAGGCGCACTACAGTGGGCTCCTTATGGCGAATTTGGGGCAGAATTTGGCTTGATTGAGGGTAACCGTCGCCTGCGGATGGTGCAACTGTATAACAGGGAGAGTCAGCTGAAGCAGTTGACCTTAATTCGAGAAAAACTGGCGGGTACGGATACACCAGAACGTCCAGCATTAACCTTGGAACAGTTGCTCGGAGAGTGGTGTGGAGAGGCAGTAACCCTTTATTCTGATTTGCGATCCCCTGACATCTATCCTACTCACCTTAAACTTCAGCATCATGAAAGTAACCGCTTAGTACAACAACTCACATTTGGCACAGAAGAATCATTACGTACCATCACCTCTAGCGCTAAGATTGATGGCTCAATTCTGTATTTTGACGAGGGTGCTGTTTCTACTCAAGTCTTATTATTGCCCGATGGGGCATCATCTACTTGTCCAATAACGGTTAAGCCAGGTCATTCTTTCTTCCTAGAAGTAGGTTGGCTGTGGCAACCTAACCAACGTCAGCGGCTGATTCGCTCTTTTAACGATAAAGGGCAATGGGTTAGTCTTACTTTGGTAAGAGAGCACAAAGTATCTTCTGGGCATTATATAAAAGGATAAAGTATCAAGCATGAAGTAGGTGGGCTTGTTTACAACTCAGTCAACCTGAATCGATATTATATATAGAGTTTTCAAAGGAGAGGTGAAATTAGGATTGATCGGTAAAGGCAACTTCGGATCACGGAACTTCGGATCAGTAAGAAACAGATACAAGTATTTTTTGATGTTATGAGCAATCAAAATTTGCTTTCATTTTCTATTTGGAAATGCTATGTAGCATTTTGATTTTAGATGTAAACATAGCGGTGCGACCCAAGGCCGTGAGCAATCCCTCACGGCCTTGGAGGCGCGCACCGTGGATTGATCTAACAAAGTGATGCAGCGCTATTCCCTATTCCCTATTCCACCTCAACCAGCGCTATAGCTTTTTTAACCAGTTAACTGGTTAAAGTTGCCCTTGGGTTTTTCTCGTTTCTATTCCACGGCGGTAACTAGCAACTTACGGGAAATTTGTAAAATTTTGTATCAAAATTAAACATTATGGATAAAATCATAAATCAAAGTGGTATAATACCTTGAAATTTCAGTCAGAGCCAAAAAACTTGTTAAAATTTGCCCCATAGGGAATATGGATTGGTAAAGATGACCTATAAAGGTAGCTTAGAGATTCTCAAAGAGACTAGTCGGACTTTTTATATTCCAATTAGTACTCTCCCCAAAGACCTTCAAGAAGCTGTCGCTTCTGCCTACTTATGCATGCGTGCAATTGATGAAATTGAAGATCATCCTCAACTTAGTAAGTCTACCAAAGCAGCGCTGTTAAGAACAATTAGCTTAAACCTACAAACAATGGGTGGCGGTTATAGTGCTAGTTCTACTACTGATGAACTTCTTGCCGTTTTAAGTAAATACGAAACACTTCCAGAGGTAACAACTCGTATTGGTGAATGGGCAATTCTAGCACCAGAAACCATTGCACCTCGAATTTGGGAAGCAACTTCAGCAATGGCAGATAGAATGGCTTACTGGGTTGAGTGCGGTTGGAAGATTCGTACAGAGGGTGATTTGAATGGCTATACTTTCAGCGTTGCTGGTTCTGTAGGATTATTACTTTCTGATTTGTGGGCTTGGTATGATGGAACCCAAACAAATCGTCACCAGGCAATTGGTTTTGGTCGAGGCTTACAGGCAGTTAACATTCTACGTAATCGAACTGATGATTTGACACGTCACGTGGATTTCTTTCCCCAGGGATGGAGTTCAGAAACTATGCAAAGGTATGCCCGTAGAAATCTTTCTTTAGCTGATGCCTATACTAACGATCTTCCCAAAGGTCCAGCTAGAAATTTTTGTCAAATTCCTCTTGCTTTGGCTCATGCAACACTTGATGTTTTAGCTCTCGGACAAGCTAAACTTAGTCGTGATGCAGTGATTGGTATTGTTGAGAAGTTGAGTGCGAGGTAGTGCTAAATCGTAATGTTCAGGACGAAAGCATTGCATTGTTGTGATGCACAAAATACCAAACTGCTTCAATAGACATCTGGAGGAAAGTGCTAAAACACTAGACTTCGCGGCAGTTCTCCGGAACAGCAGATCTGGGTATCATCGGTGTACAATAATTGACGCAAACACAATCAGAAAAATACTTTTGCAAGAGGTCTACTCTTGAAAATAGCTTTGAGCAAGAATAAGCCCATCGGTGAAAACTTGATCGTATCGTTATTTACTGTTTAAAAACCGCAAAAATTACAGGTTTGTATCTATTAATTTAAGCAAGGTTTTATTTATTTTATTATTATAATATTAATTATATTTAAAACAATAATTCGTTAGGTAAGCGTAAGCATATGCGCTACGCGCAGGCTACGCCAACAGCTATCAGCAGTCAGCCGTCAGCTAATCAACGGGAGATAGTAAACAAGCTGGGGGATGCTGATACGACTGGTTGAAAATCCCTGCTCGTTTTACTAATCCGACCCCATGCAGTTAAAGCGCCTGATAGCTGTTCCCGTAGCGTGCGCGTAGCGCATTAGCTGATAGCTGACGGCTGAATACTTACAGGTAAGCTACTTTTTAAATTGGCTATTTTTATACAAAACTGATAATTATCCAGCTTAACTATGCCTGGTAATTTTAAATGTCTTAACAACCGAATTGATAGTTTCAGTATTTCTACTGACTTGGAATAACAAAAAGGTAAGCATCTGGCAGTTTGTCAACCTTTTTTCTGGTTTGAGGCGATTTTTTCCCCCTTCGGAGTGCTGAAGCGGGCAAGCTTAAGAGTTAAAACCCTTTCATACCAAGGCTTATCAGCCTGAAAGGGCAAACGATACTAATCCAACTTGCCGCCACTTACGTTCCCATAAACATCAGCCGTCAGCTATCAGACTAATGCTTATTTTAATTCAAAATGCCCAATTAAAATTTTAAAAAAAATAGCTTAATAATTTGGGATTGTTGACAGGTATACAAGCCCGTATTTTTTAATTTTTAATTGATAATTTTGAATGGTCGCGTTCGCGCAGCGTCGGCTTGGCCGTAGGCCACTGATCAATTACCGATTACCTGAGAATGATAATTAGTCAACCGGATTTGGGATGATATTTCTTTCCCGGTGCGCTTTCCGTGATGGCGAACGCGCCCCGCGTGACCTACGGTCAAGGGATTGCTCGCCATCACGGGTCGCACCGCACTTTCACCGAATTCGCAATAAAACTTATTATAAATTAACTATAAGTATCACCAGAATAGACAAATATTTACCATAAGAACTACCCATAATTTGTTATCCGGAATACACTTAACTCATATTGAAGTATAAATCTAGAGGCTTTAAAAAGCCTGAGTCGATAGTAAAGAGGTAAGACCTATGGATAGCGAACTGAGCCAAGTTCTATTACTGGTGTTGATTTTTTCTATTTCCTGTATGATTTTGTCTCCGGTGTTATGGTGGATTCTGCCAGACAGAAGCATCAATAACGCCTAACCAGACTTTGCCAAAACCAAGCCAGTAAGCAGGTTTAGATGACATCAGTCTCAATCAAAATGTATTATGAACCCACCCCTGCTTGGTGGGTTCACTAGAAAAAAAACTGGTCTGATACCTCACCCCTTGTGGGCAATTTGTGAGTCAATTTTTATACAAAATATTTTTTGCACCTCCTGCCCTTGGGTCAAACTTTTTGTAAAATTTCGTTAAGACCTGCAACGAATCGTTCAATACCCTCTGCTACAGTTTCTTTTTGCAAAGCACCATAAGCAAGCCTGAGGTAACACCCGTCCTCAATACCAAAGGCGCTACCTGGCATCACAGCTACCCGATGTTCCCGAATCAGTCTCTGTACCAACTCAAAAGCATCCAACTGAGTATCCACTTTTAGGAAAACATAGAACGCTCCATCCGCAGAACCAATGGTACACAAACCCTCTAGACGTTTCAGGGAGTTCAATACCACCTGTCGTACAGACGCGATCGCATTAATATGAGGTTGACAGTAATCTTTTCCAGTACTCAATGCCCCTAAAGCCCCATACTGAGAAATGACTGGGGGACAAATTAGGATTGTATCCTGAACCTTTTGAATTGCTTCAAACAAGTGTTCTGGAATAATCATGTAGCCAATCCGCCAACTGGCGAAACCGTAGGCTTTTGAGAGGCTGTAGAGAGAAATAGTGTGTTGACTACTTTCGGGAAAGGCACCAGGGGAAAAGTGTTTCACCCCGTTGTAGGTAAAATACTCATAAGCTTCATCACTGATGTGGTAAATTCCGTGATCGCCACAGAGTTGATTTACCTGACGCAATGCCTCTTCGGAATATACCGCCCCAGTAGGATTATTAGGTGATATGGTAACTACTGCCTTGGTTCTGTCGGTAATAGCCTGTGCGATCGCGGACGGACGTAGCTGGTAATTCTGATCAGTTGGCACCAGGACTGGATGACAGCTAGCCATCTGAATCGCCATTTCTTGGTTGAAATAGTAAGGCGTTTGAAGAATAATCTCGTCCCCAGGAGTGGTAATTGCTAGAATCGCGTTCATGAACGCCATGTTGCTTCCTGCGGTGACAACGATCCGGTTAGCAGAATTGATCTCAATGTCGTTATCAGTTTTCAGTTTTGCCTCAATTGCCTCTCGCAAGGCCGCAATTCCATGTACGGGTTTGTACTTATGATTACCTGGTAAGCTGTAGAATTCACGCAACATTGCCATTGCCTCTGGGGGGGGATCATAATAGACCACCCCCTGTCCTAAGGATATTGTCTCAGGATATTTACGGATCAGTTCGCCAACCATGGGAATGACTGGCAACTGCACCGCCTCCATGCGGGAGGTCAGGGTTTTCATGGTTTCTTCTTTTTTTTGAGTGAAGGTACCCGTGGTTCATACTAGCGAATCTCATCCCAAATCCGCTTGGTCATTACCCCTTTATAAAAATCGACCAAATCTTTTTATCCCAGGAATCTAGGGCTATGCGGATCAGGGGGGTATGGGAACAGGATTTGGTATCAGCAGGTGCGACCCGTGATGGCGAGCAATCCCTTGACCGTAGGTCACGCGGGGCGCGTTCGCCATCACGGAAAGCGCACCTAAGTTAATCGAGATAAAAAAAAACTAAATTTTTCTATTGCTTCAGTATTGTGTTGCTATCCTTAAAGGCGTTGTTTACTTTTCCTTAAAGAAAAGTTATGTTAATTATATTTAAATATTTTTGTATTAATTTTTGTTTGTTTTTAATTCGGTATTACTAAAAAAATCTTAAATAAATCTTAAATAAGATCTAACCAATCCCATTACTTTTGATAATATAATAAGCTGTGGAAATTGATGGGATAAACTGGTAGTTATCCATAGATACCCATGACTAGAACTACTGGGGGGGGCGACATGTAAGCTTAAATCCTTACTGGATAATAATTTCAGCCCATAAGTAAGTTACAAAAGGTGCGCTTGACCCATTAAGAATTAAATTCGCTCTTTGCGGGCTTTCCAATGGCCGGGTTCCCCGGCCTTGGGTCGTGCCTACCGGCAAAGCCGACGCGGGGCGCGAACGGGCGCGCACCTAAAAGATACATGCTGTTTTGGGCTGAAATTGCACCTAGTTATAAGGGTTTAAGCTTCCAGAAAGCGATGCAGTGGCCTCACGGGGAGGCAGTGCGGTCTTGGGGAGGCAGGGCGGTCTTGGGGGTTTCCCCCATGAGCGACTGCCGTTCCTACGGGGCTTACAAGGTGCGGAAGCAAGTTCCGCACACAGACCCAAAACCATGAGCAACTGCCGTGGTTTCCTCTACTCGCGCTTTGCATCAAGACAATGAATCCAGGGTCAATTTCGGTCTGTATCTTGCCTGAGTAATTGGCCTAAAAGCCTTATATAGTGGGCTTTTCAGGGCTTATTATATAACCCCCTCAGCTAGAACTAATAGTTTTCTTAACCTTAACTGGGCACGAAAATTTGAGGAGAGTGCGATGAGCGATCCTAATAGAGAAATGGAGATGCGATCGGCACAACCATTAGCTGAACAGCCAGTCCAGGATCAAGTTGACCAGGCGAAGACAGAGGCCCGTAAGGAAGAAGTTATCGACATTTACGAAGATTTGCTCACCACGATCTGGAACCGGATTATGCCGACCTTAGGTAGAGTGACAGTAGTGTCGATTATGGAAAGATCTCTAGCTTTGACAGCGGAAAAATATCCCCTGATTGGCTACATAGAATCAAGTGGCGAGGGAGTTTCGTTTGAGGTGTTTCGCAAAAAGGTTTCACCAGAACAACGGTTGTTAATTCGTGAGGCCCTCAAAGAGTTAGTCACAACCCTAATCGATATTCTAGCCATCTTGACGGGCGACATTCTAGTCAGACAATTACTCAAGGAAATTGAAGGGAAAAAACTTATATGATCAGGCCTCGGACAAAGCCCTTAGGTAAACTGCCTACTAGTATTCCTGGTCTAGACTCGATTCTCGCTGGTGGTATTCCGGAATTGTCCATTAACATCATCACTGGGCCACCCGGATCTGGTAAGACGATCTTTACCCAGCAAATACTATACACCAATGCTAGTACAGAGCACAAAGCCCTTTATCTAGTCACCCTATCGGAACCTTCAGTCAAATTACTGCACTACCTACAAAAGTTTGATTTTTTTGACCCCACTAAGGTAGGTACTGCGGTAATTTATCTCGACATCGGCGAGATTATCCGAGAGCAGGGTCTAACAGAAGCGGTCGCTGCCATTATTAATTACGTAAAGGAGTACCGACCTGCGCTGATCGGCATTGATAGCTTCAAAGCCATTCATGATTTGGCAACGGATCCAGTAGAAGTACGTAAGTTTGGCTACGACCTCTCAGTGCGTCTGACCACTTGGGGAGTAACAGCTTTTTTAGTAGGGGAATACACTGACGAAGAAATTAAACATCAACCCATCTTTGCCATCGCCGATGGGATTATTCGTCTGCAAAATCAGCCTCTGGGGTTACACTTCCAGCGTTATGTAGATGTGCTCAAACTCAGGGGGGAAAATTATTTTACCGGGTTACACCCCTTTGAAATCAGTCAGACTGGCATAGAAGTCTATCCCCGGATTAAGATGCTGAAAAACTTATGGATGAAGACCCAGGTCAGCCAACAAAAACTTTCCACTGGCATCCCTGAACTGGATAGGATGTTAGATGGGGGATTGCAGCATAGCACGGCAACTATGGTTGCTGGAGGCGCAGGCACTGGTAAAACCTTGATGGGACTTCACTTCATTGTGGCTGGAATTCTCCAAGGGGAGCCTGGAGTAATTGTTACCTTTCAAGAAAATCCCCAACAGCTCAAAACCATTGCCATGTCCTTAGGTTGGGATTTAGAGGCGATGGAAAAGCAGGGAATGCTAGTGCATATGTATGATTCTCCCGTAGAACTACAGCCGGATATCCATGCTGCTAAGGTGAAAGCTGTTGTAGACAGGGTTAAGGCTCGCCGGATTATGCTTGATTCTCTCAAGGATATTGAGATTGCCACCCCAAATAAGGTTCGCTACAAAGACTATATTTACTCCTTAGTGAACCAGTTGAAACTTCAAGGTGTGACCACCATCGTAACCAACGAAATTGGGGAGCTATTCGGACCGTTTCAGTTGAGTGAACATGGCGTCTCCTTTGTGGTAGATAATGTTATCCTCTTGCGCTATGTAGAACTATCCGGTCGCATTGGACGAGCCATAAACATTATGAAGGTCAGGGGAGCGCCCCACAGCAAAGAAATCCGGTTTTTTGAAATTACCTCAGATGGAATTCGCATCAACGAGGTGATTCAAGCTCAAACTGGTGTGCTGACTGGAATGCCTGTCTTTAATAATACTTACTTGAATGACAATGGCTTTAAGGAGTTGCTTAACCAGAGTCGTAATATCATGAAAATTTTGCAGGGGGTGGAGGAGATGGACATCAATGAATTAGCAAATCGCACTGGATTCAGCCCTCAAGACTTGCTCCATGAGTTAGACAATCTCAAGCAGCAGGGTATGGTAATTACCTGGGAACGTCAGAACACAACCTATTACAAAGCTACGATTTGATTGATTATTTTGATTGATTATTAGTTAACTTACCACTAATGACTAATGACTAATGGCTAATGACTAATGCCCAAAATCAAATTAATGCCTACAGGAGTGCCAAATCTGGATGCCGTTTTGGGCGGTGGCTTTCCCATCTACTCATTGAATATCTTGGCAGGGGCTCCTGGCACTGGCAAAACAATTTTGGTGCAGCAGATTCTGTTTAACACTATCAAGCACCAACCCCATAAGAGAGCTCTTTACCTCAGTACCCTTTCCGAGCCAACCCTTAAGGTGGTGCGTTATATGCAGCACTTCCAATTCTTCGATGCTCAAATATTTGGTGAGCAGGTGATCTATAGTGATATTGGCTCATTCTTAATTGAACAACCGATGCCTAGGTTGGCGGATCATATAGTGGGTTTGGTCAATCAACATCAAGCAGAAGTTATAGTCATTGACTCTTTTAAGGCCATTGCTGACCTGACCGAAAAAAGTGGTGACTTCCGCCGTTTTTGCTACGAACTATCGGTTCGCCTCGCCAGTGCTCGTTGCACGACTTTTTTAGTGAATGAATCCGAACGCTCCCAGATTAACCACAGTGCAGAATTTGCTTTGGCTGATGGCATCATTTACCTTTCGACCCATGAGGAGGCAGGGGAGCAACGCCGTTGGTTACAGGTTCATAAATTACGGGGTCTGGCACCTTATATGGAACCATTTCCCTTTGTGATCAATAATGTGGGGGTGCGGATTCTCAGCCCTACCCTAACCCTCAGGCAAAAGTCGGTGAGTTGGTCAGTTCCAGCAGGGCGTATGGTGATGGGAATTCCGGGTTTGGATCAACTGTTGCGGGGGGGTATACCTTACGGTCGTTCAATCATCCTCTCGGGAGTTGCTGGCACTGGTAAAACTACCTTTGCCCTACAGTTTCTCATGGCTGGAGTTGACCGAGGGGAAAAAGGCTTGCTCTTTTCTTTTGAGGAAACCCCCTCTCATCTGTCCCAGATGGCAGCCGGTTTTGGTTGGGACTTAGAACGTCTGATTCAACAGGAAATGCTGCGCATTGTCTTTGTTACCCAAACTAACATCCGGGTTGAAGAACACCTAGATCAAATTGCTCAGGAAATCGCCTCCTTCCAGCCTCAACGTTTTGTGGTGGATTCAATATCAGTCTTGTTCTACAAAGTCAATAACCGAGCCATCCAGCGAGAAAAAACCTTCCAATTAGCAACCCTGATGCAACAAATCGGTGGAGTGGGTATATTTATCTCAGGTATCCCTGCTCATGAAACTGGACACCTATCCAGGTTTGGTGTGGAAGAAACCATTGTCGATGGCATGATTGTGCTATCAAAAGAACTGGTTGGTCGTAGACGCGATCGCTATCTAGAAGTATTTAAAATGCGAGCATCTGACCATGTCTGTGGTTCTCACCGCATGGCAATCACAGAAAACGGTATTGAGATATTGTACAGTGCCAGCCAAATATCTCCCCCCTCAACCACCGAATCATTAAAATTTATTGAGGATGCTCCCTATTTAGTGTTTGGGTCACTCGAAAAATTGCTCCCAGGCAAAATCCCCTATAACACCGCTTGCTTGGTGGAGGGCGCTCCCGGACTGGGTAAGAGTACCCTAGCCTATCAGTTTTTGCTCTCAGGCTTGCATCGCCAAGAATCAGTATTATATATTAGTGCCGATATTCCTAGGCAGCAAGTTTATCAAACCCTCCCAACTTGGGGATTACTCCCTGACCCCTACCTGGAAGCAGGGCAGTTGGTGATCCTCGATACCTTTAGTCCCATGGTAGAGACATTGCCAGCAACCTCTGTACACCTGAATCTGAATGACCCGGAGATGCTTTTGCTCAGGATTGCCCAACAGCTCGAGCAGATGCCTAAACCCTGTAGAGTAATCTTTGACTCCCTCACCCCTCTACTAATCAGCTGCACCCCTAGAGAATTTATTAAGCTGGTCTACCGCAAAAATCGCCAACTCCGTCAGCCTGATGTGGCAGTGTTAGATATTTTTGCTCAGGACGGAATCGAAAAAAGCGATCGCTACAATTTACTGAACCTTTATGATCTCGTAGTAGACCTTTATTCACCTGACTGGGATGAAATGAATCACGGAGAAGACATTGGCTACAAAAATTGGCTGCGAATTACTAAAATTCGTGGGGCTAAGGCAGATCAGCGTCCCTACCCTTACAGTATCTCCCCCACTAAGGGGATTGTGATTGAGAGCACCTCATCTCAATCAAAGATTATCGATCACAATTCATTTCCCAAACAGTAGAAAATCTCTAGACGCTTCCAGAAAATCTAGCGAAATCAGCGTGTCGGAACAAACGTTTGCTATCGACCACTCCAGAAAGACGCGCGCAAAATACCAACATTTAGGAACTGATCAACTATTCTCAGCCGTTAGTCTTATATTTATAAGTTTGTTTGAGAAATATGGTCTAGCTCTGAGGCTATATCCCCTTTAGAATATATCATTGCCCCTTAATATAAAAACATTTTTGTTCAAAAATTATGACAGGCAAGCAACCGGTGTGGCAAACAACCTTTGACCAAATCAAGGCAACCATTGACCCACCAATTTATGGTATGCTACTCCTAGAAGAGCAAAAGACTCGGTTGCTTATTGTGCTAGGTCAGCAGTCAACTACTACTGCGGCTGAGCAATTGCGAGCTTTGGCACTGATTACCTTGGCTAGCTTAACTGACCTAGACCTTCAACCTGACCAAATTCAGATGGAGTTAGTGGCATCACAGGAAACTGATGCCCCAGAAACCGTCGCTTATTTAGCCCAAAATGACCTGAAGCGACTCTTTGTTACCCTGAGTTTTCTAGCATTTTGTTCGGAAACGCGATCGCTAAATGTTGCTGCCTTAGGGCAAGCACTACGAGAGAGCACCCTGATGCAAAACGCCATGGCTGGATTGGCGGGCTGGAGTGTAATCAATCGTCAGGGGGTGATGATTTATCGCTACCCAGAAGCCCCAGAATTAGATTTAATTGGTAAAGACTATTCCGATCGCCGCTATTTTCAACAAGCTATCAAGGGACGCACCTATATATCAACAGTTTTTCGGGCCAAGAGTAACCTGTGGGTTGCCGTGGTTTCTTTACCAGTGATTGGTAACGACGGGCAGGTAGTGGGGATAGTATCTGGGGGTTTGGATTTGGCAGGAGTGCGGTCATTTCTGAGCGTGCCAGTGATTCATGACTATAAAATCAAGGGTCTAATTACCATTGCTAGTCCAGAAGCAGACGCTTTTGGTGAGGAACAATTGAAGGTTATCAGCTCACTGGCGCAACAGATTACTAGTTCTTCAATTTAACAGAATCTGCAAAAAGTCCCTAACTAGAGCGCTAGCTTAGTTGGGTATCAAAGGCAACCAGCATGTAAGCTATCAGCTATCAGCTATCAGCTATCAGCTATCAGCTATCAGCTATCAGCTATCAGCTATCAGCTATCAGCTATCAGCTAAAGGCTATCAGCTATCAGCTATCAGCTAAAGGCTTGTGGCCACGCTACACCGAACAGTTTCTGCCCATAGCGTACGCTACTAATGGTGCTTTTGAATAAAATAAGCTGACGGCTGATAGCTGACGGCTGAATGCTTAGGCCAGCATTCGGTTGAGATGTCAACCCCTGAGCAATTAACATTCCCTTTTTCCATCTATGATCGGCAAGGTAATTTTAACGGTGCTGCCCTTACCCTCTCCAGGACTGAACAGGGTAATACTACCTCCCATCATTTCCATTAAATTCCGGGAAATAGCTAGACCAAGCCCTGTCCCACCACATTGGCGAGTGGTCGAGCCATCAACCATCACAAAGGGACGAAATAGTTTTTTCTGTTGAGTGGGATCAATGCCAATACCTGTATCCTTAACAATAATCACAACCTGTGAATTAGAAGTTAGATCAGAAGCCTTGGCAACAGTTTTCTTTTTCTCAGATAGGGATAGCGGTTCAATTCGGGTCTTAATCGTAATGCTGCCATAGTCTGTAAATTTGACGGCGTTACCAACAACATTAATCAGAACCTGCTTGAGCTTAGCTGGATCAGCAGGCACGATAATCCCCTGATGCAAATCGCTGGTATGAAACTCAAGACCTTTCTGCTGAATGGGAACAGTCTGTAAATCTATGACTTCATCAAGCAAGTCGCACAGGTAAATCGGCTCAATTTTTACCGATAATTTACCAGCTTCAATCTTCGCCATATCTAGAACGTCATTAATGATTTCCAGCAGATGCATGGCAGCATGATCAGCCCTTTGTAAAAAATCGATTTCTTCTTCCCGGTTGTCACAGAAACCATCCCGTATTAGTCGCAAACAACCAATAATGGCGTTCAGGGGAGTTCTCAGTTCATGGGAGGTATTCGCGAGGAATTCATTCTTGAACTTATTAGCAGTTTGGGCTTCTTTCCAAGTAGCTTCGAGTTCTTCTGCCCAATGTTTCATCCGTTCAATCATCCCACCGAAAGCTTCCGACAATTGGTTAACTTCCCTAATTTTGAAGTTTTGGGGTATACGGTCTTGGGAATGGAACTGAGATTGATTTAGAGCGTAGTCTCTGAGTTGTTCGAGAGGACGAGCTAATTCCCGAGCAACATAAATGGTTGCCAATAGGGTTGCCCCAATCAAGCCACAGGTGAAGATTAGCAGAACTTGCTGAATCTCTTTAAGACCAGCCAAAGCAATATCAACCGGGGTAACCGCTAAGATCACCCACTTTTGACCTAGTTCAGCAGTAATCGGACTTGGAATTGAGGTATACCCAGCGGTTAATTCCACGCTGTTTTTAATCAAGTACGACGGTTCAGCAACATCTTGTTCCTGTGCGATCGCTTTTCCGAGAACCCTTTTGAGTCCCTCTTGTTCTTGTTGCCGATTGATCTTGTCTGTGATCTTGTCTGCCACTGGCTCTTGATAGTGATGAGTCAAAACTTTCCCTTGTTGGTTCATCACTACCGGATAGCTCGACAATATCTGCCGTTGTGAGGCTGGTGTCTGTAGCAGAGCTGACTGGATGATCAGGGCATACTGGAGTTGACCTGATCGGTTATAGACTGGCGCACTAAGGACTAGTTTGAGTTTACTGGTGGACTTGGGGGGATAGACTTGGCTAGTTAAAGTTGTTGAGGGGTTTCTTGAGGGGTGTAATGGGAGTAGTATGGTTACCTCAACCTGAGAACGGTTAGTGAATGATTGACTTTGCTGCACCGAGGATACAAAAGTCGGTCGGTTAGTTAGCAATTGGTTAGCACAGGTACTTGCGGCGATTGCTTTGCTCTGTAGCTCCATCAACTGTACACAATCGATCTGATGTGGTAACAGTTGAGCCAATTGTTCTACAAATTTTTGATAGGCGGTTGGGGATTCCGACTTTAGGGCTACAGCTTGACTGGCACTGACCAAGTTGGCTTTCAGGGCAGCAATTGACTCTTGAATCCTCTGTGCTTGGAGTACAGCACTTTCGGTAAGATTTTGGCGAGCACTGTCCAACAGCGATGAGCGTGCCTTTGTGTAAGTCACATACACTCCTGTTAGTAATACTGGCACACTTAACAGCAGAAGGCGCGAAAGTAGAATGCGACGAAAGGAGGATGGACCTGGCTTAACCATAATTCGTCTGGTATTGATGGCTCAGAACAACCCAACCGCAAGATAATGGGGTTTGTTTACAATGACTCACTACAACCTTGGTACTCAGATTGATATCTTGATTCCCTCTATTTAGTTTATGGAAACTTACCCAAATAAATCCAGTTCATTTGAGTACTTTTTCACTGCCATTCTCAACTAGGTTTCTGACCATTTAAAGCCAGATAGGAAGACAAAGGCATACATGGATAGCTTGGAGGATTAGAATACATCTACCCAAGATTTTCCTTGACTATCAAGACTTTCAGGGTTTGAAGTCTGTGACTAGATGTGTTATGCAGAAGATTTGCGAACCTTTCTAGTCCATCTGGAAAACCAAGTGGCTCTCGCTGATGGGGTCTGGTTTGGTGCAGGTACTTTGCGTGCCTATGGTGTCAAGTTAATTTAACTTAAACTAAGAGACGGGATATCTGGTCATATCTCGTCTGATAACTCCCTCGACTCATCAAAGAAAAGTTGAAGTTAAATACTTGAAGTAAACGGTAAAAACGTTAAGGCTCAAGCTAACAAACATTTCAGTTTCTGAGGAATTGATCGAAGGAATTGTTTCAAACTTGGCCTTGGCCTATTGGCCACGCTACGCGAATGGCCACGCTACGCGAACAGACTTAAGACTTTCCCAATCTCAAGTTCCCCTAATCCTAGATTACCCCAATGGTTCAACAACCATCACTTGACTATTCCGTTATCTGGGTCAACCGCATGGCAGATATTCCCCAATCCGCTTGGGATGACCTTGCCCAACCCCTTTTGACTCCTTTTCTGGAGTGGGAGTGGTTGAATACTATTGAAACATCTGGCAGTGCTACTGCTAAAACCGGTTGGTTGCCCAATCACTTAACGGTGTGGCGAGATAGACAGCTGATAGCTGCTGCACCTATGTATGTCAAAGGTCACAGTTACGGAGAGTTTGTCTTTGACCAACAATGGGCGGATTTATCCTATCGCTTGGGTATTTCCTACTATCCGAAGTTATTGGGGATGACACCATTTACCCCAGCGGTAGGCTATCGGTTTTTGATGGCACCGGGAGAAGATGAAGATGAGCTGACACAGATCATGGTAAGTGCTATCGATCATTTTTGCGATCGCAATCATCTGTCTGGTTGTCACTTCTTGTTTGTTGACCCCGATTGGCGACCAGTAATTGAACGCAATGGTTTTAAGGGCTGGCTACATCACAGCTATATTTGGCAAAACCAAGGCTTTAGCAGTTTTGAGGATTACCTCAAGGTCTTTAATGCCAATCAACGCCGCAATATTAAACGAGAACGCAAGGCTGTAGCCAAAGCAGGTCTGACCCTGAAAATCTTAACGGGGGATGAGATTCAAAAATCCTTGTTTCCGTTAATCTACAGCTTCTACAGCAGCACCTGCGATAAATTTATGTGGGGTAGCAAATATCTCACGCGCCAGTTTTTTAAGCAATTGTATCCTAACTACCGTCAGCGAGTGGTACTAATTGCTGCTTACCGGGAGGAGGATGACCAAAAACCAGTGGGAATGTCCTTTTGTATAAATAAGGGGAATCATCTGTATGGTCGTTATTGGGGCTGTTTTGAAGAATTTGACTGCTTACATTTTGAAGCCTGTTACTATGCACCGATTGAGTGGGCCATCAGCCAGGGCATAACCATGTTTGACCCTGGTGCTGGTGGGCGTCACAAGAAGCGTCGTGGTTTCCCAGCAACTGCTAACTATAGTGTTCATCGATTCTATGATAAACGCTTTGACCGGATTTTTCAAAACTATATCGATGAGGTTAACCTAATGGAACTTGAGGAAATTGAGGCTATTAATCAAGATTTGCCCTTTACCAAGCGGGAGATTAACTTTCAGATTCCGGATTGATGAGCAGTTGAGGAGTATTTTGAATAAACGCGCCTTTTGCACAAAGCACAGATCAGATTTCCCAAATTTTGCTTGACACAAGGTAATGAAGTGTGGTATTATTACCAATTCCTAGCATACAAATAAGGTATTGCTCAGCCCAACTACAACAATAATGAGTAATTTTCGTCAATGCTCACCCTATGACCTGCTAGCCCTAGCTGTGGATGAAGCGTCTGAGGGAAGACACGCAGCTGCATTGCGTTATATGACCATGGCCGTAGAGCGTTCTAAGCTTCCAGAATACGCTAGTGACGCTCAAACCTTTATTCGGTTGCACAAAGCCACAGGGATTTTAGTACAAAGCTGCCTATCCAGCCCTGAGGAAGACAATCCAGCTAGGCTTTACTTTATCTTAGACAAGGGACGCAATGCTATTCGGATCGGTTACACTACTAACCCCAATGGTAAGATTAGAGGGCTTGAAACTAAGAGTGTAACGACTTTAGAACTAATAAAAATTATCCCAGGAAGTGCTAAGATGGAAACCGATTTTCACAGGAAGTTCCAACATCTTAGGATTTATGGTGAGTGGTTTGATGCGACTCCAGAAGTGATGAGATATATATCATCTCTTTGACACTATTCACCCCACAGGAGCCTCACATATTACCCGATAGGGGAGTGATTGGCTGAGGGGGTGACAACAAGGCTAAAAAGTATACAGGGTGTGGGGTGTGGGGTGTGGGGGGTGGGGAAAATAGAAGCGATGCAGCGCGGTCTTGGGGAGGCAGCGCGGTCTTGGGGGTTCCCCCCATGAGCGACTGCCGTGGTTTCCCCCACTCGCGCTTTGCATCAAGACAGGGAATTTGGAGTGAGCCGGTGCGATAACAATCGGTCATATACCTGATTCAACCGTCCCTAGCAACGTAGCCAGCTCCTGATCTTCCCCTACACCCGTCACCCCACACCCCACACCCAGTAAGGCTTTTAAGGCTGTTTGTCACCCCGTCAGAGTGATTGGGCTAGCATAGGAGTAGTTCTTCACCAAGGGTGCTAACACCAAGGGCTCTAAGGCTGTGGTTTTAGCATGCCATTAAATCTGGCATGATTTACCTTCCTTTACTCCTGTTGTTATTTTTCATCAATTCTTCGCGGCTTTCCTCCCCATTCCTATACGGATGGGGAGGAAAGCCGCGCCTCCAATTAGTGGTTTACGATTAAGCCCGTTGAACGTTTTAAAAGTCGGACTTTCCGGGCGGTAAATTGTCCGAGTCTTTTCCAGTTGATATCGCTAACAGAAACTTGTCTTGCCGTATCGCCGCTCACCCAACCTCGGTAGGTCGTACCGGCTTTGAGAGCTTCAACGTAGTCCCCTTTACGAAAACCATGACTAGTAGTCGTTCCTCCGTATTTGCGTCGTTTTCCACCTTTGGAAAACTGTAATAGGTGTAACTGACGACGACTTATAGGTGCTCGTCTAATCACGGAAAACAAAGAGTTAGTTACAGTACAGTTTTGTGGGACACTCAATTGGCCGTTGCGGTAATAGTAATTTCTGCGTCGGAAGAAATGGGTAGCAGCTAAAGCTATTCCATCTACTGCATGAGTATTGACTGTAAGCCTACTTTTGTCAGCTTTGTCTTTAACTAGTCAAATACGCTTCTCTCTTTAAAGCGGTTTCCCAGCCTTGTTTCTGAGCCACTGGGGCGATTTTTTCTAGCTGAGATATTGCCCAATATTGGCCTACCATCACAGGAGAAAAACCTTTATTTCCTCTAGCCTTAACTACTTCGTAGACAATGGCATTTACTGGATACAAAAGACAGAGTTCTCTTGCTACTCGGTTTTCTAATTGACGGTTAGCCCGAATTGAAGGAGGCACCTTTTTGCCTACTCTGTTCGAGAATCGTTTTTGTCTATGAGCCCTTTGCAAAAAAGGCACTTTGCGGTTTATTCGACGACTTCTACGAGTTCTTTCGGCGAAGCCAACGCTACGCGAACGCATCATGCGCCGAGTATCCATGCGATTGCGAATTGTTTTATATGGCAAGACTAGATGTCCTGTCCAAAGAGTGGCATTACCTGACTGAACAGCCATACCAGAAAACATTTTTCCAGGGTCAATCCCTATAGCGATATCCTGAGTTTGCTGGCCAGATGGTTGATTGACTAACTGAACAGCAAAAACATTTAAATCGTTTTGGTAAACGACAGCTAAACCTTTATCAAGCCAGCGACGAGCACGAGAAGCTTTTGTAGGCATTAATGGTTTGCCATCAGGTGAAATAACTGGAACTCGTAACATGGTGATAAACCTCACGAGAAAAGTATTTGGGATGTCCCGTCCCCTTGACCACCGAATCCAAGATGTCCTGTCTAACAGCAACTAACAACATAGTTTTGAAGAGGCTTGAACTGGGGAAGCATTCAAACGTTCGTACCAGAATTCGGCTCAATGGTCTAGTCAATTAAAGTAGTTGCTTGTCTAGCAAGCCCCAACCTGGCCGTAGGCCACGCTACGCGCACAACGAAAGTAGGTTGGGGTTATTGACTGGACCAGCACTAGCTGCAATTCCTGTCCGTCGTTCTGTTACACTTTCGCAACACACGAATCTGATCGTAATTTGTATTCTATACGGTATTATACCACTTTTGCTGACTTTTGGCGGAGTCCAATTGGGACTGTTCTTTGGCTGTGAATCGGTAATGATTACATTTACTTGTCCGCAAAAGCCTTGGCTTGGGAATATTCTTTCCTTCATGACTTTTTCTCATTGGTTTGCAATCTTGACAATTCCCTCTGGATTTGTGGGTACTGTAGGATTGGTGATTACCTTAATACAGCGTTTGAAAAAGTCAGAAGATGAGATTTCAGGGAGCACAAGAAACCGGTTTACGAGGAGCAAACGCCAGAAGATAATTGCTGGGGTTTGTGGAGCCATTGCTCAACGGTTTAGGATTTCAGTTCTGGCTGTACGGATTGTGACGGTGGCAGTTTCGATTGTGATTAGCCCAATTGCCCCGATTATAACGCTGTTTTATGTCTGGATATGGTTAGCGTTTCCCTTATCCCCTTCCATGGAAAATGCTTAATCACAGAATTCAACTACTGCGAAGTAATCAACAAAAGAGTTAATGGTAATAGGCAAACATCTAAATCATTGCCCATTACCAATTTCTGAGTTTTTAACAAAACTCGCTGACAGCTGAAGGCTGACAACTGACAGCTAAATACTTACGAAAAACCTTGGTAGAAAAAGTAGGTAACCATCGGCACAACTGTAGCAACAATTAAGATGACCACAACCCAAAGGGTAGCATTGCTCTCTTGAGTTTCTTCTGCACTTTTAAAGTTGCCAGCAATGTTAATGTCTTCTTCCACTACAGGAGGACCAGGATCTGGTTCACCAGATAAGACAGCTACTATGCGATCGCTTACATCTAAGAAACCCTGATTATACTTGTTGCCATCCCGCAGCGGCACCTGTAGGGTTTCAGAAGCGACACTTTCAGCAATGTCATCGGACATAATTTCCTTAACGGCATTGCCAGTAACGATAGCACTGTTATTGGTGACAGTATCGAGCACTATCAAGGTTTGATTAGCTTGGTCTTCTGGATTACCATACCATTTTTCAAACAACCCTTGGGCAAAGGTTGCTGCTGTTTCACCATAATCTAGGCCGTGGACAGTGACCAGTCTAACTTGATTGCCCGTTGCTTTCGCTAAATCCTCTAAGGATTGAGTCAACTTGCCTTCTGTGAAGCGAGAGAGAACTTCTGACTTGTCAATTACCCAAGTCGGTTCTCCAGCGCTAATGTTAGGCATTTGATAGACATTGATGGCATTGGCTGGTGCTGCAATGATTCCGCTTGCTAACAAGATACCTAAAAGAGCGATAATTAGGGATTTTATGTATTTGCGTTGGTTTTGTAGTTGGTTGAGGAGCTGTTTCATAAAAAACCTGACAACAAAGCAAAATTGGCTTTTCCCCAAAATACTATAGAACTGCCAATCAACCTAATCTTATTTATGGGCAAGATAATGGTACTTCGTGAAACTGCTAACATGTCACCAGTCAGGTCTAGCCAATGGAACCATGTTAAACTATGACCCGTTACAATACCTTCCGACTTCAGAAGAATTACCTTCTTCTGATGAAACCCCTGTGGATAATGAACTGCAAGATACCATCCCTCGCTTATTGAAATCGATTTTAGCGATAATCTGGTCAGACCGCAGGGATTGGTTTTTTGGTATAGATATGGGATACTATTACAATCCCAAACACTCAGCCATAGTGCCGGATGCATTCCTAAGTTTAGCTTCCTCCGCTAGACATGCCCCACACCTCAATGCGCAGCATGAGTGTGGTCAGAAGTTACCGCAAAAAGAGTTGAGCCTTTATAGTTGGCAGTCTGTGAGTTAAGGGTTAAATCTTTTTGTAGTAAGGCGACCCTCTTTTAAGGTTTCATCTCCGGGATGAATCGCGGAGCTGGAACTCTGATAAACAGCCTGAAAAACGTTATAATAAAAATAGCAGGGAAAACAAATTAAGAGCTAACCGCCACCTGCGTGTTTAAAAATAGAACTTTTTGTATTGTTCCGGTGGGTCGGGGCATCCCGTATCGTTAATAAAGCTTGCCGAGTATCCGAACCGTTGGGTGGAGTTGGCAAGAAGCCTACACGCTCACTCGTTCGCGAAGCGGCTCTGTAAGAGCAGAGTCAGTGTAGGAGTATGTCACACTATGCTGACTTAGGGAACTTATCTTGATTGGACTAGGGAGTGGTTGTATTGGTATGACCAAAATGCCAGACGGTATCCCTCCGAAAATGAGAGAAATCAACAGGCTCAGCAACGGGCTACTCAAGCTCAGCAACGGGCTACTCAAGCTCTTGTTGAGCTTGAAGCTTTGAAAGCTCGAGTGAAACAAATGGGAATCAATCCTGAGGATCTTGTGGATTAATCTTTAATACCAACAACTTTCTCTTCTCCCCATTTCCCCATCTCCCCATCTCCCCATCTCCCCATCTCCCCATCTCCCCATCTCCCCATCTCCCTATCTCCCTATCTCCCTATCTCCCCATCTCCCCATCCAAGAAATCTACTATCCTTGAATGCAATCGGTATCAACTCTCTTTCGGTACCACCTGACCCATATACATTCCCCACAACTGAGCCGCTTGGCTACTACTACCACTAGTAGGAGAATTATTGTCATTGCCTAACCAAATCCCTGTAACGATCTGATGCTTGGGAATAAAACCAATAAACCACAAGTCTACATTTTTATCAGTAGTACCGGTTTTTCCCCCTTCTCCTTCACCAATCCGAGCACTGCGACCGGTGCCACTGGTGACTACACGCTGAAGCATTTCTGTCATGGTGTTGGCTACGGCTGGTGAAACTGCTTGCTTTTTGATAGTTGGCTGATCAGCGAAGTCGTAGATTACTCGACAGGTTTGGTAGTCTTGGTTATCGGTGCAATCACTACTGTCGAGAATTCTGGTAATACCATGGGGACGATACCACATCCCTTGATTTGCGATCGCACCATAGGCTCCAGTCATTTCCAACAGAGTAACCTCACTTTGACCTAAGGCTAAACCAAACGCAGGATCTAGTTTTGAGCGAATACCCAACCGTTGCGCCATCCGTACTACTCTATCTAAACCAGCATCTTGAGCTACCCTGATCGCTACCGCATTTTCCGATTGAGCCAAACCAGCATACATATCAATATCAGTAGCATCTCCAGACCGCTCACAACGTCTAATCCGTTTAATCCCAGAGCAGGAGTAGGTTTTGGTTGCTAAAATCCCTTTTTCTAAGGCAGCAGCATAGGCAAAGAGTTTAAAGGTTGAGCCTGGTTGACGCTTGGCTTGGATAACGCGATTAAACTGGCTGGTTTGGTAATCGGCACCGCCAACCATGGCTAGAATCTCGCCATTACTGGTATTCAGGCTTGCGATCGCTCCCTGGGAAAATCCTAAGCGGCTACCAGTGTTCTTGACATAGTCCCGTAGAGCAGCTTCAGCTTTGGCCTGAGACTCGGTATCTACAGTAGTTTCTACAATAAAATTACCTTCCTTAGCCAACTCTTTGCCCAGTAACCTCCTCAATTGCTGGAAAACGTAGTTATAGAAATAGGGTGCCTTGGTGCTAGAAAGAATTTGTCGGGCTTTCGGGCTAACTTCAATCCGCGATCGCCTAGCTCGATTAGCTTCCTCTCGACTAATCATTCCCAAAGCGTGCATCCGGTCAATCACCCGATTCCGTAATTGTAATGAGGTATCATAATTCTGGATCGGGTTATAGCTATTGGGTGCTGGTAAACTTGCTACCAGGGTTGCGGCTTCTTGGATATTCACATTAGCTGCTGATTTGTCGAAATAAAATTGAGCAGCATCTTCAAAACCAAATGCTTCTATACCCAAGTAAACTCGGTTTAAGTAAGCCTTTAAGATCGCGTCCTTACTGTAAACTGTCTCTAACTTTAGGGCAATTATTGCTTCCCGCACTTTCCGGTCTGCGGTATTGGCTCGACCGACATACTCCGGAAATAGGCTTCTGGCTACCTGCTGAGTGATGGTACTAGCACCTTCGCGAATGCCTCCCCCTTGAAGATTCCTGACCACTGCTCGCATAATCCCATAGGGGTCTACTCCAAAGTGCCAGTAAAAGCGGCTGTCTTCTGAAGCAATCACTGCTTTGGGCAAATATGGGGAAAAATCCGATAACCTCCTAAGTTCTCGGTGAGCATCGGTCCGGGGTTGCCGTAAGGGAATTTGGTCACGAGAGTAAACAATCACAGGACCTGTTACTCCCTCGGGCAATGGCCTGACTGATGGTGCTTTCAGGGTTTCAAATCCAATTAGTAATACCACTAAGGCAATTAAGCCACCGATGCCATAGAGAAAGTAACGAATTCCTTGGATATACCAGGGGGGAGGATAGACGTACTGTAGCTGAACTGATGCCGCTAGTTCCGGTGGGCCAATGGTAAGGGTGTCTCCGTGATACAGAAGCAAGGAGGAAAGTCGGCGTCTGCCACGATAGATACCATTGGTAGAGTTTTGGTCTTTTATGATAAACCTACGCCCACGCCTACCATACCGTTCTAGGGAGAGATGAACTTGACTGACTACTGGGTTGCGAACGATTATGTCGCAGGATTTGGAACTGCGCCCGAGTACGTAACGGTCCCCAACCAGGGGATAGACATCGGATTTGTTGGTATTACTGTCTTGCACCCAAAGTTCCGGCACTCTCGCATTAGGCTTTAGTGCTACTGCTTGAAGATTGACCTTCGCATGAATGGTCTGTACTACCTGAGTTAGCTGACTAAGTATGGTCTTTGGGGGTTTGGAGGGTGGTGGAGAACTCATGGTTGTCAGCGATAAGCGATTGCTTGGGTGCTTCTGGAACCATTCTAATCGCTCTAGCAATCAGCTCTTTTTGCTGTTCCCTGTTCCCTATTCCAGACTCGACCACTGCCGTGGAATGGGAATCTTGGGTGGAACTGGCATCTTGCCAGTTTCAATATGTTGTGGAATGGGAATCTTGGGTGGAACTGGCATCTTGCCAGTTTCAATATGTTGTGGAATAGCCATCTTGGGTGGAACTGGCATCTTGCCAGTTTCAATATATTCTCCGGCGGGCAGGATGCCCAATATTCTCCGGCGGGCAGGATGCCCACTCTACTGATTCGAAGATTCAGCAACACCACCGATTCACCGACTAGCGGGAAAACTTCCACCAACAAAGTGAATATCACTAAAAGTTTCGATCCACAAACGAGCGCCACAATCGAGTGGATTATCTGGATTATAGACAATCTTACTTGGACCAAGGATTTCCACTTCGTTGCCGTAGATATTAGTGCCACTTCGTTTTACTGAAATCACTGGCTTGCGGTCTTTGGGGCTTTTCTTGATATTGGAGCCAATGTGATTACGGTTGACATTAATCTTGGCTAAAGCCGGTGGACGACTAGTGCGCCATTTTCCTTTTGGTCCACGAGTACTTTTAGTTATTTGTGGCAAATGGTTGAACAGAGGAATAATCCAGAATTTCCCGGTTTTATAGGCACCCCGCACCCGACCCTTCTCTAGGAGTTGGCGCAATCGTCGAGAAGAAATTCCTAATAGAGATGCCGCTTCAGTAGTTCCAACGCACTTGTTCATGAGTAGAGTTTCTTAACTATTCCGATATTACTAGTTTAATAGATAAAAAGAAAATTGGCAACTTTTGTTAAATAGGGATGAAAGTAGTTAAAGTGTGGTAAGTGTGGAGAGGGTGGGTATGAAGTCAACTGCTGTGGTGTCCAGTATTAGCGACTTCGCCAATACCGGAATAGGCACGAAAATTGGGAAGAAAAGAAACAGGGAATAGGGATGAAAGCGTGGTAAGTGTGGAGAGAGTGGGGGTGAAGTCAAGTGCTGTGGTGTCCAGTATTAGCGACTGTGTCAATACCGGAATAGGCACGAAAATTGGAAAGAAAAGAAACAGGAAATAGGGTTTAAAGTGTGGTAAGTGTGGAGAGAGTGGGGGGCAAGTCAAGTGCTGTGGTGTCGAGTATTAGCGACTGCGTCAATATCGGAATAGGCACGAAAATTGAGAGTGCGATCGCATAAGCGCGGAAGCTTAGCTTCCCGTGCGTGGCGTGACCAAAGCTCAATCGATTACCAAAGCTTTTAGCCCAGGTCAATCCTAGAGGAGTGGTTCCAGGTAAGGGCGTAGAAACTATTGGTAAATGTAACTATTTTTGTATTGGATTAGTTAAGATAACTACTTGGCGATCTAAATTTAGTTAAGCTAAAGCTTAACACCCATATCAAGCAATTGTTTTAGTCAAGTTTCTATCGATATTGTAAGAGCTGATTAGTCAACAAAAAATTAAGACGCTAATCTTATTATCATTAAACGAATTAATGAACCATATATCATCCCTATACTCATCTGTGTATATAACTTATAGTCTTTACTAAGGGCGTCTAAATCGATTTAACCAGCAAAATTTTTTTCTACCAACAAGTCCAATGAACATCAAAAATACCATTGATGATTTCTCTTAAATCAACTGTTCTGGGATTTCCAAAGCCTTTAGCTAATGGTATAAATGCTTACAATACGTAAAGCTTTTGTATAGGATAAATCACCATCGTAGGATTTGGCTTTCTCGTGGGTGCAGCAATTTGAGGCAGACGTGTCATTGAGGGAAATTCATTCAACCTCAGCATAATAAATCCTAAATCCTTTGAATAATATTATGAAAGAGCATAAAGCAATACTGGACATGGGTGATTGAGACACAAAATGACCACGAGTTATAAACCAATAACAGCAAGGAGATAACAAGATAACCAGAAAGTGTTATTGTACGTTATTCAGCTTTATATTATATTATCGAATTCGCTTCAGTCTTAAACAAAATTATACACAAAATTACATAATAAAAGCATAAATTGGTTGACCGGTTTTGTGTAATTGAATTTTCGTTGTTGAAAAGCTAAAATCCGAGAACCATGGTTTGTCACGTATACATGTTATTCCCGATCATAGACCATAAATAACTTATCGCCAAGGAGTAAACAAATAGTAACCGATGAAAAAAACGTTTGAGAATCAAGTGTTCTAATTATCAGATAAATCTCGAATGCTTCATCACATATTACGAATAACCTCTATACTATTAAATTAATGTTAACACTATCCTGTGGTCACCTTCCATATTAAGTGAAAACGGGAACAAATAACCAAAATAATGCGCACCTACATTCAGCCGGTTAGCATGGATATAGAAGATTTGATAAGACACAATAGGAAACCGAGCGATCACAAGTTTGGCGATAAATCAAAATCAACATCAATATTGAATCAAGGTAACTACTCAGAGCAAAAAGTAGAGCTAGTTGAGAATGATGTAAATCACAAGCCCCATCATGTGTGAGGTATATGTATATGGCCAGCTGTTGAAGACAGCGACCAGCCAAAATTAGGGCTTGAAAAGATTGAGATAAATTACAAGCCCAAGAAGTATTAAGTAGATGGCAATCCAGGCGGATCGCGACCAGCATTAGACAACGTATCACACAAACTGTTAATCGCCGACGAACCATGTAACCGGGTAGTTTCTAAGAAGCTAAACATTTGAGCTACTAATTTGCTCACCCCAATCACTTCATGCTCCACCACAAACTTTGCGATGTACTACTACAGGACGCAACGCTCGCTCGGCATCATTGAAGTCCTGTGTAACTACGTATGGGTGTTAAAAATGTGAACCATTCATCCAAATGGCGTTCAAGTCAGAAGCGAAGTCTTTGGGCGTCGGCTGGCCATCCTGCCGATGGAGGCTGCGGCAAAATTGTTTTGAGTTGGGTTTCTACAGTTGGCCGTTTCTGCTGAAGTTGTTCATGAGTCAATAAACCAGCATGAATGTCCCGTAGGGCTTTTATAGCTGTCCACAAAACTTCCAAGGGCGTTCTTTGCTTTCATCAGCATAGGCAGCAAAGCGACTGGTCACGCCAAGCTTCGTTCGTCTCGTTCTAGATGAGGGTTCACATTGGAGTTTTGCCGCCGCTAACTGTGGACTATAAGCACTCAATACAATCAAGCTCACTCGAATACCATCAAAATTTGCTCCAAGTAACTGCTTAAGTTATGCGCTACTGCGGGTTGAAGCTAAAAGTAGAACGCACACTTGATCACTGGTGGCTACCCAAAGCAAATACGTGGGTCCGATCATAGATATAAGATGTCTGGTCCACACACAGCACACCAGGTTGTTTTACATAGGCTAGCACTGTTGATAACAAGGCTAAAAACTTTCTGTAAACCAGCGATGCATCTTCCTAAAACTGCCAACAGAGATTGGCACACCCAAGACATTTTATACAAAATACTCTGGTATGCGCCATGTCAGATTTCCACCATATCTACCGCCAACCTACAACTAATCAAACTATTGCTCCATAGCGAAACCCGTCCTAGACTCCCCACGGCAAGGGACTATATGCAGACCTACCACATGAGAGACATTGGCAACGGAGTACGTTGGTATTCCCGAATAAGGACTGGCTGCTCGATTAAAGATGCTATTTGTGGTATTTTATTTGGAGGAACGTATCACCAGCTCTACCAGTGCCCCACAAGGTCGGAGTACGAGAGATAAATTGCTGTTCAATTTAGTCTGGCACTCCAATTCCATGGCGTGTATGGCCATTATGAATATATTTCGGACGGCGCTTTTTACATTTTTTACGCTTGCTTTTATCAGAAGGTTTCTTGAGTTGGTCAAGTGTTTGGTGTAGGTAACTGTTTTGAGACGAACGTATTATGATGTGGGACTGCGATGACCATTAGTTGTAGTATGTTATCCCCATTGAGAGCCTCCAGTTCTTTCTGTGGCTTCTCAATATGGGCCTGCTGGTTATTGTATAAATGCTGTTGTTTGACCATCCACTAGACCAGCAGCACATAGTTCGCCATCTCGTCAGCAGGGAAAGGGAAAGCAAGAGAGATGGTCTGTAGTGCAGTACTAATGGTTATATCAGCAACTATACCCATTACCCAGGTAAAATAAGTAAGCAAGCCTTGTGGTTAAACCCATGTGAGAGCATACATCCCATAAATGCAAGGGTTGGGTGCGATTTTACACCCATCAAGCCAAGCACATAACAGCATGGCACCCGTGACATTATCACCAAGCGGACAGTCTATTATAAATCGATGTGGAAATAGAAACCATTGAATTAGGAAAACCACTTAAGACATATTATAATACATTAAATGAAAGTCAAACGGATATATGGAAGAAAATACCAATCGTATAAGAGTGGAACGAGGGATTGGTGTGTGGTAGACTCTTCAAAGGGAATTATTATTGGAATGTGCCGGAGGAGTGATACACTATACAATGCGATGAGCAAGTTTTGCTCAGTAATACGTGTAAAATACATCAATAAACCAAAAAAAAAAAACCATGAGTAAAAAATCTAATATTAGGAAGGCACTGATGTTGCTGTGCGCGACATGGCTTTGTTGGACAGTTTCGATTAGCAGTGCGAAAGCTTTTTACGGAATTCAGCAACGATATTGTGCAATAGGGGAGAATAATCTCTGCGTCGAAAAAATAGATGAATATCCGGAATCAGTACTCAGTGTAGAAAATTGGAAATTGTCGGAAATCGAAACGGAAATAGTTATAAAGGCATTGGAGGACGACGCCCAAGTAATCTTAACGGAAAAACCCTGGGATGACAGTAAAGAAGAAGAAAGAGAAGAAAGCTATAAACTATCAAAAGGCCAAACCATTAAGGTGAAAAAGGTGATAGAATCATATGGCGTTAAATATGTAACCGTATTTGGAAAGGTGCGAGTGGGCGTATACGATATTGGAAGAGAATATACCGAGGACAGGCAGCTGACATATGAAGAATTTATGAAAGTGGTACAAACAGGGAAAGTGATCTAGTCAGCAGCGACATATGTTAACAAAGGGTGTGAATAAAAGCCCCAATTTACGAGTGTGCGACAAATGCGGAGCAAAAAACATTATGGTTTAAAACGAAAGCTATCATTAAAAACCCCCCTCGCCCAAAAAAACTAGGCAGACCGAAAAAAGGGATAAAATCAGCCCCAAAACCCATCGAAAGAGCACTCATCGGTGAGCATACCTAGACCCCCTACCCTTGAACCAGGGGGTCTAGTCAAACCGATTTCCAGTTGTGTTTCACTTAATGGAATGACACGGAGCAATTTCACAGATATCCCACCTTTCACCCATCGCCACCAGCGTTGAAAATATGCCTCAATGCGCTCATTGGGCGCACCGTGCTCATAAAGCCGAGCCACATTTTCTCGCATCCGTTCCACGGTCTTCCGAGCAATTCCTAAACCCGAGGTCGAAAACCAATAACCCAGAAAATCAAAGCCACTGGCGATGCGACCAATAAAGGTCTTCTCGGGATGCTTGAGAACCTTTAACTCATTCATCACCTCGTTAGTGGCTTTGATGGCTTTGCGCAACTTCCAGCGTGTCGGAGCCAGAATAACCCAATCGTCCATGTATCTGAGAAAGAAACAACCTAGCTGAGCCATCCGGTCATCCAATGGTTTCAGGAATAACGCTCCAATTAGTGGAGAAAGAGGGCATCCATAGGTGATGCCCTTTGTAATATCTAAGTAAACACCGCCATCGGAAACAAAGCGACGTAAATAACCCCATAACAAACATTTAACCGCTTCATCACATACATATTTCCCCACAATCTCCATCAAAATCGAATGATTGATGCTGGCGTAATAGCTTTTAACATCGGTGCGAAAGACAAAGGTATGTTTCGATACGTTCTCAGCCACCTCTCGCACTGCCCCCTTCAATCCACCATGCCCCGCTAAATGAAAACATCTCATGCCACCATCGTCTGACCTGCCAGACATCGGCATTATGGTGATAATGTGCGCGTTTTTTGCACAGCCATTGATAAGCTGAATCTATCACCTCGTCGGAGGCAATTTTTTCGATCAGGGTAGACATAATCGCAATTATACCACATGTGAGGTACAAAAGTTCGGGATTTTAGGGAGCAGAGAACAGAAACCCACCCCTAACCCCTCCCAGGAGTGGAAAAGAGAAGAGGGAATAGGGAATAGAGATGTGCTGGATCTTGACTGCACCTCATAAGTCCGCGCGAACGCTATAGAAAATAGGACAATCGCAAATCCCTCAATTTAACGCTACCTGTAGGGTGCGCGATACTATACCCAGAATCAGCAACGCCAATTAACGCCTCTATTGAGGTAAGCCTTGTCTATAAACCTAATTTTTTCGTTGGTCAAGTTTAATAATAATGACCTACAGATCTTTGACGTGAATTTTCAGGCCCGACGCGATCGCATATAGATAGGTGCGATCGCATTTTATTGTGTGACCTGCTTTTGAATAGTCCCAAAGCCTTGACCCTCTCACCGACTAGCCGAAAAACTACCACCAATGAAGTGAATATCACTAAAAGTTTCAATCCACAAACGAGCGCCACAATCGAGTGGATTATCGGGATTATAAACAATCTTACACGGACCAAGGATTTCCACTTCGTTGCCGTAGAGATTGGTACCACTTCGTTTTACTGAAATCACTGGCTTCCGGTCTTGAGGGCTTTTCTTGATATTCGAGCCAATGTGATTGCGATTGACATTAATCTTCGCTAATGCCGGTGGACGACTAGTGCGCCATTTCCCCTTCGGTCCACGAGTACCTTTAGTTATTTGTGGCAAATGGTTGAACAGAGGAATAATCCAGAATTTCCCAGTTTTATAGGCACCCCGGACCCGACCCTTCTCTAGGAGTTGGCGCAATCGTCGAGAAGAAATTCCTAATAGAGATGCCGCTTCAGTAGTTCCAACGCACTTGTTCATTAGTGGAGTGTGATTTAACTATTCCTATAGTCCTATTGTATAGGATAAAAGAAGAATTGACAAGTTTAGAGAGTAGGAATAAAAGTGTGGTAAGTATGGTAAGGGTGGTAAGGATGGAGGCAAGTCAAGTGGTGTGGTTTCCACTATTAGCGACTGCGTTAATACCGGAATAGTTAGAAAATCGGGAATCAGGAATCGGGAAGAAACAGAAGAGTTTGGGGTAATCGGGAAATGCGATTGACCTTTGGTCACGCTACGCGAACGCATAAACTCGGGAATGCGATTGACCTTTGGTCAATCGCAGCGTAGTGGTTCAAAGGCGGTGGAAAATCTTAGCAAATTTATTTATTTATTAATAAAAACCTATATTTTAGTTAAAATAAGGCTTGAAACCCTGATCAAGCAACAGTTTTAGCCATATTTTTATCCGTATAAAGTTAATAAAAACATAATCAGGATTTAAAACAAAAATACCCTTAAGTTCTTAATGTCTTTATAAAATCTAAGATAAGTTCTACAAACTTAGCAATCGAAGGACTAGGGGATACATATGAAACTTAGGTATCGTGGTATTAGTTACGACGTTTAACCCTCTCTACTAGAAGTGACAGAGGGTAAAATTGGTGGAATTTATCGAGGACAGAATTGGAGATATAACTATCCCAAATATGTTGCTAAATCCTCAAGTGTAAATAATCGTCTGAAATGGCGTGGTATTGCCTACCTGAGGTAGTGACAAGCAGGCTAAAAACTGCTTATGTTAAGCTTTTGAGCCATGCTATTCCCAAAAGATTGGGTAGATTGATAGGTTAATTAACGCCCCTATTTAGGTAAGCCAAGTCTATAAACCTAATTTTTTCGTTGGTCAAGTTTAATAACCTTTATCAATAAAGCTTGCACGTGAATTTTCATCCCACATGCGATCGCATATAGATAGCGATCGCATTTTCCTGTGTGACCTGCTGCTGAGAATTGTTTGAATCTCTCAACTAAAACTATTCTGGTAACTGGATTAGCTGGTATTTTATGTTCGCGAGCTACTGCTGATATTTGAGGCATCATGAATGCGATCACGTAGCGTGACCTTTGGTCAATCACAGCTGCGTTCGCGTAGCGTGACCAGAGGTCAATCGCATTTTATTAGACTGTGTTAATACGACTGTTTTAAGAGCGGAATAGTTAGGAAATGGGTATCGGTAATCAACGGAACAGTTTGAGATAATTGGGAGCTTTACTAAAAAGTAGAGCTATTTTAGTTTCCCTTTTTGTTTTAATTTATCTACTAGTGTAAATAGCCGATTAAAATGCTCTTGTTCCTCAATAAACAGCACTATTAGTGACACCGGTTTTGGATCACTAACATGATATTTAAATTCCGGATAATTGATTCTGGTTGCACCGAGTTTACAAAAAAAGTTTCCTGGCTCTGGAAAAGTGGAGGTACTAACTATATACTTACACTTACGTTTGCTTAAATACTTGATTTCTGCTGCTAGCATTAATGAAAAAATAGGAGATTTACGAAAGCTTGCTTTTACAGCTGCTCGAGTAAACTCATAATTACAATCGTTTTTTAAAAATTTTGGAAGGTCAATATATTTTTCTACATCTAAACGTCCATTAATTCGAGGAATTATACGATGTATTCCTATGAGATTTTCTCCGTAAAATCCCCCAAATTGTATTGAAACTGAGTCATAGTCATCCGTTAGTATATTTCCTATCGGACTTGGTTGGATTCTTAAATTTGAAGGATTACCTTCCGGTGGTATCCAACCTAGCTCTTCTACATAAACTTGGTAGAGTAGCCTATGAGCTAGAGTTTTTTCCTCTAATCCTCTGAGGATTCTTACAGAATAACAATCCATAATCAACTATTAATTAATAAATTAATTATTTTTACCTCTACGATTAAGTTTTTTTACTGGTGCAAGATGTGAGAATAAGCCGACTATTTTATCTAAATATTAAAACCCTAATCATCTTGCTATTATCATGATTAGGGTTTATTCACTATCTTATAGTAGAAGACAGAATTTAGTAGGGACCGAAGAAACTATTTCCTGGTGCATCTGGATCATCGCTCATATGGAATTGCTTAACTAATTCTACCAACTCTTCTTTAGATATATGACCGTCACCATTGAAATCTAACTTAGGAAATATCTCTTCTGCTAATTCTTCAGGAACTCGCCAACTTCCAAGAATTATTTTGTATTCATCAACAGTAATAATGCCGTCTCCATTTAGGTCTAATAACTCGAAAACTTGGTTGACCATATCTACCACTGTTTGGTACATTGAATCATCATTGATCCGTCGATAACCGTGTGCTAACCACTCGTTTAGGTTTACTTTACCATCGTTATCTGTATCAGCATCCTTTTGGAGATGTTCCCAATCCTCCATGAATTTAGCATGGAGCTGATTATATTTGGGGGAATTAGCTTCTAGTTGGCGGGCTTGGGCTAAGGTTTGGAAGATAGTTTCAAAGTCTGCTTGTTCTACTACACCGTTTCCATCTGCGTCATAAATCTGGAATAGCCTGGTCCATTTTCTGGTTTGAAGTTCTGTCAACATAGGTTGGTATTCCTTGTTTTTCTCTTAGCAAAGTTAAATGCAGCAATATCTGACCATTATTTACACAAAGAAGACCAACTAAAAAGCTCTCTATCCATGGGCTTTATAAGTGGTATCGGGTAACATGCTATATTATTTACTGCATATGATTATGACACGCTCAAAATACACTCCGAAACGAGTGTGTACCTCAACTAATACTGCAACCCTTGGCATGTGAGCGACATTAGGTATTCACAAAACCCGTAGTTACCCAAAATAGTCGCAAAGCCCCTGACCCCTCAGCGACTAGCCGGAAAACTTCCAGCAATAAAGTGAATATCACTAAAAGTTTCAATCCACAAACGAGCGCCACAATCGAGTGGATTATCTGGGTTATAGACAATCTTACATGGCCCAAGGATTTCGACTTCGTTGCCGTAGAGATTGGTACCACTTCGTTTTACTGAAATCACTGGCTTACGGTCAATAGGGCTTTTCTTGATATTCGAGCCAATGTGATTGCGGTTGACATTAATCTTCGCTAAAGCCGGTGGACGACTAGTGCGCCATTTCCCCTTCGGTCCACGAGTACCTTTGGTAATTTGTGGCAAATGGTTGAACAGAGGAATAATCCAGAATTTTCCAGTTTTATAGGCACCCCGCACCCGACCCTTCTCTAGGAGTTGGCGCAATCGTCGAGAAGAAATTCCTAATAGAGATGCCGCTTCAGTAGTTCCAACGCACTTGTTCATGGATTGTTTTTTAACTATTCCGATAATACTAGTATATAGGATAAAAAGAAAATTGGCCATAAAAGCTTGTTACAAAAGTTTTCAAAATATGTTATAATATAAGATTATTTGTGCTAGAATGAAATTACCGTGGGCGCTAAAACGTTCCACGGTAAGAGCCAGCCGCAGATTTTCCACCCTCTCAGCTGGCTCTAGTCCCCCAGTTAAGGAGATAACTTAATAGTATGTCGTATGTTCAACGTCTACACCCATGGGTAGTCGTTCGGCTACTGCCCAAGATGCAAAGAGTAGTTGTTGGTCGTTTCCGCAACCGTTCGGATGCGGAAGGTCACATGCAGGCTCTGAAACGGTTAATGCCTGATGCTGAATTTATCATTTTATTCGATATTGGCCAGCCTATAGATGAAGAATCTGAGGAGATGGAGTAGGGAGTGTAAGCGATCAGGGATCAGTTATAGAGCTACGCACAAGGCAAGAGGAATCCTCCAATTCTGGGGGACTTTGACCATAGCGCCCCCTAAATCCCCCAATTCTGGGGGACTTTGACCATAGCGCCCCCTAAATCCCCCAATTCTGGGGGACTTTGACCACTGCGCCCCCTAAATCCCCCAATTCTGGGGGACTTTGACCACTGCGCACCCTAAATCCCCCAATTCTGATACCGTTGGCGAAATTAATATTTGTTTACACAAGAGTAGCAGATGGCTAACTTTAAGTTCATGCTCCCCCAGAATTGGGGGTTGGGGGGCTCATATTGACTGCTGTCTTCAGGCTGATATTTCTAAATGTTAAATTCGCCAGCAGTATCAATTCTGGGGGACTTTGACCACTGCGCCCCCTAAATCCCCCAATTCTGGGGGACTTTGACCATAGCGCCCCCTAAATCCCCCAATTCTGGGGGACTTTGACCATAGCGCCCCCTAAATCCCCCAATTCTGGGGGACTTTGACCACTGCGCCCCCTAAATCCCCCAATTCTGGGGGACTTTGACCACTGCGCACCCTAAATCCCCCAATTCTGATACCGTTGGCGAAATTAATATTTGTTTACACAAGAGTAGCAGATGGCTAACTTTAAGTTCATGCTCCCCCAGAATTGGGGGTTGGGGGGCTCATATTGACTGCTGTCTTCAGGCTGATATTTCTAAATGTTAAATTCGCCAGCAGTATCAATTCTGGGGGACTTTGACCACTGCGCCCCCTAAATCCCCCAATTCTGGGGGACTTTGACCATAGCGCCCCCTAAATCCCCCAATTCTGGGGGACTTTGACCATAGCGCCCCCTAAATCCCCCAATTCTGGGGGACTTTGACCACTGCGCCCCCTAAATCCCCCAATTCTGATACCGTTGGCGAAATTAATATTTGTTTACACAAGAGTAGCAGATGGCTAACTTTAAGTTCATGCTCCCCCAGAATTGGGGGTTGGGGGGCTCATATTGACTGCTGTCTTCAGGCTGATATTTCTAAATGTTAAATTCGCCAGCAGTATCAATTCTGGGGGACTTTGACCACTGCGCCCCCTAAATCCCCCAATTCTGGGGGACTTTGACCATAGCGCCCCCTAAATCCCCCAATTCTGGGGGACTTTGACCATAGCGCCCCCTAAATCCCCCAATTCTGGGGGACTTTGACCACTGCGCCCCCTAAATCCCCCAATTCTGATACCGTTGGCGAAATTAATATTTGTTTACACAAGAGTAGCAGATGGCTAACTTTAAGTTCATGCTCCCCCAGAATTGGGGGTTGGGGGGCTCATATTGACTGCTGTCTTCAGGCTGATATTTCTAAATGTTAAATTCGCCAGCAGTATCAATTCTGGGGGACTTTGACCACTGCGCCCCCTAAATCCCCCAATTCTGGGGGACTTTGACCATAGCGCCCCCTAAATCCCCCAATTCTGGGGGACTTTGACCATAGCGCCCCCTAAATCCCCCAATTCTGGGGGACTTTGACCACTGCGCCCCCTAAATCCCCCAATTCTGGGGGACTTTGACCACTGCGCACCCTAAATCCCCCAATTCTGATACCGTTGGCGAAATTAATATTTGTTTACACAAGAGTAGCAGATGGCTAACTTTAAGTTCATGCTCCCCCAGAATTGGGGGTTGGGGGGCTCATATTGACTGCTGTCTTCAGGCTGATATTTCTAAATGTTAAATTCGCCAGCAGTATCAATTCTGGGGGACTTTGACCACTGCGCCCCCTAAATCCCCCAATTCTGGGGGACTTTGACCATAGCGCCCCCTAAATCCCCCAATTCTGGGGGAGTTTCAACCCCTCGAGATTTTCTCCCCCCAAAATTGGGGGGCTGGGGGGGCATCCCAAAATTGGGGGGCTGGGGGGGCATCCCAAAATTGGGGGGCTGGGGGGGCATCCCAAAATTGGGGGGCTGGGAGGGCATCGGCAACTTGGGAGAACTTGGACTAATCCTGGGTACTCTGTATAAAAAGACTGTCTAACCTACTCTACTGATGCCAAAAGACTATCCTAGAATTCGTGGCACTACCCCGCAAACTGAGCAGGCTGCTCGTCGTCTGCGGCAAAATCTAACTCCTGCCGAAGCACAGTTATGGAGTGCATTGCGTGGTCGTCAACTGGCAGGACTCAAGTTTCGCTGTCAGCATCCGGTAGGGCGATTTATTGTTGACTTTTACTGTCCATCATGCAAATTAGTCATTGAGGTTGATGGAGACATTCATACACAGCAAAAAGCCTATGATGAGGCTCGAACGAAGCATTTTCAGTTGTTTGGTTATCGAGTGTTGAGATTTACTAACCAAGAAGTTTTCAGAGATCTGCAAACCGTTCTAGCCCGCATTGTCCAAGTAGCAGAAGCTTGTTTACCCGCAGACTAGCTACTGTGTATAAACAAGTCTGATCTATTGGTGTTGCAGCAATTGAAGTATGAATTCGCGATCGTTTGGTTTTGGTTCAAGCCCCCGTTGTCCTCCAATAATTCCCCCCAAAATTGGGGGGTTAGGGGGGCAAAACACCGACGCATCGGATAATTCCCCCCAAAATTGGGGGGTTAGGGGGGCAAAACACCGACGCATCCACTGACCACTGACCACTGACACCTCACTTAGTACTCACGATAGTTTCCCAATTCTGAATCACTTGCTGCAAAGCTTCCGGGAGCTGATTACTACCAATATCGGCATAACGTGTCGTACCAGCATTGCTGCTCAGAGTAACACTGATGTAATCAGCGGCACCATTAGGAGCAGGGTAACTGAGCTGATCAAACTGACCAAAGTCTACGTCTTTGTTGAGAAACTCTTCAAAGCCTTTGACATCTTGAGGGGAAATGCGAGCAATCTCCGTGGGAGTGCTATTCCCATTTATCCGTATGTACTGCTGAATCACTTGTCCATTGTTGAGCAGACGGGTTTCAACCGTTTGACCAAAGAAACCACCGCTTGCGATCGCACGAAATACGGTATTCTTCTCTAGGGCTGGTGGTAATTCACTGCTGGGAATCGGTACTGCTGCCACTAGGTCTTGATTGTCCACTGATTCAACCTGAGCGGTTGCGGTAGAGTTACCTGATGGTAAGAACTTCATTTGACCAGCTTGGCTAGTTACTGCACTAAAGGATACAATCCCGGTTAATGCACAGGCAGCAATAATATAAGAGGATGGGGTGATTGCACGCAAGTTTTTCATCTGATTCCCTTTATTAGTTGAAGGTGTACCCATAGGCCAAGCTAGAGGACTTACCAACAGCATCAAGACCAATTGCTGGTGTTTGCCTTTTCACTTAGGACTATTGACTTTTGGGAGATTTGTTTTGTTTCGTGCTAACTACCGAACTATCGGTAGGGAAATCACTCTGTAAGCTATCAGCTATCAGCTATCAGTAATCAGCTATCAGCTATCAGCTTTGAGCTTTTAAATAAAACAAGTAAGCATTCGTTTAATCTTTGTTACGTCAGCTGAATGCTGACGGCTGACGGCTGACGGCTGACGGCTGAATGCTTACCGTGAATGGGCTAGGCAAGCAGCTCGTTTCTCTTAAGTTAGTTATGGTAAGACCGGATGATAATGTCAGCTCCCTTATCAGCAATCATCATGGTTGCGGCTGCTGTGTTTGCGGTTATTGGTAATGGGAAGACAGAAGCATCAATCACATGCAGACCTGATACTCCTCGAACTTTAAGTTTTGTATCCACCACAGAACTCTGATCAATCCCCATTCTGCAAGTTCCGCAATAGTGCTGTGTGGTATTGGCTGTTTCTCTGATGTAACTCTCCAAATCTGTTCCGGGTTCTGGAGCAATTTGCTTTTCCCGCCATTGCCCCAAGCTTGATTGATTCCCAATATCGATACCTAACTGAAGGGCTGTTATACATGACTGGAGATCTCCTGGCACTGTCAGATACTTTGGGTCAACAAGAGGAGCTTGATCAGGAGAACTTGAACGCAGCGTAATAGTTCCCTTACTCTTCAAGTGCATGACGTTTGGCCACAACCAAAAAGAATTTTTTGGGCCAGGGAAACCTTTGAGTGTTCCCACTCCCACTGAACACTCTATATCAACAACTGAACTACTATTTTCCGTAGAGCCGAAAATCACAGCTGGAGCTAGGCTATAGGAATACACTGGTACATCTTTATCTTCGGGAATAGAAAATCCGGCACTAACGAAAAGATCGTCATGTAAGTTCTTGCCGACTTCTGGAACATTCACAACTACTGGAATATCAAATTTCGCCAACTCAGTTTCGTCGCCAATGCCTGAAAGCATCAATATTTTTGGACTCGCAATCGCACCGGCACTCAGCACAACCTCATGTCGCACACCTGCAAAGTATTTTTCGTTCTTCTGAACATATTCAACACCAATTGCTTTGGTATTATTAAATCGGATCTTGGTTACCAAAGCTTCAGCTATTACAGTTACATTTGTATGAACTGCTGGTAAAAAAGTGTTAAATGTGGTTTCACGAAAAAGCTTTGAAAGTGCTCTGATATTGTTGAACTGAAATGGAGCGTATCCATATTGACTCTCGCTGGTATTATAATTAGGATTTTCAGGTAAACCGTACTGTTTAGCAGCAGCGAATAAATCGTTAATAAAATTCAAATGATCTGTCTTTGCCACCAAAACCTTGATGATCTGCTCTATACTTTCAAAGTGCGGTAGTACATCATTCCATGACCAACCAGGTGCTACCTTACCCCACTTATCAAAGTCAGAGCGTCCACCTCTGACATAGACCATGGCATTATGTAATGCACACCCACCTAGGGCTTTTGCTTGCGGCAGCATGATCACACGGCTGTTTAAATTTTTTTGAGGTACTGACTGGTAACCCCAATCAATCTCCGGATGTTGTTGTAGGACTTCAAACCAATCACTTGGGTTGTACATCTTGGGATTGAGTAGGAGCTTTCCAGCTTCGATCAGCAGAATTTTTGCATTTGAGTCAGAAGCAGCAAGCTTTGAAGCTACTATGCTTCCCGCAGAACCTCCACCAATCACAATGTAGTCATACATGGAATTTGCTTCTGCCATCTTGAATGCTCCCAGTAGAATATGCTAATTAGTTTTGCGGTAAAAATTAAGCTATCAGCGTGTCGCGTATCAGCTATCAGCTTAAGGGCTACGCGCACGCGTGCGCGTTCAGCTTATGGGCTACGCCCAAGTTACTTAAGGTGCGTGCTTTTGAATAAAATAACCTGAAAGCTGACCGCTGACCGCTGACCGCTGACAGCTTACATAATTACACTTTCCCCCGTAACTCTTCCAATTGCTCCCGCACTGATAACGGTTGATACCCCAAACTAAATGCTAATGAACTATCCAATGACGTATCTGGAGATCTAGGGGCAGCCATCGGTACATCCTTTTGTAGACAGCGTCCTAAATTATCTTGGGAAAGTTCAAATACCTCAGCCATCAGGCAACCAAAGTCATAGCGGGATATCCGTTCTTTTCCGCCCAGATTAACTAGACCTTGGACTTTCTCTAGAGCTAATAACAGTCCCTTCGCTGCTGTTGTGCCACTGACAGGGGTTCTAATTTCATCAGTAAATAAGCTCAATGGTCGTCCTTCCCTCAAAATTTTGAGAAAGGGTTGGATAAAGCTACTAGCAGTAGGGGGAATCATACCAAACATTAAGGGCATCCGGCAAATCGCGACTTTAGGATAATGCGATCGCATCCCTTCTTCTGCCATCACTTTTTGCTCACCGTAATAGCTGATAGGCGATACCGGATCAGTTTCCAGATAAGGAGGGTTTAAACCATCGAATACCAACTCAGTAGAGGTAAACACGCAAGGGATATCATAATCTGCACTTAGTCGAGCAATATTGATAGAAGCTGTAACATTAATCGAATATGATTCCTCTCGATGGGTCTGACAAAAATTAGGTTTAGAGTGAGCTGCGGTATGAATTACTCCTGCTGGCTGAATCTCAGCAAACAGATGCTTTATGTCTTGAAAGTCTCTCAAGTCAGCCTTTACCACAGTTATTCCTGGAATCTCTATTCTCTGGGAAAAAGAAGTGCTATAAACATCCCATTTTTCTTTGGCGAGCTGGCAAAGGTTCCATCCAAGGAAACCGCTAGCTCCTGTCACTAAGAGTTTTTTTCTCATCAAAATTATAGGGTTAGTAAGGGGGGAAAACGGATATCCCTGTTACTGTTCTATCTCTTGATTTCCCGAAGTGCCTATTAAATACAGCGGTTTTCATAACTATGAGGTACATAGTATTTTTTAACTCTTGCCTCTTGCCTCTTGCCTCTTGCCTCTTGCTCTTCACTGCTCCCTACTCCCTACTCCCTACTCCCTAAAAACATCTATACCTCACCTAATTAAAAACGGCTATATCAACGGTTAGCCGTTAAGAATAGCGTGTTCCTTAAATACTTCCAACGGAATGTAATCAAGGGCTGCTTCATGGGTTGCTGACAAAATCACCGGTGGCGCAACCCCAGCATCCAGCGCCTCCTTCCAACGACTGAGACACAAACACCATTGATCTCCGGGTTTAAGACCAGGAAAACCATAGACCGGGGATGGTGTACTCAAATCATTCCCTCTTTGCTGAGTAAAAGATAGGAACTCTTCCGTCATTTCTGCACAAACGATATGTACACCAACGTCAGTTGGTCCTGTGTCACATTTTCCATTGCGAAAAAATCCCGTCATGGGAAATGTGCAGCACACCTTTAGGGTTCCGCCAAGGACGTTTTTGGCATTGTTCATGATATAATAAACTAGTTTAATTACGCCAATTACTTTGCTATCAGCTATCAGCTATCAGTTATCAGCTATCAGTTATCAGCTATCAGCTATCAGCTATCACTTATCACTTATCACTTATCACTTATCACTTATCAGCTTTTGAATAGTCGAAGCCTGCGCCACGCTACGGAAACGAATTTTATTTTTAGCTGACGGCTGACGGCTGACTGCTGACTGCTTACCAAACGCTGTGCTAGGATGGTGTTTGTAAAGCTGTCAAACACATTGATGCTGATGAAGGTTTAAGCTTGACATCTACAGTTTTGTAACCAGCTGTCATCAATAAATTAGTAACCACTAATTGCGCCCTTTGATTAGCTTGGTCTAGCACACCTTGCTGACAAGCAGTAGTCTGAATTTTCTGGAGGGTTTGCTGTTGAGCTAGCATCTGTAATTGAGGGGCAACATCGGGTCCAAGACCTAAAAATCCTCGGTTGTAGTCGTAAATCTGGGAACGGGTAACATCAATCTTGCTATCCAGTAATTGAGGCGCTGGTAACTGCACTTGGATCGAGTCATTGCTGACTTTGACATCATCTACGCTTAATTTCCCTAAATCAACCCCAGCTCTGACTTCCCCATAAGCAATGTAGAGTAATGTCGTTGACGCTAAGCGATATTGTCCTAAGTTTCTATCTTGACGAGTTGGAACAACTGCCTCCATGCTAAACACAGCAGTGGTCAATTCACTAACGTTACGAACTTTATTAACCACAACGTTTCTGACATCCACCTCTGGTTCTGGCTGTGATAAGTTTAATTGCGATAAGTCGAATAGACCATTAACTTGTTCAAACAACCGGGAGCTAGTGCGCCACATCACCACTCCTAAAATTAGCGTCGTGAGTATCATGCCCCCTGTGCTCATCAAAATCAAACCTCTAGGTATACTAGAGATAATGCTGAGTAACTGATGCTTTTGATGCTGACTCTTCATTTTCGTTTACCTTAAATATTATAGTCAGTTAGTTGTTTTAATTATTAACAGTTTTTTATTCCGAATCTATGCTATTATTTAAAAATAAGGAAATGCTGTTGACCATCAAAAATTATATTCTCAAAATATCAAAGCTATGGAAGCAGTTTTAGGATATATATAGCAGTTTATAGCCTAATAAGGTAAACAAAGTTTTTTTCCTGTTCCCTATTCCCTATTCCCTATTCCCTATTAAAAACCGCTATACTTCTGCTGATCTACTTCAACCCAACCTCTAGTTTCATGGGACTCATGGGTTACATCCATTAACATCTGGGAGTACACTCCTTCTTTGAGAGATAGTGTGCTAACGCTACCATTGTCAATGGCTTGCACCCAATGGTCAACCACCCGGATAAATGGGGCTAAACGACCATCGAGATAGGTTTCAGCAAATGCTAGTCGCTGGGGAATTTCTACTTCCATCAAGGATTGACCGGCGGTGGCTGCCCACAGGCGAAATCCATGAACGTAGTCTTTGAGATTGTTACTGCCTAAGACTAAGGTACCGCGATCGCCATAAACCTCTACAAAGTGACCTCGCCCTTGATAGGTTACCGAACTAATAGTGAGTTGACAAGGGGTACCATCTGCCAATTCCAGTAATAACAGACAGGTGTCATCGGCATCTACTGGCTTAAGTAAATTGCTAGCATTGGGGTCTGGCCGTGCTGGAATTGCAGTACTCAGTTGAGCACACAACCGCTGCACTGGTCCAAATAGCCAATGAATATAATCAAAGGCATGAGAACCAACTGCCCCTAGTGCTCCACCACCCTTATCTTTTTGAGCATACCAGTTCCAGGGGCGTTCGGGATTGGCTCGGCTAGAGACTAACCAGTCTATTTTAATCAGACGCTTTTTACCGACATAGTCTTTTTCGAGATATTCCGCTAACAGCTGCCATGAGGGGATAAAGCGGAATTCAAAATCAGGTATAGCGACAACACCCTTTTCTGTAGCGAGTTGGTAAAGCTCCTGGGTTTCCGTTGCCCTTAAGGTCATGGGTTTCTCTAGTAGCAGATGTTTCCCTGCTTCTAGAACCATTTTCGCCATTTCGTAGTGCAGAAACGGGGGAGTACAGATGCTAACCGCTTCTACTTCCGGTAAAGCTAGGATGTCTTCTAAGCGATCGCATCCATGGGGAATATCATATTGGTTTGCGTACGCATTTGCCTGATCCGGGTCTCGGTGATATACAGCCACCACTTCCGTTCGGGAATGAGCTTTAAAGCCAGGGATGTGGATTTTTTGTCCAAATCCAGTTCCCACTACCGCCACACCAATTTTCGGTAGCTGTTCAGTTGCACCTGTTGCAGAAAACTCAGCCATTGTAGACTATATCTTGACTTATCTTAGGGACTTATCGTAAAAATCGCAGGGTAAACGGGTAACGGTAATGCCTACCATATTGAGCAGCGATTGAGGCCATAGTCACCAGCAGTGAATCAAAGATTCCCAGCATACTAGCTATACACCATAGCCAGAATTCTATGAGCTTAAACAGCTCCAACCAAGAGTCAGGGTCAAAATCGTTTATTGCACCAATTAGGATGAAAAACGCCCAGGCAAATGCCGTAAATATGGTCAGGATAATGGTAGCGTAAAGGGTGATCGAGATTTGAAAATTAATCGATTCTTTACCGTGAACCTTGACAAAGGGGTATTTATTCCTCTTGTTTAACCAGATCATCAACGGTCCTGCCAGGTTAGCCAAGGGGATAGGTAGACCCATAATCAATAGAGGAATCCATAGCAGGGAGGATAGATGACATAGCATCCCCCAGATTCGAGCTTTCCTATCGTTCCGTGCCACTGTTCCTTGCTTCATAAAACTGACCCAAAACGGACATTAAACCCCATGACTTTGCTCAGCAGTCTGGTTACCCGATTCTATTGTGTCACCGCCGTTGTTTTTAAATGCTTCAACCCAGGTAATTACCTGTTTAGCCAGATGAGTACCATCTAAGCGGTCAATTTCCCGGATGCCAGTAGGACTGGTGACATTAACTTCGGTGAGGTAGCCGCCGATAACGTCTATGCCAACCAAATATAAGCCATCTTGCTGCAGTTTTGGCTTGAGGAGGGCACAGATTTTTTCCTCTCGGGGAGTAATTTCCGTAGCCGCTACTCGACCACCCACAGCCATGTTACCCCGAAATTCCTTACCTGTGGGAATGCGATTTACTGCTCCAATCGGTTCACCATTCAAGAGGATAATCCGCTTATCTCCATCTTTCGCCGCAGGCAGATAAGCCTGAACCATCACTGGCTCACTACCCTGTTTAGTGCTAATTTCCACCAAGGAGTTAAAATTGCGATCGCTTGGCTGTAGAAAAATAATACCCTCACCACCTTTGCCTCCTAGAGGTTTGAGTACTGCTGCCTCTTTTTCCTCAAGGAATTGCCGAATCACCGATTTCTCCTGACTGACAATTGTCTGTGGAATCACCTCCTGAAACTGGAGGGCATACATTTTTTCGTTAGCTGTCCTGATGCCAGTTGGTGAATTAATCACCAAGGTTTTATCTGGATTAATGTAGTCCAAGATATAGGTTGCATACAGGTAAGGTATAGTAACAGGCGGGTCTGTCCGCATCCAGACAGCATCCATCTCCTCTAGAGGTTTCAACAGAGCCTTACCAGTCTGGTACCACTGTTCACTTACGACCCAATGCCCGTCATCGAGTTTGGCTGGAGTTAGTTGCACAGGTTGTAGAAGCCCCCAAGCCTGACCCTGAATAACACTCAATTGTTGAGCCTCAGTAACCCAAACCTCATGACCTAATTCCTGTGCGGCTTCCATCAGCGCCACACTAGTATCGTGACCGGGATCAAGTTTCGGGAGAGGGTCTATTATAAACGCAAATTTCACTGTTGAATTCCCCTGTCAACCAATTACCCTATGCTACAGCAATCCTATTTGATTCGGTAACATAGTGCTCAAGATCTTGAACGGGGAACGGGTAACAGGGATTAAGGCAAAAGGCAAAAGGCAAAAGGCAAAAGGGAATAATAAATAGGGTTTTGAGGGAATCATATCCCCCCCTTATTAAGGGGGGTTAGGGGGGATCCTTACTCATAAGTGGGATCAACGCTATATAAACCGGATGAGATTATCACCTTTAGGATAATATCCGTGTAGTGATAGTTATCTAGTCGTGAGGTGTTCTTTTCCGTTGTGCTTTCCAAAGACTAGATGCTCAATCACCTAGTGGTTAGCTTGCCTTGAGCAGGTTGTCTAACTTACCCTGAAATTCCAGAGTGTGAAGCTCATCACAGCCACCGATATGCTGGTCATTGATAAAAATCTGTGGTAATGAGCGTGCTCCATTTGCCCTTTGAGCCATCTTCGCTCGTGCCTGTTCATCACCATCAATAGAGTATTCAGTAAATTCAACTCCCTTCTTGTTTAGTAGACCTTTAGCACGGATACAGAAGGGGCAAGTGCTCCAGGTGTAGATTTCAACGTTTGCGCTCATGCTTGGCGATAGTTTGTTAAGTAATGTTTCTTAAATTTTACCTTGGGGTTTAGCTTGGTGCAGATTCTTGAGGATTGGGCTACTCCCCCCCTTATTAAGGGGGGTTAGGGGGGATCCTTAGTTACTTAGGCTAATAGGGGTCAAGGCTGGGTAATGTAATGCCAAACCATAGACAGCCCAGCTCCTGATTACCTCAAGGCTGGGCTGTCTATTAGTTATAGGCGCTTATTATAGCTAGGGTCTTTATATAGGCTGACCCCATTTAAAAGGTTGGTCATATCATGGGTCTTTATATAAGCTGACCCTACTTCCAACACTCCCTAATTATTTCAGACAAATTCTGGTTTAGTAATTTTTATAATATTTTCTTTATATTTCAGTTTATTTTGATTTGTCAGGTTTGTTGAAGTTTTGTTGCATGGTGGTCAGGGAAACCCCTAAGGCTTGAGAGAACCACACTTCTAAATCACGCATTGGGTATAAAGACTTGCTCATAGCTGGATCCCTTATGGGCTCTACAAGAATGGTGAACATTCCCAGTCGATTCCCAGCTAAGACATCAGTGAATAAGCGATCGCCTACCATTGCCACTTGGTCTATAGGTAGGTTCATCGCATCTACAGCTATTTTCAGCTTGCGTCGCGAAGGTTTGCGAGCTCCATATATGTAAGGCAAATCTAGGGAGGAAGCAATACGGCTAATGCGATGTTCACTGAGGTTATTACTGACCAGCCACAGGGAAACCATCGGTCTAGTTTGCTCTACCCACCGTTCAATTTCCTGAGAAACACGGGATTTCGTCACTGGTATTAAAGTCTGGTCAACATCCAACACTAGACCTGAGAGCTGATATTGCTGGAGAATATCTGGTGTCAGGTCTAAGATGGAGCCACCAAGGATTAAGTCAGGTTGTAACTTTGAAACCCAAGACATATTTAGTTAACTGATAAATTGAAAGTCGGTAACTCTGTTGATTTTTGATGCTTACCCGTCAATTGTCAATACACTAAGCCCGCTCAGCCTGATGATGGCAGCGGGCAACGATTATAGTGATTTGATTCTATCGAACCTTTGAACTTCCCCATCCGTCGCAGGAATGGGGTATCCTTTGCACAACCTAATTGGCTGTTATCTCCTAGGGCGTAACTTTCCCCCGCACCGGAGGTAGCTGAGTAGGGTCAATACCCAGTTTTTTGAGACCCTTATCCCCTAATTTAACATTGTCGAAAATGCATCCCCGTCATCTTAGGTCGGGGTATTCTTTTCTCTCAACCTCCCCAGTAGATAAAGCTTCTGTGATCACGAGTTGTTGTGGTTTATTGTTTAGCTCGCCGTTCTCTACGGATGGCATTTTTAGCTGCTTCATGTTCTGTTAGGGTTTTACTAAAAACATGAGTGCCATCGTAACGAGCCACGAAAAATAGGTATTCGGTGTCTTCGGGGTCAAGGGTTGCTTTCAAACTCCCTATTCCAGGACTGGCAATCGGGGTCGGAGGTAGTCCTGGGTTGAGATAGGTATTGTAAGGGGAGGGTTGCCGCACTTGCTTGTAGGTCAGGGGCTGATCAGCAGTTTGTCGAATCCCCAATCCATATTCAACCGTGGGATCCGTTTCTAATCTCATCCCTCGCCGCAACCGTTCAGTAAAGACACCAGCAATGCGATCGCGTTCTTCAGCAACTACTGCTTCCTTCTCGACAATGCTCCCTAATGTTACCCAATCATTGATACTAAGCTGGGTTTTGTACTGACCTTTTTGGTATACTGGTAAAGCTACCTGCTCAAATCGATTAAGCATTTGTTCGATGACTGCTTGTGGCGAGATGCCATCACTGGGTAACTTATAGGTATCTGGGTATAAATAACCTTCTAGATGAGGCAGCTCACTGGGTAACCAAGGGTACTTATCCCAGGGGATTTTACTACTAGCAGCGATAAAGTCATCAGCCGGGAAAAATCCTAGGGATTCAAAATAATTCGCCATTTGCTGAATCGACCACCCTTCCGGTATGGTGAAAGACAGCTGCATCACCTTCCCTTTCCAAATGGTTTCGGCGATTTTTGTCAGGGGTTGAGTTGGTGATAGTTCGTAAGTTCCAGCTTTAAACTCACCATCTCGGTCTACCAGCTGCCGCCAATGAGTCCAGAGTTTCCAAGCATCCGCCGAGCGAATTAAACCAGAAGCTTCCAGATCTCTGCCTATCTGCTGACCTGGGGTTCCTGGGGGAATCTCAATTTTTACGAGGGTTGGAGCGACATCTTCGGAAGATTGTGCTTTAACGGGTGGGGATACCACCCAACTCCACCACTCCCAGCCCTGCCATGCACAAATACCAAGGGTCGCTGGCAAGAGAACGAAATAAAAAAACCTATTGGAGATGCTTTTGAGAGTTTTCATACTCTTATACACCAAAACACTACTTTCCCCTGAATCCTTTAAAGGGTCAACCCGAGTTCTTGTCTCCTACTCAAGATCATCGAATAGCAGTTCTTCGAGCAATGGCTGAACTTGTTTAATTTCCTGGGTAGACAGTAACTCGGGTTGACCAGATTGGTTCGAGCGAGCAAAAAACAGGAGTGGCTCTACAGGCGTATAGATTCCATACTCTTGTTCTTTGTGATAAAAGCTCGCTAGCTCCTGTAGTTCCTCTGCTTCCATTGGAACATCATCGTCTTCAATTTCCAGGGTGAGAATGTCGTCTTCGTCCACTGGTGGCAACTCACCAGCAACAGTTAAGGTAAAAGCGGTGCGCTTGAGCTGAAGATTTTGCTCAGCTAGAACAGCTTGGGCGTCAGGGAATATCAAGTCAAGCTCAGCTTCATCTTCAACTAGAGAGGCATCAGCTAAGTCTTCATCATCATCATCCCAAGCAACAATTTCTATGGGTGAGTCCACAGGTAACAGCAGAAGGTATTGACAACCCTCTAGCTCTAGGGAATGCTCAATGTAACATTCGAGAGTTTTACCGTTAGCGTCCTTCAGCGTAATGTCCCCTTTTGGAGATTCCCCATTTTCTTGGGGGGATTGAGATGAAAACATGGCACTTAATGTGTCTATTAGTGGTCAAGTGGTCGTGGAAAGAAATCCAACCTCCCTTTTGACAGTACGCTTTTACAGTACGCGACAGTACGCGACAGTTTTGACAGTACGCGACAGTACGCGACAGTACGCTCAAGTGTAGACTGCTTCCCATCAGGATAGCACCAAAACCAAGTACGAGAGTTCCAGCAGTTGTCTTTGAATGGGTTAGTCTATACTATTTATACAATCATCGGTTTTCTGTGAGCATAAGCATTAGTTGACTATGGTATGGCTAAAAATTGCACATTCTTCAATCATAGCGAACGCGCCCCGCGTGACCTACGGTCAATCAGTTCTAAAAAAGTGTTGTTAGCAGCCTATAAGTATAACTAATCAGTGGGACTTGACATGAGCATAAGAATGTGTTGCTCTAGGAAATCAGCTCAGCCAAAAGGTTTTAGTGCCATGGGTTGCACCTCAAGTAGCGTGACCTACGGTCAATGCTCTTAAGGCCAAAGGCCACGCTACGCGAACAGAGCCGCTACGCGATTGGCCGTAGGCCACGCTACTTGAGGTGCATAATTAGCACTACCAACCCCCTATGTTAAAGCAGCAGTACTGAATTTAGTAACAAATTATACTTACCATAAACGCAAACCCCTAGAGCTGTGATCCTGAGGTGCGACCCGTGGCGAATTTAATTCTTAATGGGTCAAGGGCACCTGAGCAAGTATGAATTAGTAACATAGAAGCAATAAAGGATGAAAATCTAAGGGTGTTCTTCTTAACAATACTCAGCAGTATTTTCAAGTTAATTAACACAACTAACGACCCAGAATTCGCTGCCGTCCAATTCTCAAGTACTCCCAAACTGGAAATTGATAAAATTCCATCACCAACCAGACAACAATTGCCAGATGGCATAAAAACGTTAACCCTACCCAAGCAGCTGGAAGCCAAGATACAGGACTATCTGGGGCAGGGGGAAACATATAAACGGCTGCCCCAATTAAGGTCGTTGGACAAACTACAAATGCCAAGGCTAAGAACCAATTCACCCATCCCCATTCAACCCCCTCTAAATGCGCCCCTGTCCACTTTTTGCCATTCCAGTGCCAGGTCATTGGGGGCTGCCGATCGGTTATTTTGAGTATTTGCCTTTCGAGATCAGCAGTGAAAATGTGGCGGCACTCGTGACAGGCAAAAGCTTCCATTAACGATAAATTTTGAATCTGACCGACACGACAGACTGGGCAGGGGTAGACTCCCTGATAGTTCAAAGCCTTATACTTCACAGGTTGGGATGATTGTTTGGAACTGTACATTTGTAGTCAGTCTAATCCTTTATTTTATCTCTTGGCAATCACCCAAACGGCATGGATAATACCTGGAATATACCCCAATAGGGTTAAAAGAATATTTATCCAAAAGGGCCAGCCAATACCCACTTGCAAAAATACTCCCAGTGGTGGCAGGAAAATAGCACATAAAATCCGAATTAAATCCATTCTTGTATACCTTTGGTGTTTGTTAGGACAAGGCTGATTGGCTGAAGCACTGCTGTTGCGTACTCACTTCCATTGTGCCAAATTATTCTAGTCTTAGAGCCGGTTTACCGGACCTATAATCCCTGGTTTGTGTTCGGTTAGGGCAGAGTCCCTAGTAAACAGTTTAATCCTGATCTTGATTAGCAGTCACCCATACAGCATGGAGTATGGCAGGCACTACACCATATTTGGGAAAACCAAGTTGAGTGCCTACAATGAAACCCAATACCATTAACAGAATATTAAGCCAAAAGGACTTGCCAAAACTCACTTGCAAGAACACACCGAGTGGTGGAAGGAAAATGGCACAGATGATCCGGATGAAATACATTATTGTTGTACCTCGATTACTGCTCTTAGTTAATTCCCTGGTAATTTCCTCTGAATCCGGAATTTCCTAGCTAAGATGCCAGCAATGGAGATTAGTTCCCGTAAGGGTTATGACACCTATGAATGACTGCCAGTTCCTAGCTCTGTCCCTAAGGTCAGGGAAAAACATGCTGCTAGGCCACAAGCCTTTAAAACCAGGCAGTTCCTAGTCAGTAATAGGTAATCTCTAATTGCTAATGGTGATTACTCAAGGGTCTATTACCGATTAGCTATACCTATTACCCATGACCGAGAAAACCTTCCAAAAATCTTTTCGCCCTTAGGAGCAGTTATTTACAATGTCTTATCAACAAGAGAAACAGGTTGCGATTGAGGCAGCCTTAGCCGCTGCCAAAATTTGTGAGCAAGTCCGGAGTGAACGGGTGACTGAAGCTATGGAAAAAAGTGACAAAAGCCCTGTCACTGTTGCCGATTATGGTTCCCAGGCGGTGATTTGCCGCTTACTTGCCCAAGCCTTTCCTAATGACCCAGTAGTGGGTGAAGAAGATGCTGCTGTTTTGGTGGAACCAACTATGGCGACTCAGTTGGCACAGGTAACCAGTTATGTACAATCTGTAACTAATGATGCTACTCCTGAGGCAGTGGTTAGTTGGATTAATCGAGGCAATGGTGAGATTGGACCTCGCTACTGGACCTTAGACCCGATTGATGGCACCAAAGGGTTTCTGCGTAATGATCAATATGCTGTAGCCTTAGCTTTGGTAGAACAAGGTGAAGTGAAAGTAGGAGTGCTAGCTTGCCCAGCGTTACCCGTGAACCTAGCACAACCCGATGGGGAACGGGGTGTCCTATTTGTGGCAGTGCGGGGTCAGGGAGCAACCATGGTACCTATTAGTGGTGGGGAACCCCAATCGATTCAAGTGACTGATGCTGACAATACAGCAGAACTCCGGTTCGTTGAAAGCGTGGAATCTGGTCATGGTGACCATTCTCGGCAAGATTTTGTAGCTAAGGCGGTGGGAATTACTGCAGACTCCCTGCGGATGGATTCTCAGGCTAAGTATGGTGCGGTTGCCTCTGGTCACGCAGCCCTTTACCTACGTTTACCTTCCTCGAAGTATCCCAACTACCGTGAGAAAATTTGGGACCATGCTGCAGGCACCATTGTTGTGGAGGAAGCTGGTGGAGTTGTTACAGATATGCATGGCAAGCCTCTGAACTTTTCTATCGGTTCTAAGCTAGTTGAAAATCAGGGTGTGGTTGTCAGCAATGGTGTAATCCATGAGACGGTGTTGGCAGCACTGCGGGATACAGCCAACTAGAGACAGCTAAAGCACAGGGCATATCATAACCTAGGGCAAGAATCCGGCAAGGGAATAGTATTTCTCTTGCCGGATCATTCTCGCGCGTTTACGCTAGGGAATTCCATTTAAAGTAACCATTGCGCAACACCAGGGGAAAAATATCCCATCCAATATCCCCAGTCTAATGATTGGCTGACTGGAGCAGGTATCATTTCTCCTCGAAAATCTAGCAGCTGGACAATAATTAAGTAAGCGATCGCTAGCAATATCGATATAGCTCCAGTTATAATAGCAACTATTTTTCCGCGTTCCATAAGTCTTCTATCGAATCACAGCACAGTTGTGGGGTTCCGGAATATGGTTAAAGGAACAGACGTTGAAATGCCAGATCCTGTCCGGTTCTTTCAGTAGTGTTTATAGTTAAAGGTGTTTTTGGGTCAGAGTAATGGTGCATTGGTAATGGCTCGTTGAGTCATCATAATCACCAATTACTCAAGCTTAACAATACCAATGCTCCCGGAGATGATGTCACAGAGCTTTCTATTCCCAAAATCTCATCCTAATATGGACGTGCATCAGAAGGAGGCTCTATGAAACGGTCACGTTTGAAATTCTCCCGCTACTATCCTTTATTGCGCCAGCAATTGCGCCAGCGTAGCAGACGACAAATCCTACTAGCGTCTAGTGTGGGATTGAGCCTACTGCTGATCTTCACCATGTTAGTGTTGACTTATCGCAAGAACCCGGTAGGATTAACGAATTGGGTAGTGTTGCTCCCCCAGCAAATCATGGGGCGCAGAAATCCCAAGGACACTACAGTCCTAAAACTAGCATCCCAATCCCCCCAGCAGCGGGTGGCACAACTCGAAGCGATCGCAATTGGACCAAAATCCCTCAATCGTGGCCGTGCTCGTTACCTATTGGCGGTTGATGCCATAGCTGGGCAGCAGGGAAGGGAGGCACTGCGTTGGTTAGATAAGTTAGAGTGGGAATATCCAGTATTAGCAGGACATATTGTGCTCAAACGAGCACAGGCTTACCAACTCACTGGGAACAAAGCTAAAGCCCAAGAAGCTTGGCAGGAGTTGCTCCAACGCTATGGTAATCAGCCAGTAGCAGCTGAAGCCTTGTATGCCTTCTTGTCAGATGATTCACCCTACCGCAAACCAGAAAAGGAATCTATTGCTCCGAAATATGCCAGCACCATCTGGAGTTCTGAGCAGCCCTGGTTGGCAAAAATACAGCAGATGTATGACTTCTCTGCGGAAGAGCCCAAATACTGGGAACGAGCACTGAAAAACTATCCTTCTCATCCTCGCATCATTGAATTAATCCAGCAACAGCTCAAGGATAAGCCTAATCAACCTGAACTGATGCTGTTATTAGCCAGGTATACCTTTGACCAACCAGGGGTTACCCTAGTGCTAGATAAACTAGTGAGTAATTATGGGAAATCTGTCGATGATAAAAATCGTGCTATAATTCAGCCCCAAGATTGGGAAGCGATCGCATTAGCCTATTGGAAAGACCGCAAATATGCTCAAGCCAGTGCTGCGTATGCCAATGCTAAACCAACACCTAAGCATACTTACCTAGGGGCTAGAGGACTTCAGTATGCCCAAAAGCCCAAAGCAGCGAAACTGGCTTATAAAAAGATGGTTGAGGAATTTCCCAATGCCAAAGAAACCGCTTTGGCTTATCTTCAACTAGCTGCACTAGAACCACCCATTGACAAGATTCCGTATTTCGACCAAGTTATCGATCGCTTTCCCG